>NEUO01000062.1 GCA_002304315.1 Verrucomicrobiia bacterium Tous-C4TDCM
ATCGATCCGGAAAGCGATCTGATCGAGCGCTACTTGCTGCAAGCGGATCCGAGCCAGCCGGAGGGGATCTATCGTTTGGGCGAGCATGAGACGATCGTGCCGGCGTGTTTGCCGGGGTTGACGTTGCGGCTGGATGGCTTCCTCGGCGAAGGCCGGTCGTAACCCTGGAAGTTACTGGACCGCGGATCTTTAGTCCGCGCGAACGGTCCAATCCATTCCGCCAAACCTCCGGTAGCTTCTCCGCGAAGCACCGGGAGGGCCGGTGATTTCCCTCGAGATGAAGCGGGCTGTCGGGTAATGCTCCGGTCGGCCGACGGCGTCCGACCCTACCTTTACCGCGCCGCCCGCACGTCCTGAATGATGATCTGCAAGGTCGTCCGCCCGCGGAAGGTGTTGCGGTCGATGGTGAACGCGATGTCCCACGGCGGATCCGGCAGCGCGACCTCGCCACCGCCGAAAAACACCGCGTCCTGTTCGGCGTAGCCTTGCCGCAGGTTCAGCCGCAGGTGCTGGTTTTTCATGTGCACCGGCGGGCGGCTGAGGTGGACGCCGCGGGCCATGAAGATCGGCTGCGGGTTGCCGTTGCCGAAGGGCTGGAGCAGTTCGTAGTCGGTGAGGAACTCGAGCGATAGCTGGTCGAAGGTGATCTCGGCATCGACCTTCAGCTTCGGCTGCCGCTGCTCGGCCACGGTGTTGTTCAGCACATAGGCGGCGAAGTCGGCGCGGAAGACATCCAGCTTGTCCTCCGCGATCGAAAGCCCGGCCGCCATGTCGTGGCCACCGCCAGCGATCAGGTGGCCGCGGCAGGAGTTGATCGCCTGGACCAGCGAGACGCCTTCGATGCTGCGACCGCTCCCTTTGCCGACGCCTTCCGCATCGATCGCGATGATGAAGGTCGGCTTGTGAAACTGCCGCATCAGCCGCGACGCGACGATCCCCACCACGCCAGGATGCCAGCTCCGAGAACCGAGCACGATCACCGGGTCGCGCGCCGGATCGAAGGTCGCCGTGAGCATCTCCATGGCCTCGCGGCGGATCTGGGTCTCGTGGGTCTGGCGGCGCTTGTTGTACTCGTCGAGCTTCTCCGCGAGACTGCGGGCCAGCCGCTTGCAATCGGTCAACAAGGTCGCCAGCGCGTCTTCCGGCACGTCCATCCGGCCGGCGGCGTTGAGGCGCGGGCCGATGCGGAAGCCGACGTCCATCGAGGTCGCCTTGCCGTTCATCCCGGACACTTCCTGCAGCGCCTGGAGGCCGGGATTGAGCGTCTGCGGCAGCCGTTTGAGGCCGTGGCGGACCAGCAGGCGGTTCTCGCCGATCATCGGCACGATGTCCGCGATGGTCGCCACCGCCACCAGGTCGAGCAGCTCCTTGAGATCGAAATTCGGCACCGGGCGCGTCTTGATCATCGCGTGGGCCAGCTTGAAGCAGACCCCGGCGGCGCACATGTAGGCCGGACCGCCGCCGTACTTCGGATTGACCAGCGCGACCACGTCGGGTCGCCCGCGTTGGCTCGGTTCGTGGTGATCGACCACGATCACATCGATCCCGTCCGCCCGCAGCCCGGCGATCTCATCGATCGACACCGTGCCGCAATCCACCGCAATCAAGAGGTCCGGCTTCGGGCCTTCGCGCATGCAGCGCTCCAGGGCGGCCTTGCTCAGGCCGTAGCCTTCGCTGCTGCGAAGCGGGATGAAATGGCGCGGCTCCAGCCCGTAGGCGTGCAGCATCCGCCGCATCACGGCGATCGAGGTCACGCCATCGACGTCGTAGTCGCCGTAAATGCAGACGTGTTCGCCGCGGTCGATCGCCTGGAGGATGCGCTCCACGCCCTCCCGCATCTCGCCGATCTCGAAGGGGTCGCCCAGGTCGCGGAGTTTCGGACGCAGGAAAGACTCGAGATTTTCCCCGACCGGCAGCCCGCGCTGGTGGATCAGGTGTTCGAGGATGGCAGGAAAGGGATGGCCCCGGCCCTTTTCATTGGAATGGAAAGGGTCGCCGCGGAGGATCCAGTCGGCAGGTGGGGCTCGCATCTTGGTTGCGCAGCCTAGTCAGCGTCCGCCGTGCCACTCAAGCCCGCATGTCCGTCAGCCGGAAAACCTGCTCGACCCGTGATGGCGCGGCCCGTGTAGTCGTCGGGAATCGATGATCCGCCCGTGGTACTGCTCCCGGCTCTTCTGGCTCGGCATTCCCGGGCTGGTGTTTTTGCTGTGGAGCTGGTTCGCCTACCCGCGGAGAGGTATGGACCTCATCTGGGCGGGGACCGACCGTTGGATGTGCCTCCGCGATAACGGCCGGCACATTTTCATCGCCTACCAAGCCTTGCCTCCTCCCGGAAAGCCTGGATTCGTCATTCGGCAGGACACCTGCGGTCCAGAACAAGTGGATCCCCTTTTACCTCCCGCGATCAAGTGGAGGACGGGTCTCCAAGGCTTCAATCTCGTCGTCGCTTACTGGACTCTTCTCCTCATTTACCTTCCGGCATGGCTCGCAGCACTCGCGAGTTCGCAGCGGCGGAAAGCCCGGCTCAGCCGGCGGGCGGCGGCGGAGATGCCGGGATCGTGAGCCGGCAGCCGGAACCAAGAAGTGATTGGAAATTTCGCGAAGGCCAACTGCAGGGAGAAGACGGTGTTTCGGCGCTTCGGTATTTCGGCCTCATGATCCCGCGAGGGATCAAAGCGGAAGTAGCCGGGGGTCGAGCGAAGCGACCACCCCCGGTATCACAAGACTCCGAATGATCCTCGATCCCGGAAGGGATCGCAGCCGGGCCGCCCATCACGCCGCGGTGAGGTGAAGACGGCTGGCACCCCTCCGGGGAGCCGGGATCCTGCCAAAAAAGGTCCCGGGGGTGGTCGCTCCGCTCGACCCCCGGCGACTTGTGCTGCGATCCCTCCCGGGATCAAATGCCATGTCGGCTTTTTGCCTCATCGCCCGATCAGGGGAGCGCTCAATCTTCCACCGATGGTGGCATTTCCCCGACGCGTCTCATCCGCCGGATGCGCCAGAGGAGGAAGCCGGCCCAAGGGAAGGGGAAGAGGAGGATGAGGAACCAGTAGGCAATACTGAAATTTTGCCAACTTTCGTCCGCGCCCCCATCGAGGAGGATTGCTTCCGGAAACCAGGTGCTTCCCCAAGCCGGGTTTGACCGATAGGAACTGAAGCTCAGGCCATCCGGTGCGAACGGATCATCCGACCAACCCAAAAGCACCGCACCGAATCCCGTGCCAGCCGCCCATGTTATCGAGGAGGTGGAGGTTTTGTAGGAAACGTAATCCATGTGATGTGTTGAACGCACCCATGCCCAGCCGAGAAAGGCGAGAACCAGCAGGCCGAGCCAGAAGGATTTCCAGCGGTGGAGGGGGCGCGGGGACATTGTCAGAGGGAGAACATCGAACGCTCAACATCGAACATCGAAGTGAACCGCCGAAAGGAGGTCCTGAGGCATGGGCAGCTTCAGAGGCTCAGCAGGAGCGAGACTTTGGTGGTGACCTCCGCGAGGGCCGCCGGGGCTACGGAGCCGACGTATTTCACCCCGCGGACCTGCCAGTCGAGGTTCTTGAGGTGATCGGCGAGGGCGACTCCCTTGACGGACTTGATCCGGATCGCGACTTCGAAGGGGTAGCCTTTCACGTGGCTGGTGATCGGGACCATCACTGCCAGGCCCGTCCTGGCGTTGTAGGTCTTGGGAGAAAGCACCAGGGCCGGCCGCTTGCCGGCCTGTTCCCGACCGGCCTGCGGGTTGAAATCGGTCCACACGACATCGCCGCGCTCCGGGATGTAGGCGGCCTTTTTCACCAGACTTCCTTCCCCTGCGGGCTGCCCCAATCCGCTTCGGAATGGAGGTTCTCCGCGGAGATGCCTGAGCAAAGATCTTCAAGCTGTGGTTGCCCGGCAGCCTTGCGGATGACCAGCGCGCCGTCGGTGACATCGATCTCCACGCGGGTGCCGGACGCCAGGTGGGTGGCCTTGGCAATCCCAGCCGGGAGGACCAGGCCGATGCTGTTGCCCCACTTTTTGAGGGTCGCGGTGGTTCCCGTGCTCATGGTGAGACAGTGTCTAATTTTACCGGCAGGCGCAAGGAGCGATTCTGCAATCGATGCGGTGAATCCTCGGAACAACGAAACGAACGGAACCCTTGTCTACTTGTTGAACCCCTCGTGGTTCATGAATTCCCAAATGCGCCCCATCCAAGTGTAGCTGCCCGTCTCCGGGGCGGCCTTCCTTTGGAAGCAGTGCCCGCGTCCGACCAGCGTGTGGAGATCGGACTGGATTCCCATCCGGCGGAGCTGCTCCCAGCATTTCACCGAATTCATCGCCGCCCAACCGTCCGCATCGCCGTGGATGAACAGCATCGGGCACGTCGCGAGGTCGAACGAGAACTCAGGGACGAGCCTCGCGTCGTCTTCATTGCCGCCCTTGGCATTATGGGAATCCGCTCCATCCGTGAGCGCGTAGGCCGGATAGATCGCAACCGCCCACCGCACGTTGCAGGGAAGCTTGTCGAGATCGTCGATCGGCGAATAGGACCGGCTTTTCGAGCTGGTTGCGCCCATGAGCGTCAGATGGCCGCCGGCCGAGGAACCCATGATGCCGATGCGGTCGGGATCGAGCCCTTTCGCCGCAGCCTCGCTGCGGACGATCCGAATGGCGCGCTGCAGGTCCTGCCACGCCGTCGTGTGTTTCGCCAGTCCGCCCTGCGGACGCGGCGTGCGGTATTTCACCGTCACCACCGTCATGCCCTTTTCATTGAGGTAACGCCGGGCCGGCGCGACTTCGAATCCGTCCGGGTCATTGCCGCCATAGGCACCGCCCGAATAGATGATCTGGATCGCCTTCGTCTTGAGTTCCTTCGGCAGGTGCCACTCGAGATAAGGCTGGCACTGCTTCTTCTGCTCATCCGGCATTTTGCCCTCCGGCCAAAGCGCTTGCTTGTGGTATTCGCCGCGCCCGTCGTCCTTCGCGTATCGGGCCATCAGATCCTCTTCCGCACCGAGACGACCGTCAAAATTCATCTGGCGGAGGAATTCGGCGACACGATCCAACCAGTGGTCGTAGGCGGTGCCATCCTCGCCCTTGCCCGGGTCGCCCATGAAACCGTGGGGACGGTCCGCGAAGAGATGGATCTCGGCCGGGATTTTCATCCTCCGGAGCTGGCGGTAGATCTGTGTGGAGCCGTTCGGTGAATAGGCGTCCGTTCCACCGTGGAAGAGCGCCATCGGACAGGTCTTCGCGTCGAACTTGAACACGTCCGAGAGCTTGACGTCGATCGCGTCGCCATCGCGCGTGTTGGGGCCGGTGAGTCCGTCCGTGAGCGCGTAGGCGGTGTAGACCGGCACCGCCCAGTTGACGTGGCACGGAAGCTGGTCGAGTCCGTCAAGCGCCCCGTAAGCCGGCGTGAGTGCGCTCGTCGCGAGCAGGACCGTCAGGTGCGACCCCGCGGAGAATCCGAGCGAGCCGATCTTCTCCGGGTCGAACCCGCGTTTCTGTGCCTCGCTGCGGACGAGCCGGACGGCGCGTTGACCGTCCTCCCAAGCGCTCTGATAGATCGGCAGTCCCTGGGGGCGCGGCGTCCGGTAGGTGAGGCTCACGCAAACGAACCCGAGCCCGGTGAGCTTTTGCGCGGCCCGGTCAATCCACTCTCCATCGCAGCAATTCTGATAACCGCCACCGGAAATGAGCAACATGCATCCGCCGTTTTTCTCCGCAGGAGCCTCATACCAGTCCAGATACGGCATGGCATGCTCCGCGGCCTTGAATCCCGGCGCTTTCACCTCCCGGGTGGTTGCCGCGATCTGTTGGGTCTGGAAATTCGGGATCTTACCCTCCGGCCACAGCCCGACCCGCTCCCCGGCGTGCGCCAGAGCAGTGACCAACAACCAAAACCCTACAATCAACGTCTTCTTCATCGTATCGCTCCCTTCATCATCGCAAGGTTGGCTTCGGCGAAGTTTTTCCCCATCAGCGCGAAGGTTTTGGCGCAGCCGAGGTAGTGATAGCCGGCGTTGGACGCGCCGCGGGTCCACTTGGCGGCTTCCTCGGGACTGATGAGTTCGGACTCGTACTTCTTGAGGTATTCCTTTTGCGCCGCCGCGTCCATCGAGCCGTCTTTGTTCGGGCTGTTCTTGTTCTTCACCTTCAGCAAACGAGCCATCTGTTTGACCTTGCCGCGCTTTTCGTCGATGGCGTCGAGTTCCTCCGCCCAGAAGGGCGCGGTTTCCACGGCGGCGACATTGCCTTTGAATTCCGGCAGCGACGCGGGAGCGGCCATGGCCTTGCGGAAAGCGATGACGTTGCCCTTCGCATCCAGGCCGCCCACGCCGAGCACGCCGATGACGAAGGGCATTTTGGGCGAGTCCAGATCCTTGCGCACGTCGCGGATGAAATGGGCCATCAACCTGCTGTATTCCGAGTAATCCCTGACGCCATCCGCGTCCTCGGGGTAGGTGTTGCCGTCCACGAGGTCGTTGAAGCCCTGGAGCCAGATGAAGCCGGAGATTTCATAGCCGTCGGCCGGATTGTAGGCCGAGCAGACACGCTTGGGATCGGCGAGCACGCTTTTCACGTGATCGACCATGAAGCGGTAAAAGCGGCCCGTATCCTTTGCCCGCTCTGCCTTTTCCTCCTCGATGTTCTTGCCCCGCTTCTGCATCTGATCAAGTTGGTCCTTGTTGAATGCGTAGGGGCCGGCACTGGGCGGGCGGAACTGGGTGTTGAGGCTGCGGCCACCCCAGGCCGTCTTGATGAGGAGCACCGGCTCCTCGAGCGCGGCATCCATGGTCAGGCCGAAGGTGAACTCGGGGCCGATCTTGCCGCCGTCCTGGGTGGGATTGGAACCTCTGGCACCGAATCCCGCGGTGAGTTTGCCGGTGCCCTCGCCGTTGGCATTGCCTTCGTGCTCTCCGGTCAGGTAGGAGATCCACGCGTTGTCGGCGACGGCGGGTTTGCCATCCGCACCGCGCATCATCTTGAGCAGCGGCGCGGTGGCGGGGTCGTCACCGATGTAATCAAACGTCTCGATGCGTGCGTGGCCTTCCATGTTCGACTGGCCGGCGAGGATGAAGACTTTGAGGGGTTTGGCTTCCGCGATGGTGATTGCGAGAAGTGCGGATGTTAGAAATGCGGCGGTGGGTTTCATGGTGGGAGAAGAGTCTGCTGGTTTTAAGTATTAAGTTTTCAGGGAAGAGGGTTCCGCCAAGCAAGCGGGTTGTCGGTTCGTCTCAAACGTTCCTTTGGGTTCTTGTGGTCATCCGTCCGGAATGGGAACGCGGGCAGGCCCTCGCTGTTGACGAGGTTGTTGCGGGCGAACATGTGCCAGGAAATGTGTGCTTCTTACCGTCAACCTTCATCGCCGGCAGCGCCACGCGCCACGCGCCCTCCTTGTCGGGCGTCGCCTGCTGCGACTGCCCGTTGAGCGTGACGGTCACGTCCGTCCCGGGCGCATCGAAGCCCCAGATACGGATGGGCTTCTCCTGTTGCAAGACCATGTTGTCGCTGAACAGTTTCGCCAGCTGCAGGGTGGAGGGAGCCGCATGCGCGACGCCCGCCAGACTGCACAGCAGAGCGGCGGCAAGGGCAGCGAAGGCCTTTCGAAAGTGGTTGGTTTGCATGAGTGTGTTTCCCGGTGGTTCCTTGACGGCCTCACCAGCGGCTGGAATGTTCATTTCGCACCCTTCTGTTTGGGTTTCTTGTTACCTGCCGAATCGTAGTTGTCGAAGACATCGCCGTTGCCGAGCACACGCGGGTCGCTCTGCTTCTTGAGTTCATCGAAGAGCTTTTCGCGCAACGCGGCCGCCTTCGTCTTGTAAGCCTCATCTTCAGCGAGGTTGTGGATGCAGTCGGGATCCTTCGCCAAATCGAAGAGCTCAACCTGCGGACGCTTGCCGAAGGACATCTGCCAGAAGCGGTCTCCCTCGCCGAGTTCGTCGATCAACGATTTCGTCGGACTGCCATCGGTGTCCTTGAGGCCGAGTTTGAGGTCGCCGCACGGCCAGCGGTCCGGGGCGAAGTTGTGGATGTAGAAAAAATCGCCTTGGCGGATTGCGCGCACGGGATAGCCGAGGCCTGAGGTCGTTCCCGGCCGTGCCTTCGCGTTATTCCGTTCACGGCCGAGGATCACGGAATTGCGCGACGGATCGGCTTCTCCCCGCAGCAAGTTGGCGAAGCTGTGGCCTGTGATCGGCGACATGCCGGCCTTCGCGCCGTCCACGCCTAGCAACTCGAGGAAGGTTGGCGCAAGATCAATGAAGCTGACGAATTCGGTGACATGGCGCCCCGGTTTCGCGATCCCCGCCGGCCAGCACGCGACGAGCGGTTCGCGGTTCGAGATGTCGTAGTTGTGGCCCTTCGAGCGGGGAAAGGGCATGCCATTGTCCGAGGTAACGATCACCAGGGTGTTGGCCGCTTCGCCACTGGCTTCGAGCGCCTGCAGCAGTGTGCCCACCTGCTCGTCGAATCCCTCGACTTCCAACGCGTAGTCCAGTATGTCCCGTCTAACAGTTTCGTTGTCGGGCCAGATGCCCGGCACACGATCAATGTCGGAGGTCTTCTTGCCCGCAGCGATGCCGGAATCCTTCTTGTAGTTGCGATGCGGCTTATGGCTGCCGAACCAGTAGAAGAAGGGCTTTCCGGCGGGGCGCGATTCCAGAAACGTTTCGAAGCCCTTTCCTTTTCCTTCCTCGTTGAATCCGAATGTGCGCGGTTTGCCCTCGGCCGTCAGGGCGGACCCCGGTCCCCAGATCTTGCCGCCCCCGCCGACGGAGATGCCGGACTGGCCAAGCGCCTCGCTGAATGCGACATACTTTACGGGGAACTGCGACTGGTGATTCGCGGCCTCCTCGAGTTGCCATGGATTGCGCCCGGTCAGGATGGCCGAGCGCGACGGGGTGCACTTGGCTGTCGGCGTGTAGGCGTTGTCGAACACCAGTCCCTTGCGGGCGAGTCCGTCGATGTGCGGAGTTTTCACCCACTTGCAGCCGTAGGCCTCGCCGAAGTGAGACGAGGCGTCATCGGCAATGATGAAGAGAATGTTCGGTCTCCGGGCTGGTACATCCGCGGCAGGTAACGGTGCCAGTTGCAGGGCCGCGATGATGGGCAGGATGTATTTCATAGAGTGACTGTTAGGAATTTGCTATTTCGCCTGCGCTTTCACGGGGAAGCGCGCGCCGCTTTCCCGAAGCCACGCGTCGAGCTTTTCGGCGAGGCGTTTGGCGAGCGCGGGAGATTGGGTGGCGAGGTTGTTTTTCTCACTGAAGTCGCTCGTCAGCTCGTAAAGCTCCAGCGAATCGTCGTCGTAGTTTTTGATGAGTTTGTATTCGCCTTCGCGAATGGCGCTGCCGAGGCGGTTCTGTTTGTGAAAGGCGTAATTGGGATAGTGGAAGTAGAGGGCATCGCGCCCAAAGCCCGGCGATTGCGTGAGCAACGGCAAGAGGCTTTTGCCGTCGAGCGGGTGGTCCGGCGTCGGGGGCAGACCGGCGGCTTCAAGCAGGGTCGGGTAGCAGTCCATGCTGATCACAGGCGTGGAATTGGTGGTGCCCGGTTTTACTTTGCACGGCCAGCGGACGATCCACGGCACGCGGATGCCGCCTTCGTAGAGCATTCCTTTGAGGCCACGAAGCGGACGGTTGTCGCCGCTGTAGCCACCGTTGTCCGACTTGAAAATGACCAGCGTGTTGTCGCGCAGACCGGCCTCGTCGAGCGCCTTGAGGAAGCGTCCGATGGCGGTGTCCATGTCCTCGATCATCGCGGCATAGACCGGGTCTTTGATGTCACCACGCGCACGGTATTTTGCGATCGTTTCCTCGCGCGCCTGCATCGGGTAATGCACGGAAAATGGCCACCAGTTCAGATAGAAAGGTCCGCTCCGATGCTGACGGATGAAGGCGATGGCCTCGTCGGCGAGCCGTTCCGGCAGGTATTCACCGTCCGTCCCGTCCACCAATGTCGGATTGCGATAAGGCGCGAAGTAGCTCGGCGGACCGCCGCCGGAGTGACCGCCGACATTGAGCGCAAAACCTTGCTTGTCCGGGCGAAGATCCTTCTCCGCGACTCCTTGCTCGTCACGCGCCTTGTAGGAAAGATGCCACTTGCCGATGTGCGCCGTCGCGTAGCCAGCCGCCGAGAGCCGTTCGGCAATCGTCACGGATGCGAGCGGGAGATGGCGTAAATTTTCGGCCTCTTGCAATGGCGAGTCCTTCAGCGCAAAGCCGGCACCATTTCCCGGCGCGTGATTGGTGATCCGCAATCGCGCCGGAGACTGCCCGGTCATCATCGCCGCACGAGTCGGCGTGCAAACCGGCGAAGCCGCATACCCGCTCGTGAAGCGCATCCCTTCCGCGGCCAACTGATCCAGCGCCGGCGTGTCCAGTTTCGTATTCCCGTAGCAGCGGAGGTCCCGCCAGCCAAGGTCGTCCGCCATGATGACCACGATGTTGGGTTTGTCGGCTGCGGCGCAAACCAGCGACAGGGCGAGAAGGCAGATGGTGATGATTTTCATTTTTGAATGTGCTATCCGCCAGTTGACTTCAACTCCACTTCATTCGCCCACGCCTCATGCAAGGCGGTGAGTTCCCTGACGATCTCCGGATGCTCACTGGCATGGTCTTTCACCTCGGGTTGGGGTTCGGCGAGGTTATGCAATGAATGGCGCATCGTGCTGGTCTTGTTGTCGAACTTGCCGATCAATTTCCAGTCGCCCCGGCGAACGGCCCAGTCCTTGGCCCATCCAAAGTGCAACACATCATGGGCGCTCGCCGCTTTCGGATCGGCGATGACGCTGGCCATGCTCCGGCCGTCAAGTTTGGGCGCACTCGCCTCCGCTTTGATCCCGCAAAGTTCGAGCACAGTTGGGAACCAATCCATGATCGTCACGGTTTGATCGCGGGTCTGGCCCGGCGGAAGTTTTGCCGGCCAGCGGATGATCGCCGGCACACGGATGCCGCCTTCGAGGAAGGTTGCTTTTTGGCCGGTCCATTTCCCGGTGTTCCCGCCGCCGCCGTGGGCAAGGTAGTAGTGCCCGCGCGGGTAGCCGCTGCTGTGATTCTCGACGGTGATGCCTGCGGAGTTCTCGGTGGAATGGCCGTTGTCGCTCATCAGGATGACGATGGTGTTGGACCGCAGACCGCTCGCATCCAGCTTGCCGAGCACCCGGCCGATTTGCTCATCCACGGTGGAAATGACCCGCGCATACGCCTGACGCGGCATCGGCATATCAGGATAGGCGTCTTTGAATTTGGCGCTCGGCTGCGTGGGATAATGCGGCAGGTTGAACGCCACCGTCATGAAGAAAGGCGCGGCTTTGTTGGCCTCGATGAACTGCACGGCGCGCTCGGTCAGCAAGTCCGGGTAGTATTCCTCGCGTCGGAACAACTCCTCATTTCCCTCGTAGATGTCGTGGTAGCCGCGTCCGTGCAGAAAGAAGTGCCGGTAGTTGTCAATGAAGCCGCCGAGATGGCCGAAGTAGGTCTCGAACCCTTGGTCCAGCGGCCCGTGGCCGGGCTTGGCGCCGAGGTGCCATTTGCCAAACAGCGCGGTGCGATAGCCGGCGGATTTCATCACTTCGGCGAGGGTGAGTTCCTCCGCCGCCATATTCAAATTGCGCGAGTCGCTCCCATGCCGGTCACCCTGCGTCCAGTTCTGCACGCCGCCGCGCTGCGGATGTCGCCCGGTGAAAAGCGCCGCGCGCGATGGGCAACAAACGGTGTGCGCGTAAGCCTGCGTGAAGCGGATACCCGCTGCAGCCAGCGCGTCCATGTGCGGCGTCTGCAAGTCCGCCGAGCCGTAGCATCCGGCATCGAGCGTGCCTTGGTCGTCGGTGAGGAGGATGACGACGTTGGGCCGGGGCGCTGGGTCCGGGGCGGCCTGCGCGTCGGAAAATGCGCCGAGCAAAATCACCGGGAGAATGACGACTATCTTCATGGCGGGTGTGGGCAATGGATGGTTGACGATGAGCGCAGCTGCGCTGCGGTTCTGCGATCCGCGCTTAGGCGCAACCCGATGATTTCTGATTTCTAACTGATGACTGATGACTCCGGCGAAGCCGGAATCAATACAGGTCTTCCTTGCGCAGACCCTCAATGTAGCAATTCACGTGACCGAAGACCTCGTCCTTCCATTTCGGTTTCTGGGAGGAGGGGTAGACGAGCGTGGTGTAGATCGCGATGGTGTTGGTGCCCTTCCTGAGAAGCGCGGCATCCCTTGGGGCCATGGGCCACTCTCGGTTCTCACCGGGATCCGCCCACGCGGCGTAGCTCTGGATCTTCTCGCCGTTGAGGTAGACGTCGAAGCCTTGGGTGCAGACCGTGCGCAGACGGTAGAGGTCATAGTCGACGGCATCGAGTTCGAAGGTGGTGCGAGCCAGCAGGATCTCCCCGTCGCCCCAAGGCGAGGCATGCTTCAGGTTCTTGGGTGCGCGTGGATGGCCGCCCTTGCCGATGGGCGCCGGGCCGCTCTGCCAGCTGCCGGCGTTGTAATCAGGCATGTACCAATCCCCGGTGCCGGCAGGCAGGGTGACCTTCCGATGGCGTTTGCCTTCGCGTTTGGCTAGGATGTCCTTTTCCGCGGTGGGCTCAAAGGACAGATAATGCCACACGCGTTGCGTTTGCGACGGTATGCCGAGGATCTTCCAGCCGGCGTCGGAATCGCGGAACTGGATGACGCCCAGAAGCGCATCGATCATCTTGGTGTCGTCGCCCTTTCCAGCCTTGAGCCTCTTGGTGAGCTCCGGGCGGTATTTCTCAAAGAGCACGGTTGCGAGTTGCTCGCGGGCGTCGCCCTCGAGCTTGTCGTGAACTTCGAGCATTCCGGCCAGGCCGCGTCCGCCATGCATGATTTGCATCAGCTCCTTGTCGTCGAGTAGCTCCAAACCGCGATCGGCCAGCAACTCTGCGAGTTGAGGCGTGGTTTCGGGTGCGACTTTTGTCGCCATGGCGATGGCGTGGGTGATGTTGTATTTACCTTCGCGTGAACGGGGCCCTTCGATGAGTTCGGTTTCAGAGACGGCCGCATCAAAACCCTTCGCAAGCTCCTGACCAATCGCACTCTTGGATCCGAATTTCTTCAGGGAGTCGGCCAAGGCCTCGTTCATCCTCCGGCGCGGCATCGTGTGGCCTTCCTCCACCATGAGTTTGGTCAGGGTGGGCACCACATTGGTGTAGAGCGCGGGGTCGCGCTCAAGGCTTTGGAGCGCGGTGAAGGAGGCCTCACGCAGCCACCAGTCGGAATGCCTGGTCCAGGGCATGATGGCATCGATTCTTTTTCCGACCGCTTCGACCGGCATCAAGGAGATGGCGAACAAGGCACCCTCGGCGACGTAGGTCGATTCCTTTGGATTGGAGACCATGGCGCTGATGGACTCGATCATTTGCGGGGTAAAGCTTTCGGCGGCCAGCGTTTCCTTGCCAGGGCCGAAGTAGTAATTCCAGTCGTTGATGCCATCGAGTGCGGCGCGGCGCAGGCGCGGATCGGGATCTTGCAGAAGTGCTTCGAGCATCTTGATTTCGCCCTTGATGCGCAGTGCCTTCGCCGCCTGGCAGCGCGCCTTGTAACCATGCTGGCGCACCAGTCGTTGCAGTTGATCGAGTGAAATGCAGTCCGGGTTCTCGGCCACTTCGCCACCGCTGTAGGCGGTGCCGATCAGGCGCATGATGCGCTCTGTGGGCATCTCCGCGCCATGCTTGCCGTAATCGGCGGCGGGTTCGATGCTGTGGAAGGCGAGATCGGTATCGTTGCCCCAGAGACGTACGGGCAATTCAAAATCCTTCGCGTGCTTGGAGCGCGCGGCACCCAGAATGCGCAGGGCCTTGCGCGGCGAAGTGTAGATCATCGCGGCGGCGGCGCCGGATCCCGCATCGTTGAACTTATGACAGCTCGCCAAGCCCATGGCGCCGTCGTCGTAGCGCGAGAGGTCATACCACCAAGTGGTGTTGTCCATGACCTCGCGGAAGCGTTCGTGCTTCTTCTCGAACAGGTAACTGGAAGCCACGCCGCGCCAGATGCCGTCGCCACGGCCATTGTCGGCGTGACCCATGATCATGCCGGGATAAGAGTCCAAGGTGGCGAGGCTCTGGTAGTCGCGGGCGGAAGCATAGATCGAGGTGTCGCCCCTTGCGCCCATCGCCACCTGCATGGCGGCGGCAATCATCGCGTCCTTGCCGTTGGAGCCGATGCCGCCTTCGGCGCGGTGATCGCCATAGGGCACGCCGCCGTGGCCGACGAAGCGCCAGAAGTAGCGCAGCGCGTTGGTCAGCGTCTTCTCATCGACATTCACGCCGCACTCCTTGGCGAGCAGCAGCGAGGTGAGTACCTGCGTGCTCGCCGGGTTCATCAGTCCGCCGGCGACGTAGGAGGGATTGATGTCCGAGCCCCAATGTTTCCACGCGCTGTCGAAGTTCTGGCGCTTCCTGGCGTCGTCGCAGATGGCCTGCACCAAGGGCAGCACGTCCTTGTCGCCGGTGCGCAGGTAGTACTCGGCCAACAGGATGCCGTTGTAGCCGTTGTTCCAGGTGTTGTCGCCGATGCTGTTGGGTTGATCGATGAACTTCTGGAGGTGTTTCCTGATCACGGGCAGGTGGGCATCGTCGCCGGTGGAAAGCAGGAACAGGCAGGGCAGGGCGATCGGAATAGCCATGTCGTCCGACTCGCTGACGTGCTTGCTGTAGAAGGTCGCGGCCAGGTCGACGATCTTGGCCGACTTCGGGCAATCCAGCGGCCAGTTGGAACCA
Source organism: Verrucomicrobiia bacterium Tous-C4TDCM (assembly GCA_002304315.1). Classification (GTDB taxonomy): domain Bacteria; phylum Verrucomicrobiota; class Verrucomicrobiia; order Verrucomicrobiales; family Akkermansiaceae; genus Haloferula. Next base: position 14,715 of record NEUO01000062.1, read on the forward strand.
TAGGCACCCATCACCGGAATGGCGATGGTGGCTTGGCGCGCGCCCGATTTCGTTTGCAGATCGAAGACCAGCTTGCCGTCGCCGGCCTCCGCCTTGGTGATCGCCTTGCCGAGAACCACGAAGGGATTGAGGCCCTTGAGCGGCTGGCCGTTGACGCCCAGGATCACCTCACCGGCTTCCACCTTGCCCTCGGCGGGGCTGCCCTTGCGGGCACCCTCGATCTTTACCACCACGCCGACATCCACGAAGGCGAGGATGCCGGTCGGCCCGATGTGGCCCATATCCTTGTGTGACTCGGGCTTGGGTCGCAGCTCGTAGACGGGCTCGCCGGTGTAGTAGCCATCCCCGGCGTGAAGGGTTGCTGGCAGCCAGCCGACGGTCAGCGCGGCCAGCAGGGTGGAGAGGAGTTGCGAGGGCTTGTGCATGAAGGAGTAATGAACCCTGATTACGCGCCTTTGTTGCGGAAACTTCATCCGCAGGAGCAAGTGGGGAGAATGATGGGGCGTTTGCCCGTGGGACCCCGGAAAGCGACCGGTGCGCGGGATTACCGTCCCTTCATCATTTCCAGATTCGCTTCGGCGAAATGCTTGCCCATCAGGGCGAAGGTTTTGGCGCAGCCGAGGTAGTGATAGCCGGCGTTGGATGCGCCGCGGGTCCACTTGGCGGCTTCTTCGGGGCTGATGAGTTCGGCTTCGTATTTCTTGAGGTATTCCTTCTGTTGGGCCTCGTCCATCGAGCCGTCCGCGTTGGGATGTCCCTTGGCCTTGACCTTGAGCAAGTGACCCATCTGCTTCAACTTGGCGCGCTTCTGGTCGATGGCGTCAAGTTCCTCCGCCCAGAAGGGCGCGGTTTCCACGGCGGCGACGTTGCCTTTGAATTCAGGCAGTGATGCGGGAGCCGCCATGGCCTTGCGGAAGGCGACGGTGCCTTCCTTCGCATCGAGGCCGTCCACGCCGAGCACGCCGATGACGAAGGGCATCTTGGGGGTCTTGAGGTCCTTGCGCACGTCGCGGATGAAATCGGCCAGCCACTCGCCGTATTTCGAGTAATCCCGGGTTTTGCCATCGGGTCCGTTGGGATACGTGTTGCCGTCCACGAGGTCGTTGAAGCCCTGGAGCCAGATGAAGCCGGCGATTTCATAGCCATCGGCCGGATTGTAGGCCGGGCAGACGCGCTTGGGATCGGCGAGCACGCTTTTCACGTGGTCGACCATCAGTTGATAGAAGCGGCCGGTTTCCTTCGCCTTCTTGGCCTTCTCCGCCTCGACGTCCTTGCCCTGCTTTTTCATCTGCTCGATCTGCGCCTCGCTGAATTCGTAAGGCCCGGCGCTGGGCGGGCGGAACTCGGTGTTCAGGCTGCGGCCGCCCCACGCGGTCTTGATGAGGAGGACCGGCTCGTCGAGCGCGGCGTCCATGGCGAGGCCGAAGGTGAACTCGGGGCCGATCTTGCCGCCGTCCTGGGTGGGATTGGAGCCCCGGGCACCGTATCCCGCGGTGAGCTTGCCGGTGCCCTCGCCGTTGGCGTTGCCTTCGTAATGGCCGGTCAGGTAGGAGATCCACGCGTTGTCGGCGACGGCCGGTTTTCCATCCGAACCCCGCATCATCTTGAGCAGCGGCGCGGTGGCGGGGTCGTCACCGATGTAATCAAAAGTCTCGATGCGCGCGTGGCCCTCCATGTTGGACTGGCCGGCGAGGATGAAGACCTTGAGCGGCTTCGCCTCCACGCCGAGGGGCGATAGAAGAAGAGCGGAGGCAACGAGGTGGAGGAGCGATTTCATGGATGGATTGGGATGGAACGGGTGGGGGAGATGTGGCCGGACGGGATGAAAAGCGCCTACGCGACCCGCTGCGGATTCTTTCGGATGGTGGTCACAGCCCACCATCGTCCGACACGAAGAGCCGCCCCTGGTCCTGTGCCGGCGAACCCGGCAGCAGGGCAGGCGCAAGGCATCGCACTTTACCGATGACAGAATGGGAATCGGATGACTCTGACGCCATTCACTTCTTCGTCCGGCCGAGCACCTTGATTCGTTCAAGGATCTCAAACGTGAGAACCATCTCGTCGCCCTGCGGCGTCGCCGAAACCAGCGAGGCGGTGTCCCAACGCATGCCTTTGAGACCGTAGATTCTCGCAAGCGCCCAGCGCGCCGCCCGATCGCCATGCTCGATTTTTTTCGCGGGATGCAGGCCGGGAACCTGCACGTCGTCGCCCGGGATGAACGCGGTGTGTTCCGGGTCCCCGGCGTCCGCCAGACCGAGTCGCTGGGATTCGCGGATGTACGGGCCTCCGGCGCGTGACAGCGCTTCGAAATTGTCTTCGTTCTGGGTATTGCACGGCAACCACGTCTCCCGGATCGGCCCAGCCCCAGACGGCGATCGGCTTGTCGCGCTGGAGCACCATGTGGCTTGAAAAAATGCCGTGGAGCTTGAGCGGCGCGGCGGTCAGGGCGGTGGCGCCGGAAACCAGGGCGGCGGCGAGGAAGAACGGGAGGCGGGAGCTTGTCAGCATGGCACCGGATACGTGCCACGGGGTGGATCGCTCGCAAAAATTCGACATTCCCACCTGCCCCGCCGTGCCTTAGGAAACGGCCCATGCATCCGTTTCTCGATGAAAGCTTTCACGTCCGCTGGTCCACGCTCGTGCCGGAGGCGGTGGAGCCGGACATCCGCCACGCGCTGGAAATCGCCAAAGCCAACCTGGAAGCCGTCTGCGAGGTGACGCCGGCCGAGGCGACCTACGAAACCACCTTCGCCGCCTTTGAAAAGGCCAACGACTCGCTCAACCTCGGCTGGGGCCGGCTCCAGCATCTGGACTCGGTTTGCGACGAGCCCGCCCAGCGCGCCGCGCTCAACGCGATGCTGCCGGAAGTCTCCGAGCACTATGCCGCGATCCCGCTGAACCCGCGGCTGTGGGCCGTGCTCAAGGCCTTCGGCGAATCGCCCGCCGCCGCCGCGCTGCCGCCGGTCGAGAAGCGCTTCGTCGAGGAGACGATGCTCGACTTCGCCCAGTCCGGCGCCGATTTGCCGCCTGATCAGAAGGACCGCGTCGCCGCGGTGGAGGCCGAGCTTTCGAAGCTCACCAAGCAGTATTCCGAGCATGTCCTCGACGCGACCAACGCCTGGGACCTGGTCCTCACCGACGAGTCGAAGCTCGCCGGCCTGCCCGCCTCGGCCAAGGCCGCCGCGTTGGCGAACGCCACGGCCAAGGGCGTGGCGACCGAAGAGGCCCCGGCCTGGCGCTTCACGCTGCAGATGCCCTCGATGTTCCCGCTGATGCAGCATCTCGACGACGACGGCATCCGCCGCCAAGTCTGGGAGGCCTCGGTCAAGGTCGCGTCCGAAGGCGAGCACGACAACACGTCGCTGGTCTGGCAGATCCTCGAGCTCCGCCGCGAAAAAGCCGCGCTCCTCGGGCACCGCCACTTCGCCGACCTCACGCTGCAACGCCGGATGGCCCGCAACGGCGAGACCGCGCTGAAATTCACCGAAGACCTGCATGATCGGATCCTGCCGGTCGTGCACGCCGAATACGGCGCGCTTTGCGACTACAAGTCGCGCATGACCGGGACCACCGTCGACGGCCTTCAGCCTTGGGAATTCGCCTACTGGTCCGAGAAGCGGCGGCAGGAGGAATACGATCTCGATGACGAGGCGCTGCGTCCGTACTTCCCGGTCGACCGCGTGATGGGCGGGATGTTCGACCTTTGCACGAAGCTCTTCGGCATCACCATCAATCCGCGCGAAGCCGCGTATTTTGATCGGGGTTCAAACTCTCAACCATCCACTCTCGACTCCCAACTTCCGGAAGTCTGGCATCCCGAGGTGAAGTTCTACGACCTGCTCGACGCGAAAAGCGGCGAGCATCTCGGCTCCTTCTACGCAGACTGGCATCCGCGCGAATCGAAGCGTGGCGGTGCCTGGATGAACTGCCTGTTCACCGGCCACCCCGGTGGCAACGGCGCGGCCCGTGAGCCGCATCTCGGGCTGATCATCGGCAACATGACCCCGCCGGTCGGCGACCAGCCGGCGCTGCTGACCCACAGCGAGGTGGAGACGATTTTCCACGAGTTCGGCCACCTGCTCCACGGCCTGCTCAGCGACGTCAGCGTCCGCTCGCTGGCCGGCACCAACGTCCCTTGGGATTTCGTCGAGCTGCCCTCGCAGATCATGGAAAACTTCTGCTGGGACCGCCAGTCGCTCGACCTCTTCGCCCGCCATTACCAGACCGGCGAGGCGATTCCCGACCTGCTGTTCGACCGGATGATCGCGGCGCGGAACTACCTCGGCGCCATCACCTTCATGCGCCAGCTCGCGCTTGGAAAGCTCGACCTGGAAATGCACATCCACCTCGACCGCTACGCCGGCCGCGACCTTGACGAGGTCGACCGCGAGGTCCTTTCCACCTACCGCGTGCCGCTGAAGACCGACGCACCGAGCATGGCGCGCCGCTTCAACCATCTCTTCAGCTCGCCCACCGGTTACGCCGCCGGCTACTATTCCTACAAGTGGGCCGAGGTGCTCGACGCCGACGCCTTCACCCGCTTCCAGGAAAACGGCGTGATCGACCCCGGAACCGGTGCCGCCTTCCGCGAGCACATCCTTTCGAAGGGCAACTCCGCGCCCGTGGACGAGCTCTACCGCCGCTTCATGGGCCGCGATGCCGCGCTCGAGCCCTTGCTGGTCCGCTCAGGGCTCTCCGAGTCTCAGCCTCAGATGGTGGATGGCAGATGGGAGATGGAAGATGAAAAGCAAGAAGCCGGCGTCTGAGCAGACCGCAGGTCATCTACCATCCACGATCTACCATCTACTATCCCATGGGCCGTTCCGGCATCCTCTACCTCGTCTCCGGTCCCTCGGGCTCCGGGAAATCCACGCTCTGCCGCCGGCTGGCGGCGGAGGGTGAGGCGGAGTTCTCCGTCTCCTGCACGACCCGCCAGCCGCGCTTCGGCGAGACGCATGGGAAGGAATACTTTTTCCTCGGCGTCGAGGAGTTCACCGCCAAGGTCGACGCCGGGGACTTCCTCGAGCACGCGCTGGTCCACGGCAACCATTACGGCACCTTGCGCAGCGAGGTGCTGGGACGACTCGCCGGGGGGACCGATGTCGTGATGGACATCGACGTCCAAGGCGCGGCCCAAGTTCGCGCCTGCCAGGATCCGGCGATCCGTCTTGCGCTGGTCGATCTCTTCGTGATGCCGCCCGACGAGGCAGAGCTTGCCCGCCGTCTCCGCGGCCGCGGCACCGATAGTGACGAGGTCATCGAGCTCCGCCTGCGCAATGCCATCGGCGAGATGAGCCACTGGCCGGAATACCGCTACCGTCTGCTCTCCGCGACCCCCGAGGAAGACTTCGAGCGCTTCAAATCCCTGCTCATCGGCGAGCGTCTCCGCGTTTCGCGGCTTTCCGGCGGAGCGCCGTCTTCAGCCGGCGTGCCTTTCCCCCTGGAAACCCTCGCCGGCTGAAGCCAGCGCTCCCACGCCGAGAGAACCGCACCTCCTATTGGCACTTGGAACTTCCAAACTTGGCACTTCCCCTCTTGGCACTTCACTCTCCGCCATGACCATCGTCCTCGGCATCACCGGTTCCATCGCCGCCTACAAGGCCGCCGATCTCGCGTCGCAGCTTGTCAAAGCCGGCCACGAGGTCCACGCGGTGATGACCCGTGCCGCGACCGAATTCATCACGCCGCTGACCCTCCAGGTGCTGACGCGAAACCCGGTGTTGGTCACCTTGGAGGACGAAAAGCAGAGCTGGAAGCCCGGCCACATCGAACTCGCCGATCGTGCCGACCTCTTCCTCGTCGCACCTGCCAGTGCGGACGTGATCGGGAACTTCGCCAACGGTCTCGCGCCCGACCCGCTCTCTTCCATCTACCTCGCGCTGCCCCGGACCACCCCCGTGCTCATCGCCCCGGCCATGAACGGGAAAATGTGGCAGCACCCCGCAGTCCAGCGGAACGTCGCGCGCCTGAGGGAAGACGGCTGCCGCTTCGTCGGCCCGGCCGAGGGTGATCTGGCCTGTGGCTACCAAGGGATCGGGCGGATGGCCGTGGTCGAGGACATCCTGGCCGACCCGGTCTTCTGAGGACGGGCCTTTCCGGCGACTTCGTTGGAGAGCGAAGGCTGTGGTGAGCTCGCGCGTCGTGACCGCGGCCCGGGCTCACCGGGCGCTGCCACGTTCTTTTAAACCGCCGGCGGGTCGGGATACATTGGTCAGGTGAAATTCCGGATTTGTCGTCAAATCCTCCAATCCCAAGCCTGTTTCCACGGAAACCACATCGAACCCATGAAATCCCACCAAGCCCTTGTGGCGACGTGCCTTGCCGCGTGCTCCGCCTTCGCCCAGACCTCCCAGAATTATGCCGACGCCACCGGCGAGATCGCCCCCGCCGTCGGCATCCACCCTCATCTCGACATCACCTCCGTCGATGTCACGGTGGACGCTCCAGGCACCGGCATCACCTTCAAAATCAACCTTTCCGGCAATCCGGTCACCACCGACTGGGGGAAATACATGATCGGCATCCGCTCGAATCCCGGCGGTGCGACGACCGGCAACGGCTGGGGCCGCCCGATCAACATGGCCGGCGGCATGACCCATTGGGTCTCCTCCTGGGTCGATTCCGGCAACGGCGGCCAGGTCTGGTCGCTCGGCAGCGGGTGGGCGAACACCGGGATCGCACCGACGGTCACCAAGGACGCTTCCAGCTTGACCATCGTGACCACCACCGCGGCTCTCGGGCTCAACCCGGGCGAGGTGTTTTCCTTCGACATCTACTCCAGCGGCGGCGGTGGCGGCGACAGCGCGGTCGATGCCTTGTCGGCCGCCACCTCGTCGGTCGCCGGGTGGGGCGGGTCCTACACCACCGATTCCGTGGGCGGCTCTCCGAACCCCGCGAGGACCTTCACCATGCCCGGCACCGCGGACTTCGCCACGTGGATCGCGGGCTACGGACTCACGGGAAATGACGCCCTCGCCGGCACCGACTACGACATCGACGGGCTTACCAACCAGCAGGAGTTCAACCTCGACATCGGGCTCGACCCGACCGACGAGGACACCGACGGCGACGACCTGAAGGACGGGGTCGAGACACTGGACGGGATCTACGACAGCCCCACGGACACCGGCAGCAACCCGGTGATCTTCGACACCGACGGCGACGGCGCGTACGACGGCCAGGAAGTCAGTGGATCTCTCGGATACGTCCGAAATCCCAACTTTTACAACTATGCCAAGATCGTCGTCCCCGGCACTTTTAACACGCCGAACGCGTGGGATCCCGCCGGCGTCAGCGTGCCGACCAATGAGATGAGCGCCGGTGGCACCAGCCTGACCGGCCAATACGAGTGGTCACTCGACCACCGCTTCACCGTGCCGAAGTCCACCATCACCCACAAGCTCACCGCCGGCTCATGGGCGACGAACTGGGGTGCGGGAGGCACCGCCGGAATCGCAGTCCTGAACGGTGGCGACATGGTCCGCAGCATCACGGCTAGCGGCATTCACCGGTTCACCTTCAACACCAGCACGCGGGCCCACGGCTTCGTGCGAAGAGTTTTTGATACCGAGGCCGCTTACCTTGCCGCCTATGGTTTGTCGGCCGGCGTCGACCAGGACGGCGACACCGTGAACAACGAGGCCGAGTGGACCAACAACACCGACCCCTACAACCCTGACTCCGACGGCGACTCTCTTCCGGACAGCAGCGATCCCGAACCGCTCGTGACGGCGCCGGAGTCGCGCGAGGTGGTCTTCCAAGTGAACATGACGGTTGCCACCAGCCAGAGCTACTTCACCCCCGGCGGCAGCGTCCTCCGCGTGATCGGTCAGTTCAATGGCTGGAACGTCGCCGGTGGAGTGCTATTGAGCGATCCCGACAACGACGGCGTTTACACCGGCAGCCATACCGCGACCGGCTTCGCGGGAGTGGCCTTCGGCGGCTACAAGTTCTACATCGATGGCGGCCCGAACGGCGGCTACGAGACGAGCCCCGACCGCAACTTCAACCTGGGCCCGAACGCCGTCCAGCAGGTGCTACCGGTGGTCTACTACAACAACATCGCCCCGCCCGCCGGATTCGATTCCTGGATCCTGACCTTCCTCAATCTTTCCGACACCAGCCGTGGTGGCGATCCCGATGGTGACGGCGCGACCAACGAGGACGAGTTCCTGTTCGGCACATCGCCCGCCAGCGGCAGCGAGCGTCCGGTCACTGCCACCGCCGGTCCCGCGGGCCTGACGCTCGTCTGGCTCCAGCGCACCAGCGGGGCGACCTACGTGCTGGAGGAGAACGACGACCTCGCCGGTGGCTGGACGACTGGCCCGGTGGTTCCCGCCGCCTCCGGCAACCAGACCGGCGTGCCCGCCGACTACGTCCGGATGACCGCCGTGGTCCCGATCTCCGGAAACCGCAATTTCGTCCGCGTCAAGGGCAACGAGAACTGACCCGGGCGACCCGCCCTTGATCCAACGCCCCGGCCGCCCCCGCGCGGTAGGGGCTTTTTCGTCGGGCACGCTCCTTCGCCGGCCGGCGGGCTTTGTCCTTGGCAAGCCCGCCGCCCCGGACCTACAACCCCCGGGCCATGACCAAGCGCAGCCACGTCGCCACCAGCGTCTATATTTTCACCGTCCTGCTGATCGGATTCTTCCTCGCCGCAGTCTGGGGCGTGCTCGGGATGATCGGCGTGGTCGGCTGAGC
>NEUO01000063.1 GCA_002304315.1 Verrucomicrobiia bacterium Tous-C4TDCM
GATGCTCGAGCACGTGGAAGACGTGCTGCTCAACCGCCGCCCCGATGCCACCGAGCGGATGCTCGAGTTCGCCGAACGCTTCAAGGGCGTCGATGGCAAGAAGATCGAGGAAGACCTCAGCTGGCGCGAGGCACCGGTCGAGAAGCGGCTCGAACACGCGCTGCTCAAGGGCATCGACAAGTTCATCGACGGCGACACCGAGGAAGCCCGCCTGAAATACGGCCGCCCGCTCAAGGTCATCGAAGGCCCGCTGATGGACGGCATGGGCGTGGTCGGCGACCTCTTCGGTGCCGGCAAGATGTTCCTGCCGCAGGTGGTGAAATCCGCCCGCGTGATGAAGAAGGCGGTGGCCTGGCTGACCCCCTTCATGGAAGCCGAGAAGGCGGAATTCCTGGCCGGTGACATCGAGGAAATCCTCGCGGAAAAGCCCGGCCTGACCCATGACGAAGCCGTTGCCCTGGCCGGTCGCCGCCGCTCGGCCGGACGCTTCCTCATCGCCACGGTGAAGGGCGACGTCCACGACATCGGCAAGAACATCGTCGGCGTGGTGCTCGCCTGCAACGGCTTCGAAGTCACCGACATGGGCGTGATGGTCCCCTGTGACAAGATCCTCGCGAAAGCCAGGGAACTCGGTGCCGATGTCATCGGCCTCTCCGGCCTGATCACCCCCTCGCTCGACGAGATGATCCACGTCGCCAAGGAAATGGAAAAAGCCGGCTTCACCGTGCCGCTGCTGATCGGCGGCGCGACCACTTCTTCCACCCACACCGCGGTCAAAATCGCCCAGCACTACTCCGGCCCGGTGGTCCACGTGCTCGATGCCTCGCGCTCGGTGCCGGTCACCACTTCCCTCCTCTCGCCCGACCAGAAGGCGGGGTTTGTCGTCGACAACAACGAGAAACACCGTAAGGCCCGCGAAGCCTTCACCGGCGGTCCGAAGAAGGAGGTCATCGGCATCGTCGAGGCCCGCTCCAAGGCCCGCCTGACCGACTGGTCGAGCTACACCCCGCCGGTTCCCGAGTTCACCGGTACCCGCGTGATCGCCAGCCAGTCGCTGCGCGAGCTGGCCGAATACATCGACTGGACGCCCTTCTTCCACGCTTGGGAGCTCCGCGGCGTCTGGGACCGCGAGGCCGGCGTGCTGAAGACCAAGAACGAGGAAGGCGCGAAAGAGGCCGCCAAGCTTCACGTCGAGGCGCTCGAATTGTTAGAGAGGGTCATCGCCGAAAAGCGCTTCACCGCCCGCGGCATCTACGGCTTCTTCCCCGCGAACGCCGACGGCGATGACATCGTGGTCTGGAACGATGAACATCGTACTTCCGAAAAGACCCGCTTCCACACCCTGCGCCAGCAGATCAAGAAGGAGTCCGGCAAGCCGAACGAGGCGCTGTCCGACTACGTCGCGCCGCAGGGCGCGGGCAAGGACTACATCGGCGGCTTCGTCGTTGGCATCCACGGTGCGGACGAATGGGCGGCGGAGCTGGATGCCGCGCACGATCCTTACAACGCGATCATGGCCAAGGCGCTCGCCGACCGGCTCGCGGAGGCCTTCGCCGAACTGCTCCACCACCGCGCCCGCGTCGCCTGGGGCTACGAACGGCCGAACGAGTTCGGTGCCAACGAGCTGATCAAGGAGCTCTACCGCGGCATCCGCCCGGCCCCCGGCTATCCCGCCCAGCCCGACCACACCGAAAAACCGGTCCTGTTCGACCTGTTAGGCGCATCGGAAGCCACCGCCGTGACCCTCACCGAAAGCTGTGCCATGCACCCCGGCGCGGCGGTCAGCGGCCTCTACTTCAGCCACCCGGAAAGCCATTACTTCTCGATCTCCGAGATCCAGAAAGACCAGCTTGAGGACTACGCCCACCGCAAGGGAATGAGCGTCGAGGAAGCGGAGAAATGGCTCGGCCCCTGGCTCGGCTACGCCTGATCAGATCCCCCGCTTCATATCGAGGTATCGCCGCATCGCCGCGATCCGGTTCTCGACCCCGAGCCGCTGGAACACCGCCTCCAAGTGCTTCTCCACCGTCCGCGGGCTGATCCCGAGAATGATCGCAGCCTCGCCACTGGTCTTGCCTTCGGCAATCCAGTACATGATCTCGCGCTGGCGGCGCGTCAGGATCGACAGCGCCTCCTCCGCGCTTTCTTCCACCCCGGGCAGCGGGCACATCAGGATCACCTCGCCGTTGAGCTTGGGCAGGGCATGAATGACCGTTTTCCCGCCCCCGAGGTCGAGATTCAGGTCGATCCACTTCGCAGTGACCGGACTCGTCCACGCCGTATCAAGCAAGTGGTCCAGTTCGGCAACCGTTCCGGACGGTAGTTGCCGGACCGCCTCGTCCGCCTCCCACCATGACTCCGCGAGGGACACCGCAGAGTGATTGATCGGGCAGACCTCCGACTTCGTGTTGACGATGAAGACCGCGAGCGGGGCCTTGGAACTCGCCGAAAACACCCTCTGCCGGACGCTCATCTCGATGTTGTTCGCTTCGAGGCGGTCGAGCACGCCGCGGGCGGTCAGGAGGATCGCGTCGAATCGCTCCCGCGCCTGATGACCGTACGTCCCGGCGGCAAGATAGCAGTTCAGATAGGCGGAGCGACGTCGTCCGTGGACCAGCAAACCGAAGAGGACGTCGTTCATGGCCTTGTCCCCGAAGATTTCACGGGCAAAGCGGCTGTTCTTGTAATGCTCCGGCGAGACATGGTCGCTCATCGCGAACCCGAGGTCGCCGGGATTGCTGAAATTCATCTTCTGGACGATCGGGCTCAAGGGCAACAGCCGGTTCAGCAAGTCGATCTTGTCGCCCAGCAACCGGGCGATCGGGCCGTGGTTGGAAATCATGCAGAATCCCGTCAATGGGGACGAACTCAGCACCACCGCCTCGTCAGCTCCGATCAGGGTGGGCAGCTTCGCAACCAGAAGATCGGTAAGATCGTCAAAAGTTGCCGCTCGGTAGATGGCCCGGGCTAGGTCGAAGTAGGGTTTTCCGAGCACGACTGGATAGGTATGACCGGAACTATACGTAAACACCCGTAAGTATCAACCCGCATTCTCAGACATTTGCGTTCTCCGCATTTGGTGCGATCCTCTCTTGTTGCAGCCCGGAAAGCGGGTGTGGCAATCAGGATTTCCCTGGGGGGGGAAAAGATGGCCCCGTCGGTCCTTGTGATCGGCGGGGCCATTCACTTTTATTGCGGCACTTCCCGATGCTGATCGCATTCCACAAGCCCTACGGCGTCCTTAGTCAATTCACGCCGGATCAGCCGGGCCAAAGAACGCTCGCCGAGTTCGGCTTCCCCGGGGATGTCTTTCCGATCGGACGCCTCGACCAGGATTCGGAAGGCCTGATTCTCATCGGAAACGAACGGGAATGGGTGAACCGGCTGCTGGAGCCCCGTCACGGGCACCCGAGGACCTATCACGTTCAGGTCGAGGGCGCGCCGGATGCCGAGGCGCTTTCACGACTGGCTTGCGGCGGCATCGACATCAAGGGCCACCTCACCTTGCCCTGCGCGGCACGGGCGCTCGATCCGATGCCCGATTACCCGCCCCGGGATCCTCCCGTCCGCTTCCGGAAGAGCGTTCCCGACCGCTGGATCGAGCTGGTGCTGACCGAAGGCAAAAACCGCCAGGTCCGCCGGATGACCGCGGCGGTCGGGTATCCGACATTGCGCTTGATCAGGGTGGCCATCGGCAGCCTCCGACTCGCTCCGTTGGTGGCTGGCGAATGGCGGGAACTGACCGCCGTGGACCGTGAGGCGCTTGGCTGACAGCCCTTCAAGGCAGGAACTCGACCCGGAGTTTCAGCGGCTTTGCAACTTCGGGGATTTCCATGTCCAATGGTATCTGCACCATGATCTCGGTGCAGCCGTCGTCCAGCTTCCGCCGGGTGATCTCCCCGCTGCCAGCCCACGCCCCGCGGCCATTCTTGCGGGCGATCTCCACCCGCTTGCCGTCGTCCAGAATCAGGTCGACCACGTAACTGACATCACGCGGGATTTCCGGTGGCATCACGAAGATCATGACCGGCTCCGGCGGATCTCCGACAAACGCCAGCGATGGCAGTTTGTCCCACGCCTCGGGATCGCTGATCGGTGCCAGATCGAACGCGTAGGCCATCAGGTTCGTGATCCCGTCGGTGTCCAAATCGGCATCTGGTTCGGCAAAAACACCGACCAGCCCGTTGGCTTCCGCCCAGTCCATGTAACCTTCCTGGGCCGACGCCGAAAGCAGGCCTGCCAATGACAGGCCGCAAGTGGCGACGAAGGACTTCCAGAACATGACGCGGGGAAGATACCGGCCGGGTCCGTCCAGTCCAGCCCCGAATCCGGCAGCCAAGCGGGCTTCACTCGTGGTCGGCGAGGTAGCGCTCGGCCTCCAAAGCGGCGGCGCACCCCTGGCCGGCAGCGGTCACGGCCTGACGGTAATAATGGTCCGCCACGTCGCCCGCGGCAAAGAGTCCCTCCGTCTTGGTCGAGGTCCGCCCCGGATTCTGGAGGATGTAGCCGTTCTCGTCCTTGTCCACCAGATCACCGAGGAAGCCGCTGTTCGGCACGTGACCGATCGCGACGAAGACGCATTTCAACTCCAGTTCGCTCTCCGCGCCGGTGACTAGATTCTTAAGCGTGACGGCCCGCATTTCCCCGGCCTCATCGGTCAAATACTCGGAAACCGTGGAATTCCAAATCGGCTCGACCTTCGGGTTCGCCAGGGCCCGGTCGGCCATGATCTTCGACGCCCGCAGCTCGTCGCGGCGGTGGATCAGGTAAACCTTGCTGGCGAAGCGGGTGAGAAAGGTGGCTTCCTCGCAGGCGCTGTCACCGCCGCCGATGACCGCCACCGGCACGTCGCGGTAAAAGGCACCGTCGCAGGTCGCGCAGGAAGTCAGGCCTCGGCCGATCAGTTTCTGTTCGTTGGGCAGGCCGAGATGCTTCGGGGCCGCGCCGGTGGCGATGATGACGGTATGTGCCTCGTGTCCGCCGGAAGAGGTCTTCACCACGAACGAGCCGTCCGCCCGCTTCTCGACGCCTTCGACGTTGGCGAACTCGATACGCGCGCCGAACTTCTCAGCCTGCGTCTGCATGTTCATCATCAATTGCGGGCCCATGACCCCCTCGGGGAACCCCGGGAAATTCTCCACCTCGGTGGTGGTGGTGAGCTGGCCGCCCGGCTGGGTGCCGGTAAGCATGAGCGGGGTGAGATTGGCGCGGCCGGTGTAAATGGCCGCGGTGTAGCCGGCGCAGCCGGTGCCGATGATGATGACGTTTTCCATGGTCTGAGTGAGGAACGGGGCGGCGGAGTATTCCGGCCGGAAGTCCCGGGCGTCAACCGTCGGGGCCGGCAACTTCCCGGGGAACGGTAACGAAGCGGAAGGAATCCGGGGCGCGACAAGCGTCCCCTCACTCGACTCCCCGGAGTTTCTTCTGGTCCTCGATCCAGACCCGGTCCGCCGGGGAAAGCTTGTTTTCATGCGTGCGGGCCCGCTGGCCGTCGGGCTCGACCAGCAGGAGTTCGCCGTCGTGATAGGCTTCCAACCTGGCAAAGATCACCCGGCCCTTGCCGTCGGACCAGTCCCGGTAGCCCTTCTTCTCCAATCCTGCTTTCCAAGACTTCTGGTTTTCCAGCGCGAGGGCGGCCGCCTGCTTGAGCTGGCCCCAGAGAAAGTCTTCCTGACCCTTGCGGTAGCTCTTGTAACGGCCGATCACCTCGCCCGAGGGGGCAAGCACCAGCAGCGTCGGATAGCCGCGCGCGCTGTACTTCTTCTTCAAAGCCCGGACGTAGATTTTCTTCCGAACGTCGTCTTCGATGTCCGTCCCCTTCACCGACTGGTCGACGATCAATCGCACGGTGTTCTCGGCCGCCCATTCCTCGAAGTCACTCTGAGTGAAAAGCCCCTTGCTCAGCGACTTGCACGAACTGCTGCGGACGCTGTCGGTAAACCAGATCACCAACGGCTTGCCGGTTTTCTTCGACTCCCGCAGCGCGTCCGCCTCGCTCTCACGCCACGGCCCTTTCTGCGGAGCCACCGCCATCAGGCCTTGGAGTTCGGGAATCTCGGCGTCGGGATTATCGGGATCCGTCCACACCAGCGAATTCGGGTCATGAGCCGCGAAGGCCGCCGCCACCGAGGCCGGCGGCGCGTTGCCTCCCGGCGCGATCAGCGTGCCGCCCTCGTCGGGACTGCCCCGGAATTGGGGCGGAACTCCGGTCGGACCGAAGGGATTTGCCCCGATCTCGGGAACGCCTCCCCCGCCGCCACAGCTTTGCAGTGCCCAGAGGGAAAGCATCACCGGAAGGTATCGCAGCGCTCGCATGGGGCGAACGTAGAGAGTTCCCGGATGAGATGCAATGCGCCCGGTTTCCCTTGCCGAGACCGTTCCGGTGGAGAAACTCCCGCCACCCCGAAAACCGCCATGCGATCCGTCCTGTTCCTCCTCGCACTGTTGTTCGCCCTGCTCCTGCCCGATGCCGCGCTGGCATCCGCCGGACACGACTTGAAGACTCCGGAATTTGTCGAACGGATGTCCGGATTCGCCGCGCAGGAGAAAGCCGGCGGGATCGAAGGCATCGGGCCCAGGCTCGCCTTCCGCGCCAAGGAGCAGCCCTTCCTACTGGTGGCCTCCATCATCTTCGTCCTCGCGATCCTCCACACCTTCGTAGCCATCCCGATCACCAAGCTGGCACACAAGGTCCAGCACGATCACGACGACCGCATCCGCAAGGAACGCGCCGCCCACGGTGACTCTGCCCACGCCGAAGACATGGTCAGCTTCAAAGCGACCATCCTGCACTTCTTCGGCGAGGTGGAGGCGATCTTCGGGATCTGGGGCGTCGTCCTGCTCGGCGCCATGTTCGCCTTTTACGATCTTGACGCCATTAAGGGCTACCTGATGTCGGTGAATTACACCGAGCCCCTGTTCGTGGTGATCATCATGGCCCTGGCTTCAACCCGCCCCGTCTTGCGCTTCGCCGAGAGCTGCCTTCGCTTCTTCGCCAATTTCGGGAAAGAAACCCCCGCCGCCTGGTGGCTCGCCATCCTGATCATCGGCCCCCTGCTCGGATCGTTCATCACCGAACCGGGCGCGATGACCATCTGCGCGATGCTCCTGGCGAAGAAATTCTACAAGCTGAAGCCCTCGCCGATGTTCGCCTACGCCACGCTCGGCCTGCTCTTCGTCAACGTGTCGGTCGGCGGAGTGATGACCAATTTCGCCGCCCCACCGGTGCTGATGGTCGCGGCGAAATGGGGCCTGACCACCCCGGAAATGCTCCTGCACTACGGCGACAGAGCTGCGCTCGCCATCGCGGCGTCCTCAATTCTCTACTTCCTGTTTTTCCGCAAGGAACTGGCCGCCATGGCGGCGCGCGCCGGTGACCACGACGGCGACGGCAAGGGCGATCTCAAGGAGAACGAACGCCCGGTCCCGCTTTTCGTCACCCTCACCCATCTCGCCTTCATGGCCTTGACCGTGGCCTTCGCCCACTACCCGCCCATCTTCATCATGGGCTTCCTGTTCTTCCTCGCCTTCTCCCAGGCCACCGCCCATCACCAGTCCGAGATCAGCCTGCGCGGCCCCATCCTCGTCGGATTCTTCCTCGCCGGCCTCGTCATCCACGGCGGCCTCCAAGGCTGGTGGCTGGGTCCCATCATCACCAGCCTCAGCGAATGGCCGCTGTTCATCGGCGCGACCATCCTCACGTCGTTCAATGACAACGCGGCCATCACCTTCCTCGCCAGCCAGGTGGAAGGCTTGGGGCCGCAATTGAAATACGCCGTGCTCGCCGGGGCGGTGACCGGCGGCGGTCTGACGGTCATCGCCAATGCTCCGAACCCCGCCGGCCAAGCGCTCTTGAGCCGCTTTTTCGGCGAAGGCGTGTCTCCCGCCAAGCTGGCCGCCGGTGCGATCATCCCGACCATCGTAGTGGCGATCTGCATGATGTGCTTCCCCGACAAGGGCATCGCCGAGATGTTCGCGATGGAGAAAGAGAGAGGCTACGTGGCACCGGTCATCGAAGAGCCGGTCACGCCGTCGGTCCCCGCGCCAGCTCCCGCTCCCGTCGAAACTCCCTGACCCGCCATGTTCACCGGACTCGTCGAAGCCACCGGCCGCGTCCGCTCGCTTGAGCCGCGCGGCGAACAGGCCCGGCTGTCGCTGGACATCCCTTTCGCGGCGGAACTCGAAATGGGCGAGTCGGTCGCCGTCAACGGCTGCTGCCTCACCGTCGCGGCACTCGATCCAGCCGGGGCCTCCTTCGACCTGCTAGGCCAAACGCTCGCAGTCACCTCGCTCGGCGACCTCGCCCAGGGTTCCATCCTCAATCTCGAACGCGCCCTCCGCGCCGGCGACCGTTTCGGCGGGCATTTCGTGCAGGGTCATGTCGACGCCACCGGCCGCGTGCTCGCCCTCGAGGAACGCGGTCAGGATCACGTGCTCGATGTCTCCCTGCCGCCGGAAATCGCCCGGCTGTGCATCGACAAGGGCTCCCTCTGCATCGACGGAATCTCGCTCACCATCGCCGAACTCTCGCCGGAGAGCGCCCGCTTTTGGATCACCCCCCACACCTTCGCCGTCACTCATCTGCCGGGCCTGAAGACCGGAGCCCGGGTCAATCTCGAAGCCGACATGCTCGCCAAGCACGTCGCGAAACTGATGGCCGGATTCACTGCGGCACGAGGAGCGTGAACGGCCACCACGGCAGGTTCCGCACCAGCCCGAAAGCCACCACAAAACCGGTGAGGCTCCACGCCAGCCACGACGGGAACACGCGTCCGCTCCCGCCCTTCCACTCCTGCCACACGCCCGCGGCGATCACCCCGCTGAAGACCAGCGCGATCAAGGTCACCGCCGCATTCATCGCCAGTGCCCCGGCCACGTCACCGTCGAGCAGCTTCAATGCGCAACGGGTTCCGCCACATCCGGGACAGTGGAGCCCCGTAAAGCGACGGATCGTGCACGCCGGTATCAAAGTCGGCCACGATGGCCATGCGTGACGCAAGGCCCCCCCCCCCGAGATCCCGGCCAGGGCAAGCCATGTCCAGGGACGCCGGAGAGTCATGGGACTAGCGGCTCTCGTTTTGCTTCCGGAGTTGCTCGCGCATTTCCGGTTGCTGTGCCTCCGGGAACCACTGGATGATCGTCTCTTGTGCTTGCTCCTCGCTCAGCCCCTTGAATTGGAACCAGAAGAATGCCACGACAAGCGAACCAATCACCCCCAGGTAGCCGGTGATCAGTCCGGTGCGTGCCATGCCCTTGCCCGTGAAGCGCTGGGGGTCCGCCTTGATCTTGGAATTCGCGAGGTGCCCGGTCACGATCGCCGCCAAGGCGGCCGGCAAGCTGATGAACCACATGCAGCAACCAATCAGACCGAGGATCCCGCATACCAGGGAAGCAATGGCCAGTCCTTGCGAAGGAGGCTGCCCGGGTGCGGCATACGAAGGTGTCGCGGACGGTGCCGCTGCAGCAGGTCCCTGATAGGACGTCGCTTGGGCCGGTCCAACGGTCGAAGCGACCACAGGCTCCTCTCGGACCGGGGGTAGCACTTTCAACTGCGGGATCTCGGAAACCGGCAGCCAGTCGGCCATTCCTTCGCACCAAGCGAGGTCCGTCGGGGAAATCTCGCCCATGGCGACTCGGTCGATCATGTCTTCCGTAGGCACCGGGCCGTTCTGATGGCCGTTCTTTGCGTAATACCAATTCATGAAATAAGGCGTGTGATTAGGGGCTTCCTGAAGCCACGAAGGCAAACACGAAGAACAAGATTGTTCCGACTGTGATGAGAATCCCGAGATAGCCAAGGATCAATCCCGCAATCGCCATCCCGCGGCCGGCCACCGGCACCGGGCTGCTGTTGATCCGGTTGAGCGCCATGTGCCCGCAGATCACCGCCGGAATGCCGAGGATCCCGACAAAGTAGCAGGTCAGGTAGCCCGCAATCCCACAGACCATGCTGGCGATCGCCAGCCCGCTGTTAGGAACCGGTGCACCCGGGTAGTAGCCTAGCGGTCCGCCATACGGGGGGAGATACGGTGCCGGTTGCTGGATGCCGAAGTCCGGGACGTTCTGCAACGGCATCCAGTCGCTCATTCCCTCCCGCCAGACCAGCGTCAGCGGCCCCACCCCGCCGGACGCGATCATCGCGCGCAGTTCGTTCTCGTCCACCGGGCCATGCTGGCCGGCGCTCGAACCGTAATACCACTGAGCCATGATCTTGGGAGGTAGGAGGAGGATGTTAGGCCAGACTCGGCACGGGACGCACCGGATCCGTCTCCGCCGTGTAGTCCACCCCGCTCAAACCGAAGCCGAACAGGCGGTAGAACTCCTTCTCGTAGCCAGCGAAGTCCGAAACGGCATCGATCGTCTCCGTCGTCACACCGGCCCAGATCGACTCGATCTCCGCCTGCACTTCCGGCCGCATTTCCCAGTCGTCGATCCGGACGCGGCCCTTGTCGTCGAGCTGAGGCCCGCCGTCCGCGCCGTAGTGGTCGGCAAACAGGCGGTGGATCTGCTCGATGCAGCCCTCGTGCAGCCCCTTTGCTTTCATGATCTTGTAGAGGATGGAAATGTAGAGCGGCACCACCGGGATCGCCGAACTGGCCTGGGTCACCAGCGCCTTGTTCACCGAAACCAGCGCCGTGCCCTCGCCGAAGGCCGCATTCATCTCCTTCGCGGTCTCTTCCAAGTGCAGCTTCGCCCGACCGATCGTCCCGTCGGTGTAGATCGCCCACGTGAGCTCCGGCCCGATGTAGGAATAGGCCACCGTCTTGAAGCCGTCCGCCAGCACGCCGGCTTCCTGCATCGCGTCAATCCACAGCTTCCAGTCCTCGCCGCCCATCACCTTCACGGTCTGCGCGATCTCGTCCGCGTTCGCCGGCTCGATGGTCACCGTCTCGATCTCCTTCTTGTCGGTGTTGAGATTCTTGTTGGTGTAGGTCACGCCGGTCGGCTTGAGCACCGACTTATAAACTTCGCCCGTCACCGGATCGGTCCGACGCGGCGAGGCCAGGCTGTAAATGATCATGTCCACCTGGCCGAGGTCCGCCTTGATGGCGTCGATGACCTGCGTCTTCATTTCCGCCGAGAAAGCATCGCCATTGAAGCTGCGGGCGTAGAGCCCTTCCTTCGCCGCAGCGTTTTCAAAGGCCACCGAATTGTACCAGCCCGCCGTGGCGGTCTTGCCCTCGGTCCCTTCCCGCTCGAAAAACACACCGATCGTCTTCGCCCCGCCGCCGAAAGCCGGCACAATCCGCGAGGACAGGCCGTAGCCGGTGGAGGAACCGACGACCAGCACCCGCTTCGGGCAATCTGCCAGCGCGGGCTTCGACTTCAAGTAGTCGATCTGCTCCTGGACATGGGCGGCGCAGCCTTCCGGATGGGCGGTGGTGCAAATGAATCCGCGGATTTTCGGGGAAATAATCATATCGGCCCCGGTCTTCTGACCGCTTTCCGGGCGGGAGGCAAGCCGCTAGGACTGCCCCCCGGGACCGCCGGTCCTCAGACCGGCTCGAACGGTCCCTCAACACCGGCCGCCCATTCCAGCCCGCATCGCCAATTCCGCCGCTCACCATCCGCTTGGATCCATCCCGTAAAACTTCACCAACTCCGCAAACACCTCCGGCTCCTCCAGCTTCAAGCCCTTCGCCCGCTCGAAAAAAGTCTCGGTCACCACCGCGAAGAACTCCGCCGGACTTTCCGCACCGTAGTCGTCGATCACGCTGCGCTTCCCCTCGTTCACCTTTTCGCAGAACGCGTCGAAGGCCGGCAGCATCGCCTGCGACCATTTCCCGTAGTCGTCCCCTTCCTCCAGCTCCGGCACCCCGTCCGCCGCACCGTCGTCCTGGTCGAGCTGGTGGGCGAACTCGTGCAGCACCACGTTCAGCCCGTCTTCCGGGTTCAGGTCGCCCTGTTTCACCGTCTCCCAGGAAAGCACCACGCTGCCATGGCCCCACGACTCGCCGAGACGGATGTCTTCCATCCCCCAGTCGTCCTTCACCGTGAAGGCATCGGGATACACCAGGATACTACGAAGCCTCTCGTAGTAATCCCCCGGCCGCCGCGCGACCAGCAGGCAAGCCGGCGCGGCGATCGCCAGCCGCATCTCCTCCGTCACCTCCGGCAAGCCGCCGCAGGCTTCGAAATTCATCTCCGCCAGCAAGACCTGCATCCAGCGCTCCGTCTCCGCGCGGATCTCGTCCGGGATCTCCTCCCACAGCGGGAAATGCTCCGCCACGATCGCCTGCTGCCGTGCGTCCAGCCGCCGCGCCCGCAGCTTCGCCCGCCGTCGCTCCACCCGCCCGGAGTGCCAGAAAACGATCCCCGCCACCATCACCAGACCCGCCAGCAGGATCCACAGCCCGTTCATGAATTCTCCCCGGTTTTCCGGCTGACCAGCCAGACCAAGGTGCCGCCGGTGCAAAGCCCGCCGAAAAAGATCAGCCAAAACCACCCCTGAACAAAGTCCGGCAAGTCAACATTCATCCCGAACAAGCCGCCGAGCGCGACCAGCGGCAGGAAAAATCCCGCCAGCAGGTTGAGGCGGAAGGCGATCTTGTTGAGCTTCTCCGCCGCCTCCTGCTGTTCTTCGCCCCGCTCGGCCTTCCAATATTCCATGGTCAGACGAGCGTCATGGTTGAGCTGCTCCGCCGCCCGCTCCAGCTCGCGGACCCGGTCGCGATACGACTTCAACTCGCGATTGTCCTCGTCCTGAACCGCCGTGTGATCGATCGCCAGCATCAGGTTCCGCGATGACCGCGAAAGCGGCGCCGAGGCCCGCACCAGCTCGAAAATCTCCGCCGCGGTGTCCGCTTCCTCGATCAATTCCTCCTTCTCATCGATCACCTTCGCATACCGGTCTAACAAGTCACCCAGCCGCCGCAGCCCCTTGCCCCCGGCATAGTCCAGCCAGGTCTCATCGGCCCGCCGCCAGAAGATCAGCGGCTCCCGCTCCGGCACCCCCGGCTTCGGCACCTCGTGCACCACCAGCAGCAGCTCGTCCCGACCCACCACGCAGCGCTGGTTGCCGGGTCGGTTGCTCAGTTGGTCCAGCAGCTCCTCTTCGGGATCGAATCCAGACGGAAGGTAGGGGAAGTCAGCGCTCTTCGACATCGCCCGCCCATTTCAAAGCCGAAATCCGAAATCTCAAACCCCAAATTCCCGGGAGCGCTGGTCTGCGACCGGCCGAATGGTCCGCAGCAGCCAGCCTGACGACTGGTGTGCTTCAAAAGCTTCACCTCCGGTTCCACCCCACCAGCTCCTCATACCCCACCCCGCTGCCGCCAAACAAATCCAGCGCCGAACCCACCGTCACATCGACCTTCCCGCCGGAAAGCTCCGCCACCTTCTCCACATCCGCCAACGAAGCCGCACCACCGGCATAAGTCATCGGCCGGCCGCCCCAGGCACCTAACAAGGAAACCAGTTCCCCGTCGATCCCGCCGCACAGTCCCTCGACATCCGCCGCGTGAATCAGGAACTCGTCGCACCACGGCGCCAGCCGGTCCAGCGTCGCCGGCGTGACGTCCAGATCGGTCAGCGTCTGCCACCGGTCCATCGCCACCGTCCAACCGCGCTCCGTCCGGCGGCAGGACAGGTCGATCACCAGCCGCTCCGCGCCGATCGCTGCCACCACTTCCTTCACCCGCGCTTCCGAAAACCGCGCTTCCTCAAAAAGCCACGACGTCACGATCACATGCGACGCCCCGGCCGAAAGCCACTCACCGGCGTTCCCCGCATGGATCCCGCCACCGATCTGAAGCCCGCCCGGCCACGCCGCCAGCGCTTCCCGCGCGGCTTCCTCATTCCCCGGCCCCAGCTTGATCACGTGACCACCCGTTAGACCATCGCCGCGGAACTTCGCCGCGAACTCCCCCGCCCCGGCGCTGGCCGTGAAATTGACCCGCGGCCCCGGCCCGTCGTCGCGCAAGGTCCCGCCGACGATCTGCTTCACCTTGCCCTCATGAAGGTCGATGCACGGGCGGAACTTGGTCATGGCGGAGGATGTCACGGGTCCGGCTGCGACAGTCAAGGGAGATAGGTCCCATAGGTCCTGTAAGACCTATTCCCCGGCATCCGACCTATTCCCCGCCCGTCGCCGCCGCATGCCCCCGCTTCTCATCCACGAACAGCGTCAGCACCAGCCCCACCCCGATGAAGCCCGCCAGCAGCAGCAGCGCCTGCGGGCTGCCGGCTGTGTCCTTTACCCAGGCGAAGGGAAAGGTCATCACCGCCGCCAGCTTGATCATCAGCCCCCAGATCCCGAACATCTCCGCCGACTTCTCCGGCGGCGCCAGATACCCGACAAAGGCGCGATTCGCAGAGCCCAGCGACCCGAGCCCGAAGCCTAACAGATTTCCCACCAGCCACAGCGGCCACGTCGGATAGACCGACCCGTCACCGTTCAAAGCGTGGGCCTCGTAAAGATAGGCATAGCCCGCAAATCCGGCCGCCGCCAGCACCCACACGCCCAGCAGCACCGCCGAAGTCAGCCGGTGCCCCAGCCGATCCTGGAATAGCATCGGCACCAGCGTCCCGATGATCCCCGAGACGGTCATCACCGCCATGAAGATCACCATCTGCACCTCCTTGAAGCCATACTCCCCGGCCAGCTTGCTCGCGAAGGAGACCACCACGCTCATCCCGGTCGCGAAGAAAAACGACGCAGCCATCAGCATCGCGAGATCACGATAGTTCTTCAACTGACGCACCGTTTCGCCCAGCCGCACAAAGCCCGCCGTCAGCCAGGAGCGACCCGCATGAGTGGTCCGCTCGACCGCCGGTTCGCGCAGCCAAAAGATCGTCGGCAGCGTGAAGGCAAGAAACCACAGCCCCGCCATCAGAAAGAACGGCCGCCATTGCTCCGGCGATTTCAAATGGAACAGCGCCATCCCGCCCGCCGTGATGCCGATCAGCAGCAGCGCCGCGAAATAGGCCAGGCCCCAGGAGAACCCGCTGACCTTGCCGACCTCGTTCTGCCGCGCCAGCGTCGGCAGGAAGCTGGCCAGGAAATTCTCGCCGATCGCGAACGCGAAGTTCGCCGGGATGTAGAGCAGCATCGCCAGCCAAACCTGTCCCGGCTGGATGAACGCCAGCCCGCAGGTGAACAAACTGCACATCAGCCCGGTCGCGACCAAACCGGTCTTCTTCCAAGCCCGCTCATCCGCCGCCGCGCCCGCCAGCGGCGAGAACAAGGCAGCCAGCACCATGCTCCCGCCAAACGCCAGCGACCACAGGCGGTCGTCCTTCGTATCGTCCTGCACCACCACCGCCGCGAAGAAGATCGAAAACAGCATCGTGTTGACGATCAGCGTGAACGACTGGTTCGCCACATCGTAGGAGATCCAGCTCCAGAGCTGCCCTTGTTTCGGCAATCCACGAAGCGGGTAAAAGCGGCGGAAGTTCATGGGCAGGAGCGCGGCGGCTCGCCATGCTCTCCGGATCGGACGGATTTGCAATCCATCATCCCCCCCGCCACCCGCCTCAGATTCTTCGTGCCCGCAGGATATGAAACCCCCATCTTCCGCGTAGCCCGCCACCTCCGATGAAACGATTTCTCCTCGTCCTCGCCCTGCTGCCGTCCTGCCAGAAAAAGGAAGCCCCACCCGCAGCCGACTCCTCCTTGCCCCCTGCCGTGTCAGGCCTGGAACGCAAGGACGGGATGGTCCGGCTGCCCGGCGGCACTTTCATGATGGGTCACGACGGCACCTTCGACACCCCCTTCGGCCCCAAGTCATTCCCCGAGGAAGCCCCCGCCCACAAGGTCACCGTGAAGGAGTTCTGGATCGACGAGACCGAAGTCACCAACGCCCAGTTCGCCGCCTTCATCAAGGCCACCAAATATGTCACCTTCGCCGAGCGCCAGGTGAAGCCCGAGGATTTCCCCGAAGAAGCACGCGCCAACCTGCCGCCCGGCGGCTTCGGCAACGGCGGCATCGTGTTCCGCGAAAACGCCGGCATCGAGGGCGACCCGAACCAGCCCGGCCGCTCCATCGAGTGGTGGCGCTGGGACCCCGAGGCCAACTGGCGCCAGCCCGCCGGCAAGGGCACCTCGATCGAAGGCAAAGACGACCACCCCGTCGTCTGCATCACCCATGAGGATGCCACCGCGTATGCCAAGTGGGCCGGCAAGCGGCTGCCGACCGAAGCCGAATGGGAATACGCCGCCCGCGGCGGACTCGACGGCAAGATCTACGTCTGGGGCGACGACTTGAAACCCGGCGACCAATGGATGGCCAACACCTGGCAGGGCGAATTTCCGAACAAGAACAGCGCCGAGGACGGCTTCACCGGCAGCGCCCCGGTCCGCAGCTATCCGCCGAACGGCTACGGCCTCTACGAAATGGCCGGCAACGTCTGGGAAGCGTGCAGCGACCTCTATGATCCCGCCTACTTCACCGACTGCGATCCCGACAACCCGCAAGGTCCCGCCCACTGGGTCAACCGCGACTCCGGCGTGAAGGGCGACGGCAAGGTCCACCGCGTCACCAAGGGCGGCTCCTTCCTCTGCCACGTCTCCTACTGCATGCGCTACCGCCCCGCCGCCCGCCACTCCCAGGACAGCGAATCCCCCACCAACCACACCGGCTTCCGCTGCGTGAAGTAGCCCAACTTTGCAAGTTGTGCATGGGGCGGCGCTCTCCCTCCAACGTTCTCGAACCACCTCGGATCCTCCTCAGCACACGCCCCGCGAAGTAGCACAACTTTGCAAGTTGTGTGCTTCTCGCGGCCGTCCGTTCACCCGCTCCCGAAACCACGCTCCCGGCCATGACTCTCTCCTTCCTGCCACACGGCCTCCTCCTCGCCCCCCTCCTCCACGCCGCGGAGCCCTGCCGCATCGCGATCGTCGACCAGGAAAATGGCTGGCCGGTCCCGCTGGTCGAACTCCGCACCACCCACGAGCAGCGCTTCGTCAGCGACAACGCCGGCTTGATCGCCATCGACGATCCCGACCTGCTCGACCGAGCCGTGTGGTTCCACATCAAGGGCCACGGCTACGGCGTGAAGAAGGACGGCTTCGGCTACGAGGGAATCCGTACTTCGCCGGCCGCCGGCGGCACCATCCGCATCGAGGTCGAGCGGAGGAACATCGCCAAACGCCTCGGCCGCCTCACCGGCGGCGGGATTTTCGCGGAATCGGAGCAGCTCGGTGAAGCATCCCCGCTCTCGGAAAGCGGCATTTTCGGCTGCGACAGCGTGCTGATGACACGTCACCTCGGGAAGCTCTTCTGGCTCTGGGGCGACACGACCTTGCCCGGCTATCCACTCGGCATTTTCCATTCCACCGCCGCAACCACGCCTCCCAAGCCGGTGACGGATTTCAAACCGCCGCTGGTCATGCCCTTCAAGCACTTCAGGGACAGCGAGGACAAACCGCGCGGTGTCGCGAAACTGCCGGGCGAAGGACCGACCTGGCTGACCGGGATGGTCAGCCTGCCCGATGACGAGAATTCCAACGCCCTGGTCGCGATCTACTCGAAGATCAAGCCGCCCCTCGACGAATATGAGGTCGGCCAGTGCCTCTGGAACGAGGACAAGGCGGAGTTTCAGGTCCTCAAGGTGCTTTGGAGGGCAGGTGCCGGTGAGAAAGGGCTGCTGCCAAAGGGCCATCCCGTCTTTTGGGAAGATCCCGACGGAAAGGTTTGGGCGCTCTTCGGCGATCCCTTCCCGACCATGCGCTGCCGGGCCACCCTGGCAGCGTGGATGGATCGCACCACCTGGGAAAAGATCCCCGCCCCCCCCGCCCCGCGCTCCGCCGAAGACGGCAGCGAGGTCAAACCCCACCGCGGCTCCGTCGCCTGGAATCCCTTCCGTAAAAAGTGGATCACCGTCTTCACCCAGCACTTCGGCAAGCCCTCCGCCTTCGGCGAGATCTGGTATGCAGAGGCCCCTTCGCCGATGGGTCCCTGGGGCAAGGCGGTGAAAATCCTGACCCACGACAACTACACCTTCTACAACCCGCGCATCCACCCCGAGCTCACCCCGGACGATGCGAACTTCATCGTCTTCGAAGGCACCTACACCGCCGAGTTCGCCGACCGCCCGCAGCCGACGCCACGCTACAACTACAACCAGATCCTCTACCGCCTCGACCTCGACGACCCGAAGCTCGCGCCAGCGAAGTAGCACGACTTTGCAAGTTGTGTGCTTCTCGCGGCACGTTCCTTCCCTGCTGCTCGTGCTCCGGAAAAGCAGCCAGGCTGTCTACCTCCCGAAGCGGCGGATTCCGAACGACGGCCGTCGTTGATTGTGCCTGAGAACCCAGATCCGGAGAGTTCCATCCCGGATGTCGTAGAGAAAGTGGTAAGGAAAGCGCTCCAGATTGCAGCGGCGCAATCCGCAAGCGTCGAAATGAAAGAAGCCGGGATTGCGACAGGCTTTCGCCAGCCCCGCCTTGAACTCGCTGAAAAAGCCTTCGCCGAGCTCCTCCGACACCTTATAATAGCGGAAGAAAATCTCGTCCAAATCGGACTGAACCCGTTTGTGAAATCTAGCTTCCACGATGCCGCAGTCCCTCGACCAGTTCGTCGAAGCCGATCATGACGGACGGATCCTCATCCGCTTCCCGCATTCGAGCTTCTACCTCCTCATCCGGGACATCGTATTCCGGAACATCCAGACCACGAAGCAAACGACAAGCCAGCTCCGCCCGTTCCTTGTTCGGTAGCTTCCCCGCTTCTTGCGCGATCTCTTCGAGTTTCATGGATGGCAACAGCCTACGCCAAGCGACTCACCGGTTCCACCCTGATTTTCAAGGGACACAGGCTAATGAAAATCATGCGACCGCACCGCGTGCCCCGGCTCGCAGCCCGGCAGCGGGAAGACCTCGGTCACATACACCGTCCGCTGCCCGCCTTCGGAAATCTGCACCCGCCCCTCCGCCATCAGGAAGGGTTCGCTGACGATCACCCGCCGCAGCCGCTGGAAGGTCTTCTTCGGCACGAACAGATTCGCGATCCCCGTCTCGTCCTCCAGCGAGATGAAGCAATGCCCCTTCGCCGTGCCCGGCCGCTGGCGGCAGATCACCAGCCCTCCCACCTTCACCGGCAATCCATGCGGCAGATCGATCAAGTCAATCGCCCGCCTCAAGAGGGGCGCGGGCGGCTCGCCCGCAGCCCCTCTCCGCTCCCGCCACAAGACCATCGGATGCGGCCCGGTCGATGCCCCCTGCGTCGCGAGGTCCGACGCCACCCGCTCCGGCATCGTCATCTCCGACAAGACCCGCTCCGCCATTTGGCTTGCACCATCTAACAAATCCTCGAACAGCGGCAGCTCGACCTGCCACATCGCCTGCCGCCGGTGACCGGTTTCCGGAAGCCCGTTCAGCGCGCCCGACTTCGCCAGCAGCCGCCGCTCCTTGGCGTTCGGCGCGACCCGGCCGAGGAAGTCCGCCAGCGAACCAAACGCCGCCCTTTCCCGCTCCACCACGATCCGCTCCCGCGTCGCCGCCGAAACGCCTAACAGCCGATGGAGGCCGAGCCGGATCGTCCGCGTGTCGATCGCCTCCGTCGCCACCCCGCTCAGAAGGCAGCACACCGGCAGCACCCGGATGTCGTGGCGCTTCGCGTCCTGGATCAGCGAGTGCGTCGAGTAAAAGCCCATCGGCTGGTTGTTGATCAGCCCGGTGTAAAACGCGGCCGGGTGATGGACCTTGAACCAGCATGACCAGTAGGCGATCGAGGCGAAGGACAGCGCGTGGCTCTCCGGAAATCCGTAAAGCGCGAAGTTGCCGGTCGACTGCACCACCTTCTCCTGCACCTCCTCCGCCACGCCGCGCTCGCTCATCCGTCGGCGCAGCTTCGCGACCACCCGCTGCATCCGCTCGTCGCTGCGGTTGAAGGCCATCGCGCGCCGCAGCTCGGTCGCCTCGCCGCCGTCGAAGCCCGCAAGGATCATCGACATCTTCAGCACCTGCTCCTGGAACAAGGGCACGCCCAGCGTGCGGCCCAGCACCTCGCGCAGTTCGTCGTGGATGTAGTCCGGCCGCTCCAGCCCGTTGCGCCGCCGCAGGTAGGGATGCAGCAACTCGCCGACGATCGGCCCGGGACGCACGATCGCCACCTGGATCGCCACTTCGTAAAAGGTGTTCGGCCGCAGGATCGACAGCGTCGCCATCTGCGCCCGCGACTCGACCTGGAAAGTGCCGACCGTGTCCGCGCGATGCAGCATTTCGAACACCGCGGGATCCGCCAGATCGATCGTCGCCGGATCGACCTTCTCGCCCAGCTTGCCGGTGATCTCGATCATGTTCTCCATCGCCGCCAGCATCCCCAGGCCTAACAGGTCGATCTTGACGATGCCGAGGTCCTCGCAGTCGTCCTTGTCCCACTGCACCACCGTCCGCCCGGGCATCGTCGCCGGCTGGATCGGCACCACCTCGTCCAGCCCGCGGTCGCAGATCACCATCCCGCCCGAGTGCTGGCCCAGATGGCGCGGCATCCCGAGCACCGCGTGGTAGAGTTTCTCCAAAGCCGGCAGCCGCGGGTGCGACGGCGGCAACAGGCTCGCCACGCTGTTTTCAAAAGCCTCGCGCCGGTCCTGCTCCTTCTCCTCACGCGGCTTCCGCCGGTCCTCTTCTTCCCAACGGCTCTCCGCCGTCCCGCCCAGCATCGAAAAGCGGTCCGCCAGCGAGGGAGGGAAGCCGAGCACCTTCGACATCTCACGGAACGCCGACTTCGGCCGGTAGGTGATCACGTTCGCGGTCATCGCCGCGCCGCGCGCGCCGTACTTGCGGAAGACATACTGGATCACCTTCTCCCGCTGCTCGCCGGACGGGAAGTCGATGTCGATGTCCGGCCAGCTCTTGTGCTGCTTGTTGCCCGCCAGATGATCGGACAGGAAGCGCTCGAAGACCAGCTTCTGCTTCACCGTGTCGACATTCGTGATGCCGAGCACGAAGCACACCAGCGAGTTCGCCGCCGAGCCGCGACCCTGGCAGAGGATGCCTTCCGCACGGGCGAACTCGACGAGGTCGCGGACGATCAGGAAGTAGCCGGAAAGCTCCAGCCGCCCGATCAACTCGATCTCCTTTTCCATCTGCGCCCGCACCTCGCCGCGATAGCTGCCGTAGCGCCGGACCGCCCCTTCGCGGCTCACCGTTCTCAGATATTCCGTCTGCTCGGCCATCGACAAAACGCGCCCGTCCTCCATCCGGAAATCGGGGAACTCGTAGCCGAGGTTCTCCAGCGTGAAGCCGGTCCGCTCCGCCAAGCGCCGCGTGTTCATGAGCGCTTCCGGCAGGTCGGCAAACAGCGCCGCCATCTCGCGCGGCGACTTGAGATGACGCTCGCTGTTCGGGGCGAGCAGCAGGCCCGCGGCATCGAGCGGCACGTGATGGCGCAGGCAGGTGAAGGCATCGGCCAGCGGCCGGTCCTCCCGCGTCGCATGGAGCGGCGCATTGCTGGCCAGCAGCGGCAGTTTCAAGTGCGCCGCGAGGTCGATCAGGTGCCGGTTCAGCCGCGCGTCGTCCCGCAAGTCGTGGCGGTGGATCTCCACGAACACGTTGTCCCGCCCGAACATCGCGACCAGACCGTTCAGCGCTGTTAGAGCGGCCTCCTTGTCGTCCTTCAACAAGTGCCGCAGCACCGGCCCCTCGCGGTCGCCGCTCAGCGCGACCAGGTCGCCCGCATCCAGCGGGGCCTCCAGCAGCGCCGTCTTCAAATGCCGGTCGGCCAGATGGCGGGACAGCGTCCGGTAGCCCCGCTGCGTCGCACAGAGCACCGGCACATGCGCGCCATCGATCTCCAACGTCGCCCCGGCGATCGCCCGGATCCCACAATCCCGCGCCGCCTTGTGGGCCCGGGCGGAGCCGTAAAAGCCCTCGTGATCGGTGATCGCGATCGCCTCAAGCCCCAGCTCCGCCGCCCGCGCCACCATCACTTCCGGCGGACTCGATCCGCGCAAAAACGAAAACGCCGAGCGGGCGTGGAGTTCGGAATATGACAGCGAGGCTGTCATCTTGAATCGGGTCGTTCACCGAACTTCGCATCGAAGAGGGAACCGCGAAAAAACGCGAAAGGACGCGAAATCTGAAAGGCAGATGGATTTCCCCTCATGAATTTCCCCGGCTGTTTCAGATCTTCAAATTTCGCGCTCATTCGCGTTATTTCGCGGTTAAACATCCAGGCCCGATCAAATGACAGCGGCCCAACCACCGCACTCTTCCCTGTCTTCATCCTATCCATCCCGGTCCATTGTTCTCAGGCTTCAAAGATACACCCCATCGACGCACCACCGGTCCGGCGGCAGGAAGGCGAGGCGCAACAACTGCTGGTTCGCGAGACGCACGTCCCACTCCAGCCGCTTCCACGTGGCGTCCGGATCCCACCAGTCGCCGGAGTGCTTGAACGGTCCGCGGCAGCCGGTGATCTCGCCGCGATACGGCCCGCTCAGCAGCGCCAGCGGCTTCGGTCCCGCTTCGAAGGCCACCATGATCTCGTGCGGCGGCCGGAAGCGGCGCAAGGGCACCGGGCAGGAGGGCAGGAAGGTGTTATCTAACAAAACACCCGACTCATCGCCCGGCCGCAGTTGAAAATCGTCCGGCCGGTGGCTCGACGGCGGCACCGGGATGCCGGTCCGGCCCGGACCTAACAGGGCATCGAGCCGCGCCAACGTGTCGCTCCACCGCTCCGGCCGCGGGAGCTGGCGGACGAACCAGTCGCGCTGCGCCGCGGTCGGCGGCATCGTCTCGGTATCCAGCGTCAGCCCGCTCACCGGCGACTTCAGCTTCAGCGACTCCAACAGGATCTCCACCGGCCGCAGCAGCTCCGCCTCGCCGACCCGCGGCTCCGGCAGGCGGATCACCCGCTCCAGCTCGGCGCCCGACTCCAGATGAAAGCGGATCTGCAAGGCTTTCACCGCCACGTGCCGCGCCGCCAGCCGCGCGGACAGCGCGTGGAGCAGCCGCCGGAAGGTGAAGACCAGCGGTTCGGTCGAGGTGAGCGATTCCTCGAAGTCCACCGACTGCGCCAAGCTCTCCGGCGGCCGATGCAGGCGCAGCAGCCGGCAGGTCTTCGCGTGCAGCAGGTCGTGCCATTCCCCCGCACCCCGACCCAGCCGCTCGATCAGATCCTGCCCTGGCAGCGCCATGAAATCGCCCAGCGTCCGCAACCCCCAGTCCTCTAACAGCCCGAGCAGGCCCGACCCTTCTAACAAGTTCAGCGGCAGCCCCTTCACCTCGTCCGCCGAGACATGGCGACCGTGGCAGCCCGCATGCCGCACCGCCAGCCGCGCCAGATCCGGCGTCGCGGCTTTCACGTGGCGCAACTCGCCTTCCGCCATCTCCAGCCAAGCCAGCCCCGCCGCCTGCTTCGACGAGGCCCGCGAAAGATCGAGC
>NEUO01000064.1 GCA_002304315.1 Verrucomicrobiia bacterium Tous-C4TDCM
ATGTCGCTCAACGCCCACAACCGGATGCCCGCCGAAGGCAAGAAGCCCAAGAGCCTGCCCAAGCGGGAACTCCGCGCCGCCCAAGACGAGGCCTACCTCGAAAAACTCCTCTCCCTAATGTAGAGCCCTGAATTGACATGCCCTTGATTGAACTGGCCAATCTCCCCGCCCGGCCTTAGACCCGCCCCGCCGTGGCCGACACCGAGACCCAGTTCTTTACCCTCACCGACGGGCCGATCCGCCTCCGCGAAGGCGGCGAATTGCCCGCCGCCACGCTGGCCTACGAGACCTGGGGCGAACTGAATGCCGACGGCAGCAACGCCATCCTCCTCTTCCACGCCCTCTCCGGCTCCCACCACGCCTGCGGCCACACCCCGGCCATCCCCGGCACCGGCGACCTCTGGCAGCCGGAAATGCAGGACGGCTGGTGGAACGACATCATCGGCGAGGGCAAGGCGCTGGATACCTCGAAATACTTCGTCCTCTCCGCCAACTACCTCGGCGGCTGCTACGGCTCGACCGGCCCCGCCTCGATCGACCCGGCCACCGGCAAGCCCTACGGCTCGGCCTTCCCCCACGTCACCGCGGCGGATCAGGCCCAGCTTCAGTCGCGACTGCTGGACCACCTCGGCATCGGCAAGCTCCACGCCGTGGTCGGGGCCTCCGTCGGCGGGCTGATCGCGCTGACCTTCGCCACCCGCTTCCCGGACCGGGTCAAGCACGTCATCTCCATCGCCGCCGGCTACAAGACCACCGTCCTCAACCGGCTGATCCTGTTCGAGCAGATCCTCGCCATCGAAAACGACCCGCATTTCAACGGCGGCGACTACTACGACGGCCCCGGCCCGCTCTACGGGCTGGCGCTCGCCCGGATGATCTCCCACAAGACCTTCGTCCATCTCGACGCCATCGAACGCCGCGCCCGTCAGGACGTCGTGCAGCCCGACGACATCCTCGCCTGGTACCGCGTCCGCGACCAGTTCCAGAGCTACATGCTCCACCAGGGGAAAAAGTTCACCAAGCGCTTCGACGCGAACACCTACCTGCGGATCATCGACATGTGGTCGCGCTTCGACGGTGCCCACGAAGGCTACGCCGAGACGCCGGAAGACCTCTTCTCCCGCTGCGCCGAAGCCGGCCAGAGGTGGCTCGTGTTCTCGATCGATTCCGACTTCTGCTTCTACCCCGAGGAACAGACCGAACTCGTGAAGCACCTCGAACAGGCCAAGGTCAACGTGATGCACCTCACCGTGCACTCCGACAAGGGCCACGATTCCTTCCTGCTGGAGCCGGACTTCTACACCCCGCACATCTCCTGGGTGCTCGGGCATTCCTGAGTCGCACCCGGAGACCCCGTCCCACGCCCCCCCGCACACGCGCCGTGAGGCAGCCGCGCTCCATGGACTGCGTGCAGCCCGCTGCCGCTTTCCCTCCGCCAGCCTGCTGGCGCGTCCGGGGCGATCACCAGCCTCTTCCGGATCAGGCGATGGAGTCCGGAAAAATGGAGTTTGATGTAAATCGGATAGAACCATCCCCATCAAGGCGCTCGCCGATCAGGCGCTCGAGCCCGTTTAGTTGCCAGAGCGTTTAGTTGCCTGTCCCTTAGCAAAAAAAGTTTGCGTTGCGAGCCCGTTTAGTTGCCTGTCCCTTAGCAAAAAAAGTTTGCGTTGAATCCTGACTTTCTCATCCTTCTCCCATGCGCCGGCCACGCCTCAAAGCTCCCGCCTTCCTCCCTGTCGCCTACTACCATTGCGTTTCTCGGGTGGTGAACCGCGAGTTCGTGTTCGGGGAAGAGGAGAAGGACAAGCTGGTCGAGTATATGCGCCTCTACGAACGCTTCGGCGGGCTGCGCGTGATCTCCTACTGCATCATGTCCAATCACTTCCACATCCTCGTGGAAGTCCCCCAGCGGCCGGACGCAGCGGCATTGCCAAGTGACGGCGGCCTGATCGCGCATGTCCGCAGTTGCCTGGGCGACAAGTTGGCCAACGAACTCGAATGGCAGCTCGAGCTGCACCGCAAGCAGGAGAATACCTCCGCCGCCGAGGAGCTGAGGGAGAAGTGGTTCTGCCGGATGTGGGACGTCAGCGCGTTCATGAAGGTCCTCAAGCAGCGCTTTTCTCAGTGGTTCAACGGCCGCCACGCCCGCCGCGGGACGCTGTGGGAGGACCGCTTCCGCTCGGTGTTGGTGGAAGGCAAAGGCCAGGCGCTGCGGGCGATGGCGGCCTACATCGACCTCAACCCCGTCCGCGCGAAGATCTGCGACGACCCGAAGGACTACCGCTGGTGCGGCTATGCCGAAGCGGTGGCCGGCGGCAAGGAGGCCCGGGATGCGGTGGGCTTTCTCGCCTCGCTGAACCCCCACGGCGGCATGCGGCCTGAGGCGGCTGGCAAGTTGAAGCCCACCGAAGCCTTACGGCGCTGGCGTTGCCATCTGTTCGGCATCCCGGAAAACGAGAGCCGGCAGAAAGAAGAGTCCTCGAAAGGCGAGATGGCCGCCATTTACCGCGACCGGATCCCTCGGGAGAAGGCGTTGGAGGTGCTGACGCGCGGCGGAAAACTTTCACAGGCCGACTACCTGCGCTGCAAGGTTCGCTACTTCAGCGACGGCGCGGTGATCGGCGGAAAGGCTTTCGTGGACGAGATGTTCGCCGCTTTCCGCGATCGCTTCGGGCCGAAGCGTAAAGATGGCGCCCGGCCGCTACGGGGCCTGGCCGGCGACTCGAAGGAGCGGCTTTTCAACTTCCGGCAGCTCCGCACCGGAGTGTTCGGTTAGAGAAGAACGGATCACAACGCCCTTGAATGAATGGTACCAGTTCTCACCGATTCACATACCTGGCCGCTCTTGCCGCGATTCCGCTCACCCCAGGATCTTCTCCATCACCTTGCCATGCACATCGGTGAGCCGGAAATCCCGGCCGCCGAAGCGGTAGGTGAGCTGCTCGTGGTCCATGCCTAACAGGTGGAGCACGGTCGCCCACATGTCATAGACGTTGCAGACCTCGTCGATGGCATAGTAGCCGAGCTCATCCGTCGCGCCGAGCACGCTGCCGCCGCGGACCCCGCCGCCGGCCATCCACATGCTGAAGCCGTGTGGATTGTGGTCGCGGCCGTCGCTTCCCTGCGAAAACGGCGTCCGCCCGAACTCACCGGTGAACACGATCAGCGTCTCATCGAGCAAGCCGCGTGATTTCAAATCGCGGATCAATCCGGCCAGCGGCTGGTCGACCTGGAAGGCCATCGAGCCGTGGCCCTCCTTGATCTGCCCATGCTGGTCCCACGGATTGCCGGGACCGCCGAGACCGAGGCCGTTGGAAACGCAGCTCAGCTCGACGAAGCGCACGCCGCGCTCGATCAAGCGCCGCGCGACCAGGCACTGCCGGGCGTAGGCCGCCTTGTAATTGTCCGGTGAATCCATCCCGTAGAGCCGCTTGGTCGCCTCCGTCTCGCCGGCGAGATCGCAGAGGTCCGGCACCGAGGTCTGCATCCGGTAGGCGGTCTCGTAGTTGCGGATCGCCGCCTCCACCTGCGCGTCGCCCGCCGCGGCCGCGAAGGACTGGTCGCAATCGCGGATCAACTGGAGCCGCCGCCGCTGCAAGGCATCGCGCTCACCCGGCCGAACGTTCGCCAGCGCGGGATCGCGGTCGACTTGGAAGATCGACGCCTGATGCTGCGCAGGCAGGTAACCGCTGCTGTAGAGACCGAGCCCGCCATGCGGTACCGCCGCGCCGCCGCTTTGCAGGACCACGAAACCGGGCAGGTTCTCGTTCACCGAGCCGAGCCCGTACGAAGCCCACGCCCCCGCGGTCGGATGCCCGACGAAGGGAAAGCCGGTGTGGATCGAATAGTTGCCCTGCGCGTGCTCGTTGACCTTGCTGGTCATCGAGCGGATCACCGCCAGCTCGTCCGCCAGCCCGGCAAGCTCGGGAAACAAGTCGGTCATCACGATCCCGCTCTGCCCGCGCGGCTTGGCCTCCCACGGGCTGGCCATGATGTTGCCGTTGTTGTTGAACATCGTCGGCTTCACCGGCACCGGCATCGGCTGGCCGTGGCGGCGCTTCAGCTCGGGCTTGGGGTCGAAAGAATCGACGTGCGACACCCCGCCGCTCATGTAGGCGAAGATCACCTGCTTGGCCCGCGGCCGGAAATGCGGCGTGCCGGCGACCCCCACTGCTGAGGTCTTCGAAAGCATCGAGCTCATCGCCAGCGAGCCGAAGCCGAGCGAACAGCGGCGCAGCATCTCGCGGCGGGAAAGTGCGGAGGAAATCGGTGACATGGCCGGCGGGTCTAACGGAGGTAGATGAGTTCCTTGAAATTGAAGATCGACTGCGCGAGGTCGCGCCAGACGCGTCGCTCGCCGTCCGGACCGTGCTCGCGGGCGAGGTCGGCGAGATAGGCGCGGATCATTTCCATTTCCGCCACCGATGGATCGCGGCCGAGCGCCCGGAGAAACATCCGCTTCACCCTCGCGTCGGCGCTTTCCGGCGTCTCTAACAGCACGCCCGCCCAGCGGTCGGCCTGCTCAATGACGAAAGGATCGTTGAGGAGCGCCAGCGATTGCCCGGGCACGTTGGTCGCGTCTCTGCGGCCCAGCGCGGTGAAGGGCCGCGGCGCGTCGAACACCGCGAGGAAGGGACTCAGGAAATTGCGACGAATGGTCAAATAGACGCTGCGCCGCCGCTGCCCGTCCGGTGGCGCGAGGGCATCGGCGCCGGGGCCGAACATCGTCGTGTCTAGCCGTCCGCTGATCGCCAGCAGGCTGTCGCGCACCGCCTCGCCTTCCAGCCGGCGGACGCGGAAATGCGAGAGCCAGCGGTTGTCCGGATCGCTCTCCCGGGCTTCCGGTGAGGCCTCGCTCGACCGTTGCCAGGCTTCGCTGGTGATCAGGAAGCGGATCATCTCCTTCGCCGACCAGCCCTTCTCTTGAAAGCGCATCGAAAGATAATCCAGCAGCTCGGGGTGGGTCGGTTGATCGCCCAGCCGGCCGAAATTGTCGACCGTCGCCACCAGCCCGCGACCGAACAAGTGATGCCACAGGCGGTTGACCATGACCCGCGAGGTCAGCGGATTGTCGGCCCGCGTCAGATCTGCCGCAAGCTCCAGTCGTCCGCTCCGGCGGGTCTCATACAGCTTGTTAGAGACCAGCTTGAGATAGCCGCGCGGGACCGTCTCCGCTGGCTTCAAAGGATCGCCGCGGACCATCAGCGGGGCATCCGCGGCGACCGTCTCATACACTCCCGGCGCGCGCCGCGGCTCGGGAATCGCGGCCTCGAGCTTGCGGTATTCAGCGAGCAAAGCGTCCAAGCCCGGCACCTCCGCGAGCGATGTCGGAAGCAATCCGCTGCGCACGAAGGCATCGAGGAAGGCATGCCGCCCGTCTGTTAGAACGTCATCCTTCCACGCGGAAATGGCCTCCTTCAAGTGGCGGTGGATTTCCTCCGCAGTCTTCGCAGCGACCGGTGGCAAGGGATCCGCAGGAGGACTGGCACCTTCATGAAACACGACCCGCGAAACCCCGAAGAACGAGCGGCCGCCGGGGCCGGTCTGAGCTCGTTCGCGCGACAGCGAGTCGCCGGCCGTCACGAATTCGAGGTGCGCCATCGTCCCCATGCGATAAGCCGTGTCGAGCCGGACCCAGGTCGGCTTCGAGCTGTTGAGGGTGGCCTGCGGAAAAATCTGATCGCCGCCGATCGGATAGTTGTCGGGGATCAGGCGGACCCGCGCGCCCTGGCCGCCGACCACCAAAACGCTGATCGCGCCACTGGTCACCTTGAAGCGCGGCGAGGCGAAGA
This sequence comes from Verrucomicrobiia bacterium Tous-C4TDCM, assembly GCA_002304315.1. Lineage (GTDB taxonomy): Bacteria > Verrucomicrobiota > Verrucomicrobiia > Verrucomicrobiales > Akkermansiaceae > Haloferula. Next base: position 5,793 of record NEUO01000064.1, read on the forward strand.
CGCCGTGGTGCTTCGACGACAGGAGATGGCTGTAAACCCCGGCCGGCAGCAGCCCGCCAAGCACCGCGTCTCCTTCGGGCTCGATGACGAATCCACCGGGCTGTCCGCGCGTCTCCGGCGGATTGATCCCGAGCGCGAACCACGGCTCGCCACCCCGGTTCCTGGCATCCCAGAAGGAAGTGAAGCCCCCGGCGGCCGGCGCCAAGGGGGCCTGTTCGAGCGCCTGCTGCCTGCGGTACAAGGGATGGCCGGGATCCTTCCCGGCGCTCTCCAAAGCACCGAGCAAGCGCTGGCGGGCGGCTTCGTGACGAGTGAAATCCGGGAAGCGCTCGGCGAGCGCGGCGGCATCGCCCATGATCGCGGCGATCAGTTGCTCGCGCTCCGCCCGCTGCTCCGGCGTCAGGGCCTTCGCAATCTCCTCCGCCGACACCCGGCCGGGGCCCGAATGGAACGACCCCGCCAGCTCTTCGGCACCCAGCGCGCGGCCGTAAAGCCGTGCCTCCTCGATCGACCCGATGAAAAACGGATTGCCGCCACCGGTGTGGCGCATTCCTAACAAAACCCGTGCATCCTCCGCTGCGAAAGTGCGTAGTTTCCCGGCATCACCCGCCGCCACGTAGGGCTCTCCATAGGGCAAGCCGTTGCGGAACACGGCGATGCCGTGATCCGCCCGATAGACGATGGCGAGGTGTACCAACTCGTCCGGTTTCGCACTCTCGGCCGCGCCACCGGTGTTCCGGGAGCGGCTCGCGAAATCACTGCCGGCGATCCAGTTCCGCGGTGAGCCTTCGGCATAGACCATCGAGTCGAACACCTGGCCGTCCCCGCTTTCCACGGTGATCACCCCGCCGGCCCGCTGGTTGAGATCGGCCACCGTCACCCAGGCCTCGAGCGTTTTCTCGCCGAGCGATTTCGCCAGCGGCGGAGTTCGCAGGAACGAGCCCTTGCCATCGAGCACCAGACGCCCGTCCCGAACCACCGCTCCGCCCTGTAGCTCGCCATCCAGCTTGCCGAGCGAGTCGGCGGCGTCCCGGTCAAAAGTCCAGACCGCCAGCGGATCCACGGGAGACCGCGAGTCGCCCTTCTGCTTGCCCAGTGCGGCAGCGCGCGCCACTTCATCCAGCGCCGAAATCCGCAGCTTCGCCGTCGCGATCCGGTCGGCCAACTCGTCCCCGGGAATCGGATACGGCCGTGTCTCCGACGCCCCCTTCGGCGCGATCAAGTGTCGATGCAAGTCGTCCGCTGACCGCATCCACGCTTCCGCTAGCGCACCCTTGATCGCCGCTTTGAGCCGGATCAGTTCCTCACGGTTCACCCTCAGCCGCTCCGGCAGGTCGATCGCCACGTGCCCCGGCCGGCTGCTCGCGAAGACCCCGTAAAGCGCGAAGTAGTCGCGCTGACTGATCGGGTCGAACTTGTGGTCGTGGCAGCGCGCGCAGGACGTGGTCAGTCCTTGGAACGACTTCGAGATCACGTCGATCTGGTTGTCCACCGTCTTCACCTGTTCATCCAGCGTGTCGATCGGTTGGAAGCCGTGCTCGACCAGCCGCAGGTTGGCGGGACCGATCATCGACTCGTTGATGCCCTCCTCACGGTTGATCCGCGGCTTTTCTAACAAATCTCCCGCCACGTGCTCGCGGATCAACTGGTCCCACGGCACGTCGGCATTCATCGCCCGGATCAGATAGTCGCGATACTGCCAGGCATGCGGGATTTCCGGGTCGCCCTCGCTGCCATGCGTCTCGGCGAAGCGGGTCAGGTCCATCCAGTGCCGCGCCCAGCGTCCGCCGAAGCGTGGCGACGCCAACAAACGATCGACCACCCGCGCGAAAGCTCCCGGTGCCTCGTCCGCGAGAAAGGCCTCCATTTCCTCCGGCGACGGCGGCAGCCCGGTCAAGGCGAAGCTCACCCGCCGCAGCAGCACCGGCCGCTCCGCCATCGCAGCAGCCCCCAAGCCGTGCTCGGCCCGCTTCGCGTCGAGAAAGCGGTCCACCGGATGTCGGGCGGCCCCGGCCGGAGGATCGGTTTTCCGCAGCGGCTTGAAGCTCCACCAATCGCGGCGCGCCTCGAACACCGCGGCCCAATCGGCGGCAATCGGCTGACCCTCCGCCGGTGCCTCGTCCCGCGGGTCCGCCGCCCCATCGTCGATCCACTTCCTGAAATCCGCGATGACGGTGCCCGACAGCTCCGGCCGATCCTTCGGCATCCGCTCGTCGGGATCGGCATGGGAGATCGATCCGATCAACAAACTCGCGGCGGCATTCCCGGCCACCAGCGCCGGCCCCGAGTCGCCTCCTTTCAGCAGGCCTTCCCGGAAATCCAGCCTCAGCCCGCCCTTCTGCTTGGCCGCTCCGTGGCACTCGTAGCATTCGCCCGAGAGGATCGGGCGGACCCGCTGCTCGAAAAACTCGACCTGTGCCGGTGTCGGAGCCGCGCCCGCAAGACCCGCCCACCCGGTCGCCGCCAGGAGGGCAGCCCTGGACCACGGGGAATCCGGACGCGGGAGGGACGTTCTGTTCTTTGAAGAGCGCAACCCATGCTCTACCGCCTAGCGCGCCCGGTAATTACAGGGCCCGACGCATTAAAATGGCAACCCCGGCCGAATGAAACCACCCGCGGGGGAAGCTTCACGGACCGGGGATGCCGGGTGAAATACTGAATTGCCTTACTTCGCGGGTGGCAGGATGACCGTGTCGATGACGTGGATCACGCCGTTGCTGGCCTCGATGTCGGCCTTGGTGACCTTGGCGCTGCCGTTGAGGGTCAGGCTGCCGTCATTCACGGCGAGCTTGATCTCCTTCTTATTGACGGCGGTCGCCTTGTCGAGCTTCACTGCGGCGGGAGACATCACCTTGCCGCTGACGACATGATAGGTGAGAATGTCGGCCAGCTTAGCCTTGTTCTCCGGCTTCAGCAAATCTTCGACCGTACCCTTCGGCAGCTTGGCGAAGGCTTCGTCGGTCGGCGCGAAGACGGTGAATGGACCTTCGCCCTTGAGCGTTTCCACCAAGCCGGCGGCCTTCACGGCGGCGACCAGGGTCTTGAAGGAGCCCGCTTCCACGGCGGTATCGACGATGTCCTTCTTGTCGGCGGCGACGGCGAAAGAGGTCATGGCGAAGAGGGCGAATACGGAACGGAACAGTTTTTTCATGGTTGCGTGTGTTGTTTGAGTTCGATGAGAGCCATTGGTGGCTACATGATGAGGGTTCGCTGAACACTGGATTCCGGATTCATCTATTTTGAAATTTTTTCGATTCTCGGGTTTGAATCGAGATATGTGTCTCCCGTTTTCCAGATCACGGAAGATTTCAACATGGAATGCGACGGCACGACGTCGCTTTGGCTTGGGGTGATCTCCGTAACACCCCAAGGCCCGCGGATCATCCTCCAAGGCAATCCGTGGCCAGCAGAACAAAGCGACCCCGCACCAAGCCAAAGTTGCGTCGTGCCGCAGCACTCCACGTCAGACTTGTCGCTTTAAAGCTTCGCAATCGCCACCACCACCTCTTGGGCGGATTTCACCACGCCACCCGGCTTCTCCCGAGTGATCACGAAGGCAGCCGGCTTCAACACGGCGAGCTTGGAATCGATCGGGATCACGACCTTGTCCTGCCCCGCGGGAATGTCGAACACGCCGCCGTCCACCGGGAGTGCGTCGCGGTCGGGATCGACGATCCAAAGCTGATACTGATACTTGCCGGAATCATTGGCAGGAATGCCGCTGAGGGTCATGTAGCCTTCCTGCTTCCCGTCGCTCCACACGACCTCGCCGCCTGCTTTCGCGAAGTCACCGGTAGTGCCGGCAAAGGGAATCCCCTTCAGCCCCGCTTCCTGGCGCAGCAAGGCATCGCGACGAGAATCGGCGCTCAGGGTCGGCTTCTCCGTATCTGCACCGCGGAACACCAGCAGACCCAGCAAACACGCCGCGGCAGCCCACCCGATCCAGGGACCAACCACGACTTTCGAATCCTCAGGCACCACCGCCGGCTTCGCAGGCATCTCCACCACCGGGCAGAGACGCTCGGCAAGCCCCAGCGGCATGGCCGGCGCGGTCTCGCGGGACAAGGCGGCCTCAAACTCGGCCGCCAGCAGTTCCAGCGAGGCATCGCCGGAAACTCCCAACGTGCCGCAAAGCTCCGACCACTCAGCCGACTCCTCGGCATCCAGATCGCCGAGCACGCGGCCGGCGTCCAGTTCCTCGAAGCGTGAAAGCATTTCTTCCCGGCTCATGACAATGAATCGGGGTTGAGGTTCATGCCGCCGCCCGAGTCGCGCTGCAGCAAGGCGCGCGCTTCGATCAGCCCGCGGCGGAGGCGGGTTTTCACGCTGCCGAGCGGCTGGCCTGTTAGGTCGGCGATCTCGGCGTGGGTCATCCCCTTCTCAAAATGCAGCACGAACAAACGTCGCGTCTCGCCCGGCAGGCGCTGCAAGGCGGCCCACAAGGTGTCGCGGTCCATCCCGAGACCCGGCACGCTGGCCTCGGCGGGAATCTCGGACTTCTCCGGCAGGCTCTCCATTTCCGGCAGGCGCTGCTGGCGGCGGAGCCAGTCGATCGCCCGGCGGCGCGCGATCATCGAAATGAAGCCACCCTCGCTGGCGATCGCCGGATCGTGACGGCCGGAACTTTTCCAGACCTCGGTGAAAATCTCCTGCACTAGGTCTTCCGCCGCGAAGTGGTCCTTCACCCGGCGCCGCACGATGCCCCAGACCAGCGGCCCGTGGACTTCGATGCACTGCTTCATCGCCCGCGAGTCACCCATCGCCACTGCATCGAGCAGGGCGGGGGGCGCGGATGAAGTTGCTCCGGTCTCGGGCACGCTGGGTTTTAGATCGGAATCCACGGAATGCAAACGGAGACTTTTAGTGGCGGGCGATCCCAAGCGGCGGACCAGACGGACCCGCCAAGGTGCCCGTTCCGGCCCCGGCAAGCACGCCCCGGCCACCGCGGAAACCACGCGGGACAAACGGCTGACGGGGAACTGGCGGGTGTAAGAAGGCATCGGAGCAGAGGCATCCACGACGCCTCTACCCGTTGATTCGCAATCAAGCGCCGATTGGATTCAGGAATCGGTCGACCCGGTAGGGTCGGACGCCCTCGGCCGACCGGAACGGTCCCCGGCAGCCCGCTTCATCCTCAAGGAGAGAACCAGCCCTCTCCGTGCTTCGTGGACGAGCGAAGGCGCGTCGTCCCTACCACCCCGCCGGCACCTCCGCCGCCTTTGCTTTCCACCCCGCATCACCACGCACCCCGGCCGCCGCGAAATCGAAGGGCGTAAACCCGATCTTCGCCGCCACCGCCGGATCCTTGAAGCGGAAGTCGCCCTTCGCGGGATCGACGAAGCCGGGGTCGGCGACCACCGAGTTCAGGTCATGGCCGGCCTCCCGCCACTTCGCCAGCGGCCGCCCGAAGCTGTTCACTCCACCGGGATCAGCGGTCCAGTAGAGGTTGCGGTCGATCTCGAACTTCCCGTTCCCCTGCCCGCCGCCGCTCCACAGCCGGCCCTTGTCCCACAGCACGATGTTCACGGTGAAGCGAAACGACAGGTGATCCTCCGGCCGGGTGAACTGGAGTTGATGGTCGCGGGCGAACGCGAAGATGTTGTTCCGGATGATGTTCTCTTTCCCGTAATGCTGGTGGTAGCCGCCGGTGGTGGTGCGGTAAACGAGGTTGCTCTCTAACAGGATGCCGGTGCTGCCCTCGTCGTTGTAAAGCCCCCAGCCGCCGTAGTCGTAGGAGACGATGTCGTGAATCCGGTTGCCTCGCAGCACGGTGCCCTCGGACGGCCCGAGCGTGTAAATCCCGCCCATGTCGCTCAGCAGGCCGTTGCCGATGTGATGGATGTGATTCGCCTCGATCCGGTTGCGCTTCGCCTCGCTCTCTTCGTAGCCCCAGCGCCAGCCGACCGAGACACCGGTGTAGGGAAAGTGGCTGATGGAATTGTGCAGCACCGTGTTGTCCCCGCTGTGCCCGATCCACACTCCGACCGCGCAGGGGAAGACCTTGCCGCCGTCGCGGAAAATGCAGTCCTCCATCACATTGCCGCCCGTGTCCCGCTTCATCGCCATCGCGCCGAAGCGCACCCCGCCGGCCCCGAGGTCATGGAGCAGCGACTTCTCCACCCGGCAACCGCGGCAGCCGTCGCGGAACCAGACCCCGTAAAGCCCGGTGTGCCCGATCTCGCAGTCCGCGATCACGATTCCCTCCGCATGATCCACCTGCACCACCGCCTCGATCGGTGCCGCCGCCTGGCTCGGCTCGAAGCCGCCCGGCGGGCAAATCCAGCCGGCATGACGGAATGCCAGCCCGCGGATCTCGACGTGCTTCACCTTGGCGTCGGGCCGGCCTTCGATCTTCAAAAATTGCGTCGCCACCGGTGCCACGACTTCCGAACTGGCCGGAACCTCGCCGGGCAACGGCCGGTAGTGGAGCACGCCGCCCGGAGCAAGGAACCACTCTCCCGGCTCATCAAATCCCATCTCCAGATTCTCTAACACCAGCCCGCTCTTCGTATCCCACGGGTTCCAAGATTTCATCGCGTCACCGCGGGTGCCGAAGCCTGTTTCATGGACGCTCTCGATGAAGCGCCGCGTGTTATCCCACTTGTGGTAGGCCAGAATCTGGACCTTCGCCAGCGCCTCACCCTTCAAGTCCCGCACCCGCTTCAGAGCCTCGCCTTCCAGCGTGACCGACTGCCTCGCCCCGCCGTCCACCTTTTCCTCCTTCACCGCCTTCATCCGGAAAAATCCCGTGTCCGGCTCCCGCGACCGCACCGCCCGCCGGCCGTTCACCCAGAGCTGCTCGAAAGCCGGGCCATCCACCTTCGCGTGCCACACCCCGGCGTCATCGACCTGCCATCCCCCGATCACCCGCCCGCCGGAAATCACCGGCTTCGCTCCCTCCGCCGCCACCAAACGCAGCGGCCCCTTCGCCGTCCCGGAGTCCTCCGGCGTGAGCACCAGCGGCGCGGTCAAGCGATGGACGCCATCGGCAAACACCAGCTCGATCGTTTCCTCCGGCTGTTGCTTCCGGACTTCGCGAGCCTTTCCCAAAGCCGCCGCCACCTCATCGCCCGGCTTCACCTCGATCCGCACCGCCGCGCCAGCCAAGCCGGCCAACAGGAAAAATATCCAAATTCGCATCCCGCGAATACGTCCACGATCCGACGGGCTGTCACGCCACGCCGGAGCTTGCGCCGCTCTTTCAAACCGTCATCCTTCCCACGATGCACTCGAAATTCCTTCTCCAGACAGCCATAGCCGTCTTCCTAGGCCTTGCCGCGATGGCGGAAGACCCGCCGGCTGAAATCCTCATCCACGAAGGCCCCGTCTTCACCACGCCCGGACTCGAGCCGAACGAAGAGATCACGTTCACCAAGGAATTTCCGGTCGATGCCGCAGCGCTGAAAAGGCAACCCTTCCTGAGCTTGACCGATAAGCTCCCGCTCTCCCCGGAAAAGGCCATCGAACTCGCGAAGGCCAGCGCCGACGCTGGCGACCCGCCGGGGGAAAAGAATGTCGTGCGCCTGGAACTGCTACCCTTCAAGCGCGCCCAGAACGGCAACACCCTCTGCTACTTGATCGAGCTCAACGTCGATGGCAACGAAGTCCACCGCGTGGTTCTGATGGACGGGACCGTGGTGAAGTCCCGTCTACGGCAGTTGCGCGGGAAATAGCCCGCTCCTCTATTTTCATCGCCCTCCCCCACCGGCTCCACCACAAACACCGGCGGATGATTTCCCTCCAAAATCTCACCAAGCGCTTCGGCCTCCAGACCGCGGTCAACGGCCTGACCCTCGACATTCCCGCCGGGCAGATCGTCGGCCTGCTCGGGCCGAACGGCGCGGGGAAATCGACCACGCTGAAGATGCTCACCGGCCTGCTCGCGCCGACTTCCGGCACGGCGACGATCTGCGGTCACGACCTGCTGACCCACCCGATGGAGGTGAAGCGCCACGTTGGTTTCGTGCCCGACTCCGGCGCGGTGTTCGAATCGCTCAGCGGCCTCGAATACCTGGAAATGGTCGCGGCGCTCTACGGCATCCCGCCGGAAGCCGCGCGCGAACGGATCCGCCAGTTCATCGCGTTCTTCGACCTGAGCTTCGACACCCTCACCGACAAGCTGCTCGGCGCGTATTCGAAAGGCATGCGGCGCAAGGTCGTCATCACCGCCGCGCTGCTCCACAATCCGCCGGTGGTGTTTTTCGACGAACCGCTCGACGGCCTCGATGCCAACGCGGCGGTCGGCTTCAAGGCGCTGATCCAGACCCTGGCCCGCGAAGGCAAGGCGATCGTTTACAGCTCACACATCCTCGACGTGGTCGAGCGGGTCTGCGACCGGGTCATCATCATCGACCAGGGCGCCATCAAGGTCGACGGCCCGCCGGCTGAACTGGTCAAGCAGCACGACGCCCGCTCGCTCGAGCAAATCTTCACGCACCTCACCGGCGGCGACGACCTCGAGCGTAAGGCCGCCGATTTCGCGAAGACCTTCCGCCCGTGAACGATTCGCAAACATCGGTCTCGCGGACCCTTCAGCAGCTCTACCTGACGCTGTTCCTCCGCGGCCGGAGCGCGCGCGGGCTGAACAAAGCCCAGTCCCCGAAATCGGTCGCCGGAAAGCTGTGGGGCACCCTCGCGATGTACGGACTCGTCGGACTGCTCGCGCTGACTTTCCTCAGTCAGACGTCGTTCATCCTGTCGTTCTATCTGCACGGCATGTCGCTGCTTTTCCTCGGCATGTTCATAGCCTCCTCCGCCGGTGAGATCCTGTTCAACAAGGACGAAGCGGAGATCCTGCTGCACCGGCCGGTCGAGCCCCGCACGCTGCTGTGGGCGAAGGTCTTCGTGCTCACCCGCATCTCGCTGTGGCTCGCCCTCGCCTTCAACCTCACCGGCTTGATCATGGGCTCGGTCGGCAGGAACGGCACCTGGCTCTTCCTGCCGGTCCACCTCGCCTCCACCTGCCTCGCCGCGCTGTTCTGCTCGGGCAGCGTGGTCCTTCTCTATCAACTCTGCCTCCGCTGGTTCGGCCGCGAGCGACTGGACAACCTGATGACCGGCGCGCAGGTCCTACTCGCCGTCGGGATGATGGCGGTAAGCCAGATGGTCCCCCTCATGATGCGGACGATGGGCCCGACGGCCGTTTCGATCGGGGGCAAGTGGTGGATGTTTCTCCTCCCGCCGGCCTGGTTCGCCGGCTTCGACGAGGTCTTCACCGGCCGCGCCACCCCCTCGTCATGGGCGCTCGCCGGCATCGGGATCGCGGTCACCGCCACGGTCCTTGCGCTGGCCTTCGGACGGCTCGCCGCGACTTATGAGGAGGGCTTGCAGAACCTCGCCGAATCGCGCCCCGCCAAGCCGCGCGATCCCGCCAAGCGCCGCCTGCTCGACCGCCTGATGGAAGCGCCGCCGCTTTTCTGGACGCTTCGCGATCCCGTCGTCCGCGCCTCGTTCCGCCTCACCGCCGCCTACCTCGTGCGCGACCGCGACGTGAAGCTCCGGGTCTATCCCGGCCTCGCTCCGATGCTCGTCATGCCCGCGGTTTTCCTCGTCCAGGGAGCGACCGGAAGCAGCGGCGAAATCGGCATCGCCTTCGCCGGCGGCTACCTCGGGCTGATTCCGCTGATGGCCATGAATCTCCTCCAGTTTTCCCAAAACTGGCAAGCCGCCGACCTCTACCGACTGGCCCCCGTACCCGGCCCCGCCCCCTTCATCCGCGGCGCGATCCGGGCCGTGGCCGTCGTGCTCGTGCTCCCCGCGCTGGTCCTCGCCGCCGTCGTCGTCTGCCTGCTGCCGGACGGCGCGTCGAGCGCCGTGATGCTTCTACCCGGTCTCATCGCGATGCCGGTCTACGCCCTCGTCCCCGGCGCCATCGAGAAAACCGTGCCGCTTTCAAAGCCGGCCGAAGAGGCAAAGTCGGCGACGCGCGGCGCGGTGATGTTCGTCCTGATGATCACCGCCCTCGCCGTCCCCGGCATGGCCATCGGCGCGAAGCATTTCGGCGGCTTCTGGGTCTTCCTGCTCGTCGAAGCCCTCCTTGTCGCCGCCATCTGCCTCGCCATGAGTTCCGCCATTTCCCGCAAGACCTGGGACCCGCTGGAGTGAGGCGGCCGCAGGACGCCCACCATGGAGTGCTGCGACACGACGCAGCTTTAGCTTGGGTATCGGACGCTTCGTTCGACTGGCCGCGGATCGCCTTCCCGGCCGGTCCGCGGTCTCCGGGGTGAGGCCCGCTTCACCCCAAGCCAAAGCGACGTCGTGCCGTCGCACTCCACGACAAATCACCCCCGGCACCGCTCGAAATCCAAGCCGAACTTCGCCAGGTATTTCTTCAGCCGGTCCGCATCATTCGTCACCGCTCGCTTGGCCCGCGACACCGCGAACAACTCCCGCCCGGCCTCCGACAAACTCCGCGACCTCCGGCACACCGCGACCACATGCGCGAGCTGCACCCGGTCGAACGGATCCAGCTCCTCCTCCACCAGTCCGCCAAGATCCGCCGATTCTACGGCAGACGCCGTACTTCCGGGCCGCTGCCAGCTATCCCGCAGCCGCCCGATCTCCTCCTCCACTTCCTCGATCCGGATCCGACCGCGCGGCGCGAGCGTCGCCATCCGGGTGACTGCCGCGTTGAGGTCGCGGAAATTCCCGCTCCACGGCGTGTCCGGCGCTTCCGCGAACTTGAGGAAAGCCTGCCGCGCCTCCTTGTTGAAGCTCGCCTGCCTTCCATGCGTCCGGCTGAATCGCTCCAGCTCGAAATCGAGGTTCGGTGCGATGTCCTCGCGCCGCTGCCCGAGTGACGGCAGCGAGAAAGTCCACAAATGAATCCGGGCTAACAGGTCCTCCCGGAACCGCCCGCTCGCCACCGCCTCCCGCAGGTCGCGGTTGGTCCCCGCGATCAACTGGAAGTCGCTGCTCGCCGGCTTGTCCGCCCCCACCGGCAGGAAGGTCTTGTCCTCCAGCGCCCGCAGCAGCCGCGCCTGCTCGTCCGGCCCCAGCTCGCCGATTTCATCCAGAAACAGCAGGCCTCCGTCCGCTTCCCGCAGCAATCCCGGCCGGTCCTTCTGCGCCCCGGTGAAGGATCCTCGGACATGCCCGAACAAGGCCGACGCCGCGGTGTCGCCGGTCAGCGTGGCGCAGTTGATCTCGACGAAATTCCCCCGCATCCCGCCGCGCTGTTTCCGCAGCTCGAAAATCCGCCGCGCCAGATGCGATTTCCCCGCGCCGGTCGGCCCGGTCAGCAGCACGGGTGCCTGCGAGCGCAGCGCGACCTGCTCGATCCGGTCGATCAGCCGGTTGAAGCCGGCGCTGCGGGTCGCGATCCCGCTCTTCAAAAAGTCCGTGGTCTCCGCAACATCCTTGGCGAAGCGCGTACTAAGCGCATCGTACTTCGAAAGATCCAGATCGATCACCGCATAACGCCCCGCCGGATCCACCACCCGGCCCGACGTCCGCGGCGAGGTCTGGATCAGCTTGCCCGGCAGGAAGCCCGCCTCCACCAGCAGGAACAGCGAGATCTGCGCGATGTGGGTGCCGGTGGTGATGTGGATCCAGTATTCCTCCTTCTCCGGATCGAAGTCGTAGCCCCGCGCCCAGTCGTGCAGCGCCCCGTAAACCGTCGCCAGGTCCCAGGGATCGCGACCGAAATCGACGAAATGCTTCACCACCGTCGTCTCCGGCGACACCAGCCGGACATCCTCCGCCACCCGCTCCTGCAAGGCGTCGAACTGCCGCTCCGCCAGCAGCTCGAAGCGGTCGAACAGCAGTTCCTCGTGTTGGAAAAGCGACACGCTCGGCCGCCAGCCGTCCCAGCGCCGGGCATCGAACCCGCTGTCCAGCTTGCTCCCCAACAGTCCGATCACCACGCGCTTCACGGCGACAAATCAATCCTATCCATCTGGATAAAGCACGCGCTTTTTCGCAATCCTCAAGGGATCTTCATAATCGAATAACCCACCTCGAAATTTTCTACAGACTTTCTCATCTCTCTCACCTCCAACATTTTCCATCTACCATCTACCATCCACCATCTCCACCTGGCACGCCCCGTGCCAATACTCTCCCGTCCGCCGCAACCGACGGACGCACCACCATGGCCAACAAGAACCTGTTCCACACGATCCGCGGCGCCCTGCTTCCCGCGGCGACCGTCCGCAACGATGCGGGAGCCCCGGCCTACGAGCTTTCGCCCAAGGCGACGCTCGCCCGGCTGGCCGCCACCGGCTGCCTGACCCGGACCTTCTACGCCTCCGCCGAAACGCAGCTCGACCGCGTGCTCGACCTGGCCAAGTCGGTGGACGTCGATTTCCTCGCACAAACCGCCCTCTACGCCCGGCGCAAGGGCCACATGAAGGACATGCCGGCCTTGCTCTGCGCGGTGCTCGCCACCCGCGACCTCGACCGGCTGATCGAGATCTTCCCGCAGGTCATCGACAACGGGAAGATGCTCCGGAACTTCGTCCAGATCCTCCGCTCCGGCGTCACCGGGCGGAAGTCGCTGGGCTCGGCGCCGAAGCGGCTTGTCTGCCAGTGGCTCGAGCGGGCCGACGAACGGCAACTGCTCAACGCGGCGATCGGCAACGATCCCTCGCTGGCGGATGTCGTGAAGATGGTCCACCCGCGTCCGGCCGATGCCACCCGGCAGGCCTTCTACGCCTGGCTGGTCGGCAAGCCCTGGGACTCCGCCGCCCTTCCGGAAACCCTCCGCGCCTTCGAAGCGTGGAAGCTTTCCAAGCAAGGCGAGGTCCCCGAGGTGCCGTTCCAGATGCTTACCGCGCTCGATCTCGGTGACCGGGAGTGGGCGGCGATCGCCGGTTCCGCCTCGTGGCAAACCACGCGGATGAACCTCAACACCTTCGCCCGTCACGGGGTCTTCAAGTTCGGCGGCATGGCGGAAAAGCTGGCCACCCGTCTGGCCGATCCCGCCCAGATCCGGCGCGCCCGGGTATTCCCCTACCAGCTCCTCGTCGCCTACATGAACGTCGGCAAGGAGGTGCCCGGGGTGATCCGGGAAGCGCTCCAGGACGCGATGGAAGTCGCGATCTCGAACGTGCCGGAAATCGATGGCAAGGTCGTGGTCTGCCCGGACGTGTCCGGTTCGATGCACGGCCCGGTCACCGGCTACCGGCCGGGCGCGAGCTCGGTGGTCCGCTGCGTCGACGTCGCCGCCTTGGTCGCCGCCGCCTTCCTGCGGAAGAACCGCGACGCCCGGGTCATTCCCTTCAAGGAAGACGTCGTGCGACTGGAACTCAACCCGCGGGACAGCGTCATGACCAACGCGACCAAGCTGTCGAGCCTACCCCCGGGCGCGACGAACTGCTCGGCCCCGTTGCAACTGCTCAACACGGAAAAGGCGACCCCCGACCTGGTGGTCTTCGTTTCCGACAACGAATCCTGGGCCGATCCCAAGGCGAATCGCGGAACCGCGATGATGGCCGAATGGGAAAAGCTCAAGAACCTCAACCCCAAGGCACGGCTCGTCTGCATCGACCTCACACCCAACACCACGACGCAGGCACCGGACCGCAAGGACATCCTCAACATCGGCGGCTTCAGCGACACCGTCTTCGACCTCATCGCCGCCTTCGCGGCCGGGGCCGACGGCAGTGACCACTGGATCCGCGAGATCGAACTCCAACCCCTCAACCAACGCATGAAACTCGCATGAACCTTTTGCCGGCACGGCGGATGCCGGTGAGACTACAACCATCATTGAAACTGATCGGCGAAAGCCACACGTCTCACCATCCCTCGCCGCCGTGTCGGCAAACCCCTTTCCGCGAATGCCCGGAAGATTACACCTGTCGCCGGTTCGAGTCCGGCCCTCGCGCAAGCGAGGTAGCTCAGCCAGGTAGAGCAGTTATCCGGATCTTCCCCATTTTTGTCGCGGATCTCTTTCTAACGGAGCGCTGGCTTCAGCCGGCTTGGACGGTTGGAAGGTGGTCACGGATCACCTCTGGCGACCGAACCCCCATCCACCACGCCGGGGAAAGCCAGCGCTCCCCAAACCCTCAACCCCGATCCTGCTGAATGCCTGCGAGACTACACCCTGGTAACCCGCGGGTTCGATTCCCGCACGGGCCGCAAGACCCGATCCGTCCCGCAACTCCTCGTCAGCATCCCTCTTCCGCGAATGCCGGAAGGACTCCATCTAAACCATTGGTCGTCGGTTCAAATCCGACCCCGCCCGTCGGGTAGCTCAGCCAGGTAGAGCAGTGAGAAAAACGTCCTTCCAATCCTCGTCGCGGATCCCCTTTTCAACCCCATCAATCGGCGAATGCCGGTGAAACTACATCTTTACGGAAGACCAGGTCGCCGGTTCGACTCCGGCCCGGGCCACGAAGGCCCGGTAGCTCAGCGGATAGAGCGGGAAACGTTTCACCAACCCTTGTCGCCGACCCCTTCTCATCGTGAATGCCGCGAAGACTACAATGGCTCTGGTGCCGAAAGGCGTGCGGGTAACCAACCCCGCCGGACCCCGTGCCCGTGGCGGAATCAGACGCGCCAGAAAGACGTCCTCGCCCTCCTTGTCACGATGAACCCTTTTCGACCTCACCGCACCTCCAACAATCGCTCCCCTTCCCCGATCCGCTCGATCCACAAATCCACCATCGGCTCGATCCTCCTCAGAAGCTCCTTCCTCGACGTGTTCCCGAAGCGAATCCAGACGATTACCGGTGCATCCTTCGCAAGTGCAGCCCGCATGGGGAAGTCCTCATCCTTCGTCACGAGCACCCAGCCCTCAGACAATGCCTTCTCCCAGATCCACGAATCAGCCGCGTCTTTCGCGCCAAGATCTGCTACATGGATTGCCGTTCCCGTCTTCGCCGCAAGAAAGCGGGCCAAGGCAGGAGGCAGTTGGGCATCAATCAGAAACTTGGTCTCCTTCACGCCCTTGATCCGGTGTCAAATTACGCCGACAAAAGAACCGGATGGTCCGCCTGGGCTGCTGCGAATTCAATGCACGCCTGGATGTCTTCCGCTTCCAAATACGGAAAATCCTCCAGAATCTCTGCTTCCGGAACCTTCGCAGCCAAAAGGTCCAGCACGTCCTTCACCCGGATCCGCATACCGCGAACACAAGGCCGGCCGCCGCAGACTTCGGGGTTCATGGTGATCCGATCCAATAAGCTCATGGCCGGACACTAACGGTAATCTCACCCTTCCACAATCCACATTCTCCGCACCCATGAATCCCGACGAATCCAGCACTCCATGGCTTGAAGCTGACGAATGGGAAGGCGACAACGGCCTGCTTGGAAATCGCCGAGGCCTCGAAGTTCTCCGCGAAGCAATCGACCAAGCCCTGACGCATCCGGATGACGCTATACCTGTTCTCGCGGATCGCGGCTCGATCTGGATCGTAAAGCTCTGTGACCCCCCACCTCTTCCCGCGCAGAGGCGGCTCCGCGACAAGATCGTTGGAGGCATGATCATCGCGATCTTCCTCTCAATACTCCTCTTCGCCCTGTTCGGACTCTCTCAACTGATCAAGCTTCTCTCTTCCTAACCCCATGACCATCCACAAAACCGACGAAGCCCTCGGCTTCCTCCCGCTCCCTGGCGACAAGGGCAAACCGATCACCGTGGTCGGCACCGACGCGATCCGCGACAACTTCGACGAAATGTGCCTCCAGCAGGCGCTGAACTCGCGGATGGCCCCGGGCGTCACCGACGTGATCCTCAACCCCGACGGCCACGCCGGTTACGGCGCGCCGATCGGCTGCGTGATGGTCTCGCCGACCCATATCTATCCCGGCCCGGTCGGGGTGGACATCAAGTGCTCGATGTCGCTGCTCCAGCTCGACATCCCGGAGGACGCGATCGCCGACAAGGCGGTGCGCCGCGCGCTCATCAACGCCATCGTCGAGCGCACCCCGACCGGCGCCGGCCGCGGCCAGCGCTCGGTCAAGAAGCCGCGCAAGGTCGACCGCGATCTCGGCGTGCTCGCCGTGACCGAAGGGGCCACGAAGGAGGTTTGCGAAGCGCTCGGCATCCCGCCGGAGTGGGCGACGCGTTGCGAGGACTCGACCCACCGCGGTCACGACGGGACCTACGATGCCCTTCGTAGCCGGTTGGAACTCATCCTGAAGGAGGAGCGCGTGAAGAACTTCGCCGACAAGATCGGCCAGCTCGGTTCGTACGGCGGCGGCAATCATTTCGGCGAGTGCGAGATCACACGGGTCAACGAGCGGCCCTCGATGCAGGCGACCGCGGACAGCTTCGGCTTGAAGGACGGCCACGTCTCCTTCCTCAGCCACTGCGGATCGCGCGGCTTCGGGAACCTGCTCGCGACGGCCCAGTTCAAGGACCTGGAACGGAAGTTCGAGAAATGGAGCACGCCTTACCCTTCCGGCGACAAGAAGCTCGTCTATGCCCCGCTCGGAACCTCCGAGGCGGACGCCTATCTCGATGACATGGCGCTCGGCGCGAACTTCGCGACGGTGAACCACCTGCTGATCAACGCGCTGGTTTTGGAAGCCTTCCAGGAAATCCTGCCCGGCGCGAAGGGCCAGCTTGTTTACTTCATCTCACACAACATCGCACGGGAGGAGATCCTCGACGGCCGCAAGAACTGGGTCCACCGCAAGGGCGCGACCCGGGCGATCCCCGGCGGGCATTTCTCACTGGCCGGAACTCCCTTCGCGGAGACCGGTCACCCGATCCTGCTGCCCGGCAACCCGCGCGACGGCTCGGTCGTGATGGTCGCGAAGGCCGGGGCCGAGCGCACCGCCTGGTCGGTCAACCACGGCGCCGGCCGCCAGATGGGCCGCAAGCACGCGGCGCGGACCCTGGACCAGAAGTCGGTCGACGCCGACTTCGACGCCCATGACATCCTCTCCAACTGCCGCAAATATCCCATCGACGAAGCGCCCGACGCCTACAAGAACTTCCCCGAAGTCCTCCGCAGCGTCGAGTCCGCCGGTCTCGCCGAAACGGTCGCGAAGCTGCAAGC
>NEUO01000065.1 GCA_002304315.1 Verrucomicrobiia bacterium Tous-C4TDCM
GGACCTTCCCAGCGCGGGAGAGCAGCCCGTCCTTGCCAAGGAGATCGGATTCGCCTATCAGATGTCTGTCAGCCAGACCGACGGAATTCTAACATTCTAACGGAAAGAAAAATTCCCCCTGCGCCGAGACCACCCGCCCGACCACCCACCAGGCCCCGACTTATGTCGAGGAAGACGTCATCCATTATTGCGTGGCCAACATGCCCGGTGCCTACGCCCGCACCGCCACCCAGGCACTCAACAACGTGACCCAGCGCTGGATCACCCTGCTCGCCGACCAAGGCGTCGCCGGGGCCTGCCGGGTCCGTAAGGAAATGCTCGGCGCAGTGAATTGCACCGGCGGCAAGTTGACCTGCGCGCCGGTCGGCGAGGCGCACGGGATGGCCGTGGAGTCCGCCGCGGAGTTGCTGGGAGTCTAACCCCGGGACCGCTGGTCTCCAGACCGGCAGAACGGTCCCCTCAAGCCCGCTGCACCATTCACGTCTGCATCGCCTGCAAGCGGCCTGCTCGCCGCTTTTACCGGACAGCCTCCGCGTCCCCGCTGATCCTCCACGTCCCGCAGAACCACACCGTCGTCAGCGCCAGCAGGATCCCCGACAACCCGAGGTGCAGCACTTGCACCACCGGATGAATCTCCACCTGCGCCATGATCAGCCCGAGCACCATCTGCGCGAAGATCACCCCGAGCACGCCGTTCGCCACCATCCCTGCACCTCCATTTCGGCGGACCAGAAACCAAGCCCAGAGGGAAGAGCCGAGAATCACCCACGAAAAGCTGCGGTGGACGAGGTAACTGCCGGTTTCCTCCAAAATGCCGATCCACTCCGTGCGTCCAGCCCCCGGATGCGTCTTCGCGAGTTCCGTATTCAACTCCCGGATCCGCGTTCCCAGCACGCCCTCGACAAAAATCAGCAGCAGCAGCACGCCAATGATCATCCGCAGCTTCCGCCGCCCCGCGTCGTTACCGGGGATCGCCCACGGCCCATCGCACCCGCGCCACGCATTGAAGCTCAGCG
Organism: Verrucomicrobiia bacterium Tous-C4TDCM; assembly: GCA_002304315.1. GTDB lineage: Bacteria > Verrucomicrobiota > Verrucomicrobiia > Verrucomicrobiales > Akkermansiaceae > Haloferula. The sequence goes on from NEUO01000065.1 coordinate 1,017, forward strand.
GCAGGATCAGCAGCATCGCCAGCGCCATGTGAACCGTCAGCACACCCGGCTCCAAGTCGCTCGACACCACTTCCTTGCCCATCCACGCGTTCACCCCGACCAGCACCACCGACACCGTCGCTGCAGTTCGCACCCACGGCCGCCCCCGCTGCGTCAGCAGTGCCAGCACGAGGGTCGCCACCGAGAAAAACCCCACCGGCAGCGAGGTCAGCCGGTTGAGATATTCCGTCCAGGTGTGCACCGGGTTGAAGCTCTCCAGCACATGCTCCGGCGTCACGGTGGAAAGATCCCGCCCGTATCGCTTCGCCGCGCGTTTGAACTTGTCAAAGGGCAGCGTGGTGACATCCACCTGCTCCACCGAAGTCGGCGGCACCCAGCGGCCCCAGCATTTCGGCCAGTCCGGACAGCCCATCCCCGCCCCGCTGACCCGGACGATGGCCCCGACGAAAATCAACACGATCACCGCGACGAGAGCGGCCGTGGCGAATTTTTGAAAACGCGACATGCTCAATTTCCCCCGGACGCCTTTGCCGCTTCCGGCGCGGCAAGCACGTCGATATCACCTTCCGTTGGTCGGGACTCCTGACCGATCGCGACGGCGACCCAACGGAACTCGTCGCTGTTATCCAGCACGACCTTGAGAATCATGGTCAGCGGCACCGCCAGAATGATCCCGATCAAGCCCCACAGCCAGCCCCAGAACAGCACGCAAAGCACGACCACCAGGATCGAAAGCCCGAAGCGGCGACCTAGCAGCAGGGGCTGCACGAAGTTATCGAGGAACATGTTGATCAGCCCGTAGCCACCGGCCACCACGATCGCATCGGTCGGTCCGCCATCGCGGGCGATCAGGGCCAGCAGGATCGGCGGGATCGAGGCGATCAGCGAGCCGACCACCGGGATGAAATTCATGACGAAGGCGAGGATTCCCCACAGTAAGAAGAAATCGAGCCCCGCGACCCAGCACAGGATTCCAGCGAACAGTCCCGTCGCCAGGCTCAGCAGCGTCTTGATGCCGAGGTAGCGCTGGGTGTCGCGCATCGCCCCGGTCAGGCGCTCGAAGTTCGGCCCGCGGGCCTCGCGGATCGCTCCGAAGCGGCGGCTGAAGACTTGCGCTTCCAGCAGCATGAAGATGGTCAGCACGATCACCACGCCGAAGGTCGCGAAGAAGGAAAGCACCCGCCCGACCACCCCGGTGCCGAGCGTCCAGATTTGGCCGAACTTGACGTTGCGCAACTCCGCCAGGTTCTCGTTGGTGAATTCGTTGAGCTTTTCACTCGCGTCCTCGACCTTCCACTGCTGGAGCTTCGCCGTGATGACGTCGTTCGCTTCCAGAATCTTCAAGCGCGCCAGATCGTAGTATTCCGCGTCCCACTTTTCCTGCAAATCGCCCACGATCGTCACCCCGAGCACCACCACCGCGGCGAGGAAGGCGAAGTCGACCAGCACCGTCAGCAGCACCGCCACCGCGGGCGGAATCCTGTGGCGCTGGAGCCAGTCGGTCACCGGATAGCTCACCGTCGCGATGAAGAAAGCCAGCAGCATGGGCACGAAAAACGCCTGGGCCGCCTTCAACCCTGCCACCCCGATGACCAGCGCCGCGAACAGCAGAACCATCTGCGAGGCCCGCGGTTTTCTGGACGTTGATGCGAGATCTGACATGCGAAAGGGGCGTCACCATAATCGACAACTCCCGAGTTCACAAAGCATTCCTGCGTGAAAAAACAATGGGCAACCTGTGTCACCGACTCAAGATCACCGGTCACCCCAGCGCATTCCCGGATTCAGGGTGACGTCACCTTGAGCCGTGCGAAGCGCCTGGGAATGGCCGCGGCGGTCGGCACGGTGGCTTTGACGGATTGCACGGTGCCGTTGTCGGTGAGGATCGATTGGGTGACGCCGGCAACGGACCAGGGATTCGGGGCGAGGGTGTCGCTCCACTCGACCGCGAAGATCACGCCGCCGGTGAGTGGTTCCTTGCTGCGGATGTAGGTGATCTCCAGGGCGCTGGCGGTGCGGAGGCCGGAGAGCGAGATCAGGCTGGCGGCGTGGGGGTTCTGGCCGGTGGCAAACTCGAGGAGGTTGACCTCACCGTCGCCGTTGGCGTCGAAGGTGTCGGCCGCGGTGCCGCTGTTCGCGATGGTGCCGAAGTGGGTGAAGCGCCAGGCTTGAGCGGGAGTCGCCAGCGTGAGGACGACATCGTTGCCATCGCCGCCGAGGTAACTGATGATCCAAGGGTAGCCGTCGTCGGTGAAGACGCTGCTTTCCGGCTTGCCGAAGAAGATGCCGCTGATGGCTCCGGCACTGGTCTTGTTGAGGATTCTAAAACTGGTGCCTGGGGCGAGGCCCGGGCCGGCGACGAGATCGAGCGGCCCGGCCAAGGTCACGCTGCCCCCCGCGGCGAGCTGGTCGTACTGCGCTCCAGCGGTGGTGCCGTTGATGCGGGCTTGGAAAGTGCCGCCTGCATTCAAGGCGAAGTCGCTGGCGGTAGCGGGCAGTCCCTGCGGAGCGAAAGTGCCGCCGTTCACGGTCAGCGGTCCTGTGAGGCTGCCGCCGAGAACGAGGGTGCCGCTGCTGACGATCGTGGTACCGGTGTAGGTGTTGGTGCCGGAGATTGTGAGCGTGCCGGACGTGGTCTTGGTGAGGCCGCTGGTGCCGTCGTTGATTTGAGAAACATCCTGCACCGTTCCGGATTTGAACTCCAGCGTATCGATCGGTGTCGCACCGCCAATGGCATTGCCATTCAGTTTCAGGGTGCCACCGTCGCGAGTGATCTTGCTGGTGGTGTTGCCACCACCTTCGAGGATGCTGGCGAAGGAGTTCAAGGTGCCTCCGGTGAGATTCAGGGTGGCGACTGAAGCACCACTTCCGGTTTGGGACCCGAGCGTGAATGCCGTGTTCACCGTGAAGCTGCCGCCACCGACGTTTAACGTGGCCGTGGCTGTTCCGGTCGCAACCGCGCTCTTCTGGGCCATGTTCAGTATCGCCACGGTGAAGACTCCCGCGTCAAAGTGGACCGTTCCATTGGTGCTCGAAGCGGCGGTGCTGCTGGCGCCATTGTTCCTGGAAATGAGCAGTGTTCCGGCATCCACCGTCGCCGTGTGGCCGCGGAGATCCAAGGTTCCAATCGCTCCACCGCTGGTCCCGACGCCGTTGACGTTGGCCACGGTGATATTGGCTGCAGCGGTTCCCGCCTTGTCGGCAATCGTCACGGTCCCCGGACTTCCCGGAATCTGGGAGGCGAATTTGACCATTCCAGGACTGCTGCCTTTCCCTTTTCCAATCTCGATGGTGTCCGCCCGGATGACATTGGTTCCGGTTCCCAGCGTCAGCGTGCTGGTGCCGTTGCCATTGTTGCCACCGGTGTTCGCCACCGTGAGCGTCGTCGCCTGGATCGTGTTGGCGGTATTGGAAAGAAGCACGTTGCCCACCCCGGTCGTGGTGCTGCCCACGCCCATGTTGAAGGTGGTGACATTCGTGTTGAACGCTGCCAACGCGCTCACGTCGAGAGTTCCCCTACTGGAATAGCCTGCGTTCTGCGCGGCCTGATTCACACCAATACTGATGGTCGTGCCGTTCACCGCCATGCTCCCCGCTCCGGTGACGGTCAGTTTTGAGTCCGTCGCCCCCGAGCCACCTGCCGCATCGTAGCCCAAGGTCATGCCCCCGCTCAGCGTGAGGGTTTCGCCACTGCCAATCAGGACCGTGTTGGCGGCGACATTGTTCGTCCGCACCAAGGCCGCGCCCGCGTAGGTGGTGCTGGAAGTGCTGAGATCCAAGGTTCCCACGATGGCACTCGCGTTGGCGGAGCCAAAGGTCAGACCACCCGTGAAGGAAGGGTCGTTGGCGGAGATGGCTAGAGTTCCGGCGTTGATGGTGGTGGTGCCGGTGTAGTTGCTCGCAGCGGTGGCATTGAGGCCGGAGAGGACGAGAGTGCCGGTGCCGGCCTTCGTCAGCGTGCGCGAGCCCGAAATCCGGCTGGCGGCGGAGAGCGTGCGACCGGGGCCGACATTCCAGGTCTGATCTTCCCCGAGAATCACGGGGTGATTCAGCGTAAGGTTCACGGTGGCGGCCGACAGGTTGATGCCCTCGCTGCCAAGCGTCAGCGTTTGGGTGCCGTTGAAGGTGAGCGCTGCGGCGGGGTCGTTCACGATGAGGCCGGCCCAACTCAGATTCGCGCCCAGCGTCATCGCACCGGTCAGCGAGGTGGCATTCCACGTCGCCGTGTCAGGATTCACGGGCACAAAATTGGCCACCCAGGCGCTGGCGAGATTGAGTGCGCTGCCCGTGGCGGACTTGATGGCGGCGTCGCTCACGGCGGTCACCGTGAGCGTGAATGTATCCGTCGCGACAATCGTGCCGTTGCTGGTGGTCAGGGTGATGGTGGTGGTGCCGCTCTGATGTGCCGCCGGGCTGACCGTGACGGTGCGGTTCGCGCCGCTGCCACCGAAGACGATGTTGGCATTCGGCACGAGCGCGGGATTGCTCGAAGTGCCGCTGAGGGTCTGCGGCAAGTCGCCTCCAATGATCACAGGCAAGGCCGCGGTGGCGGTATCTTCGTCCACGGTCTGATCCGCCACGTCGCTGATGGTGGGGACGGTATCGTCGATCGTCAGGATGAGCTGCGGACGATTGGCGACGGTCGCATTCTCCCGCGAAGCATAACTGACGATGCCATTGGCACCGTAGCTGTCGGTGGAGAGAATCGAGAGGGAAAGGAGGTCGTCTCCGAGCAGGGTGTCCACGACTTGCGGGGTGACGGTGAATTCCACCGCTTGCCCTGCGACCGGCAGCCACTGCGCGAAGAGTTCCCCCGAGGCGGGCTTGTCGGTGTAGTTGACGGTGGTCTCGCCCCAGGTGTCGCTCGAGACAAACGTCGCGCAACTTTCGTTGCCGGTCTGGCCGGTGGTGACTCCGGCGAGCCTCACTTTTGCACTGATGATTTTCCCGCTCACTCCGCTGAGATCCCAGCGAAGAAACGTCTCACGATCAAAGTCGGCGCTTGTGTCGTCCTTCGTGACCAAAGTGGTTGCCGTTCCGTAGTTGGTCGAAGCGTTGACCCCGCCCATGACATAAGTATCCGCGACCGGGTTGAGAATGATGACCTGGCTGGCGGGCTGCGCTTTCTGCACCTGCAAATGCAGCGTGGCGAAGTCGATGGCCTCCACTTGCGAGAGCCATGTGGCATCACAGTTGACCGTCTCCCCGGTGCCACCGGTGCTGGAATGCTGGTCCACGTCGCCGAGCCACACTTCGCGGAAGTCCGAGCCCGGCCATTTCATCCGCTGCTGGAGCTGGCCGTAGTAGAGACTGCGCATGTGGACCGCCTTGCCGGTGCCGGTGGGACCGCTGCTGTCATAGGTGCCCGGCGGATCGGCACCGACCGAAAATCCACTGGAGCTGTCGATGGTGCCGATGGACCCGACGAGCCAGTTGCGAGCGGTGGGCGGATTTCGCACGCTGAAGCTGCTCGCCTTGCAATTCCAGACCGCCATGTAGGCACCCGCCCAGCCGTGGCCGGTGCCCGAGTTGCCGCGGTTTCGCACGTTGATTTCATTGCCATTGATGGCGACCCCATCGAACAACCCGCCGACCGACCAGCGGTGATGGGGCCCGGTGTCGCTATAAATCGATCGCCGCCTGAATCAAGGCCGTATCATCCCCGCTGCCGGGATTTACGACCACCCAGCGACTCTGCGGGATAAGTGCCGCGACGTTCGGCAAGGGCTCGCTGCCGCCGCGATAACCACACTGAGAGAAATCCGCGATCCGCTGCCCGCGCTCGTCGAGCTGATAGAGCAAGTTTCCCGTCGCTGACGGATAGACCCACGTGCCGTTGAGTGCTTGGCCGTCCGCCCGGAATGCGGTCAGGGCAAAGAGCAACAGAAGCACCAGGTTGGGGTTAAAGGGGGGCATGGAAGGTTTAGGCTTTCTGCCAAGCTGGAAGAAGGCGCCCGCAACAAACCAAGGTGCAGCGGGCCGCACGAATGTGGTGGAGTCCAATCCACTTCTCAAACTGATTCCGCGCGGCATTTCACGGGAAGGAGGCACCTGAAACCGCGTCGGGAAGTCAGAATTGGAATCCGCCCCCCGCGCCCGGATTCGACGACCCGCACCACGGCAGATCCCCGGTTTACTGCCGCCCCTGCCGGGAGGGACCAGGAGAACGAATGCCCTAACGGAAACCTGCCGCGACTTTCTTCCCCGGCGTCCACACCCGCACCCCTGCCGAGCGCCGCTCCGGTTGGTAGAAGAAACCGTCCAAGCCCAGCCGTCCCTCGAGGTCGGCAAGCGCGCCTGTCAGCTGCGGCCAGCGCCAGCGGAAGCCTTCCTCCCGCAGACGCCGCGGGTCCGCCCAGCGACTTTTGAGAATCAGCTCGGTCTCGGTCTTCATGACACGCGCCCCCAATTCCAGCATCCATTTCGCCGCCGGCATGCCGCAGGGCACCCCCTGCTCCTCGCGGAAGGCGCGCATCAGCTCCCGGTTGGTCGGAAACTCAGGCGCGGTCAGATTGAACACGCCGTCCAGCAGCGGATCCGCCGCGATGAAATCCACTGCCGAGAGGAAGTCCTCGATGTGGATCCAGCTCACCCGCTGGTCCCCCTTCCCCATCGTCCCGCCCAGTCCGCGCCGCGTCAGATGCCGCAGCACGTCAAACACCGTGCCATCCTCGTTCGCCAGCACCATCCCGGTCCGCAGCGCCACCTTGCGGGTCGCTCCCGGCACCTTCGCCGCGAAAAACGCTTCCTCCCATGCCCGTGCCACCTCGACCGAGAATCCCTCGCCCGGCTCGCCCAACCACTCGTCCTGCGGCTTGTCCGTCGCGTGCCGATACAGGGTCGCCGTGCTCGAGTTCAGCCACAGCTTCGGCGGAACCCTGCAGGCCGCGATCGCCGCGCCGATCGCGCGGGTCGAGTCGACCCGCGAATCGATGATGCTCCGCTTGTTCCGCTCGTCGTAGCGGCAGTTCACACTGCGCCCCGCCAGATTGATCACCCGTTCCGCGCCTTCCAGCGCCAGAGCCCATGGACCCGGATTCTTGCCGTCCCATTCGAGGAACATCCCGTCTCCGCTCCAGCCTTCCCGATGGCGCGCCACGCAGACGACTTCATGGCCCAGCCGCTGGTAATGGCGGGCCAAATAGCGGCCCAGAAAGCCGTTTGCACCGAAGATCACAATTTGAGGATTCATTTCGTTAACCCTTGCTTTCAAAGTCCTTTAAGTTCCCGTTCTTTCAATACTTTCTGAAAAATCACTTCAAAAAAATCCATCAGCCCAGCAGCTTGGCTGCCAGTTGAACCGCGAAGCCGTGCTTCATGGAGCCCACGCGGTCGGCCACTTTGGAGGCAAAGCCGACGAACTCCTCGAGCTGCTGCATCTGCGAATGGAAGGCCTGCCCCTCGGCGCTCTTCATCCCGCGGCTTCCTTCCGAACAACGGCTCAACACCGCCAGCGCGGGCTCGATCTCGCGCTTCTTCCGTTCCCGGGTCACGATCGTGAAAATCTTCCAAACGTCCTTTTCCGCCTCGAAAAACTCCCGCCGCTCGCCCTTCTTCACCACCACCCGGACCAGGCCCCAAGTCACCAGTTCCTTGAGATTGGTGTGAGCGTTGCCACGGCTGATCTCAAGCTCCGCCATCACATCGTCCGTGCCGATCGGCTCGACCGCCGTCATCAACAAAGCGTGGATCTGAGCCATGGTCCGGTTGATCCCCCACTGCGACCCCATCGCCCCCCACTGGGCGACAAATTCGTCCCTCGCCTGCTTCAGCCGCTGTGCCTCGTCGCTCATCTACTTTCAGTATTCACTGAAACCTTAGCGATCGCAAGGCATTTGATCGTCCGAATGCAGGGAATCTCAAACCCGTTACGAATTGGACACATTTAGTCGCGTGCTCGGACGGATTGGGCGCGTAATCTGCTCAGCACCGTCCGACGATTCTCTCCCCGAGGCCAAAACGAACCCCTAGACTCCAATGTCCCTACACCAACATCCCGATTTGTTTTCTCCCTCTGGGCGCACCCGCCGCTGCCGACTGCTCGCGCTTGCCAGCCTCCACGCGGTTTTCCTAGGCGCAGCTTCCGCCGACACGGTGGCTTATTGGAATTTCAACGGGCTGGTGGTGACCGGAACCGCCGCCGTCGCGCCGGGCACCAACGGAGTGCCAACTTCAATTACCGCTGACCTCGGCAGCGGGAGCCTTTCTCTAACCGGGTGGACGGGCCTGATTGACGACTTCTCGGGCATCGCCCTCAACGCTCAGGCAGCCGCACCTCCAGGAAACTCTTTAAGCACTGTTGCCGGCGGAACCACAGCGCCATTCCCAGGCAATGGCGGAATCATCGATCTGGCCGTCAATTTCACCGGTGTCCAGAATCCGATCATTACCGTCGACACTCGCGGCACCGCCTTCGGCTTCAGCTCGGGCACTTGGTCTTACAGCATCGCGGGCGGACCCTTTGTGCCAGTCGTCGGTGTCAACACCGCAAGCACGACTGGCACATTCACCACGAAATCCGTCGACCTGAGCAGCTACAACGACCTCGACGGAGCCGCGAGCGTCATCCTCCGCTACACGCTCAGCGGCGCGACAAATGCCTCCGGTAACAACCGCATCGACAATCTCCTCATCAGTGCCACCGCGACCGGCGCGGACACCACACCTCCGGTCCCTCTTGCCTTCAGCCCGCTGGACAATGCGACCAACGTCGTCGCCGATTCCGTCTCTCAACTGACGGTCACCTTCAGCGAGGAGATCGTCCTCGGCACGGGCAATATCGTGGTGCGCAAGGTTTCGGATGATTCGGCCGTCAACACCATCGACGTCAGCGACTTCGGCCAAGTCGACCTGAACGTCAGCATCCTCGGTCTTCCGCTGGTCAATCCGCTGCTCCCCGCGACAGCCTATTACGTTGAGATTCCCGGGACTGCCATCAAGGACCTGGCCACCTCACCGAATGCGTTCGCCGGATTCGGACGGAACGACAACGGCACCCCCGGAGACCCCCTCGACGATACTTTCTTCTGGAACTTTACCACCACTCCGCCCCCGGCCCCGCCGACCGTGGTGGTGAACAAATATTCTAACGGCAGTCCGGACACCATCGAATTGCTCGTGATCAACACCGGCACCGGCGGCCCGCCCCTCGACATGCGCGGCATGATCGTCAAGGACTTCTCCTCTAACATGGGCTCCGATGGCGGCGGCAAATACGAATTTACCACCAACGCGCTATGGGATTCGGTCCCGGTCGGCACCCAGATCGTGCTGGAAAACAGCGCGGTCTCCAGCGATGTGGACGACAGCAACTTCGTTGTCCGCGTCGGACTCAGCGATCCCGCCTACTTCACCAGCCTCGGCGGTTCCTTCGACATCTCGACCACCGACATGGTCATGATCAAGGCCGCGGGCAGCGGCGCGGCCGGCACCACCGGCGGCATCCACGTGCTGGCCGGCGGCACCGCCGGCTCGCTCTTCACCGGCTTCACCGGCGCGCGGCTCCGCGCCGCCACCGGCGGTGCCGGCGTGATCGCCACCAACCCGACCTCAGCCCTCGCCGACTTCCTCAGCGGGACGAATGCCACCGGTGCGGTGACCCTGACTCCTTCGAGCTTCGGGCTGCCGAACACCGGCACCAACGCCGGCTACATCGCCGTCCTCCGCGGCATCAATCCGGCCAACGGCGACGGTGTGGTGGTCACGACCAACGGCACCCCGGCGTCGCCCTACCTCAACACGACGATCTTCCCGGCGGGCGCGACCAACCAGACCGTCAAACTCACAGTAACCGCACAAATCCCTTCGGTGACCTTGTCCGATATCACCGTGCAAGTTCCAGCCGCACTGGGAGCGGTAACTTCGGAGACCGTTTCCCTTTCCGGAACCGGTGCCACAGGAGCGAGCTTCACGGCGATCGACCAAACGATCTCCATCAGCTCAGCCTCGGTCACCACCACTGCCCCGCTCGTAATCACGATTACCGAGATGGTCAGCCCGCCTCAAAGCGGTGCTTCCGCCACCGGCAATTACCCCTTCGCGGTGTCGACCACCGGCGGTGGCGGCGCGCTGACACCGGTCGGTGTCCAGCCGGTCGCCCGGGTGATCATCCCGATGGAGGCCGTGCGCGACACGGACGTTAACGGCGTCGCCCTCGATGCCGGGACCATCGTGGCCCTCGAAGGCGTGTGCACGATGGACAACTTCAGCGCCACCAACAACCAAGCCTACTTCCAGGATGCGAGCGCGGGGATCAACCTGTTCAGTTCCACCTTGCTCACCACACCGCTGGTCCGCGGCACTCGTTACGCGGTGGTCGGCACGATCGTGCAGTTCAACGGCCTCACCGAGATCGTCCCCCTGGCCGAAAGCCAGATCTTCAATCTCGGCGCGGACACTGCCCCGACCGCCGATTTGCTGACCATCCCAAGCTTGCTCGGTGCTGCCGAAGCGACTGAAGGCAGCCTGGTGAAAATCGCGAATCTCTACAAGGTTTCCGGCAATTGGTTGGTCGGCCAGAACGTCCTCCTCCGGGATTCGCTCAACAATCAAGTCACCGTCCGTATCCAGCCAAACTCGACCGCGGTAACGGAGCCAACTTACCCGCTGACTCTGACCGGCGTGCTGACCCAGTCCGACACTTCCTCTCCCTTCACGACCGGATACCAGATCTTGCCGCGGGATCCCTCGGACCTCGCTGCGGGCACCATCACCGACTTCGAGTCCTGGGTCTCCGCCACCGGTGCCACCGGCGGCATGACCGGCGACACCGACCTCGACGGCAGGGACAACGCCTTCGAATACGCCTTCGGTCTCAGCCCCACCTCGGGTGGCTCGGTGACTCCGTTCACCTCCATCTTGAACAAGACCACCGGCGAATTCACCTTCTCCCGCCGCAAGCCGTCGCTCACCGGCCTGGCCTACACCTACCAGTACCACACCAGCCTCACCGGCGCCTGGACCGCCTTCACTCCCGCCGTGACCCCGGTGTCCAATGGTGGCGACCCGGTGGAAGCCGTCACCGTCACCGTGCCAGCCGTCCTGCTCACCGAGCCGAAACTGTTCATCCGGATCGTGACCCCCTAAGCGGTCTTCGATTCATCCATGGCAAGGGGCGGTCCGGAAACGGGCCGCCCCTTTTTCGTCGTGCCCCGCCCGTGACGACTCCGCCACCCGGTCGATCAAGTGCAGCCTTGTCTTCGGTCTTCTAAATTGTCAGTCTTCCTTAAGAAACACCCCCGGTTTCTCCTTTTGCAGGGAATGTTCCGGCCGCTCCTGCGGCCCATCCCGACCGGGCGGATCCCATTCCGCGTGGTCGCTCGGGTGACGTTTCCCCGTGATGGGTCATCCTCACCTCACCCTTACATCTCATGAAATCCGGGAACTCCCATTGCCTGATGCTCGGAACGGGCGGCGCCCTTGTCTTGGCCACACTCCTCCCTGCCGCCGCCGATGTCATCGCTGCGTGGGAAACGACCGGCCAATCCTCCTTTGGCACCCAAGGCCTGGCTGCCACCACCTCCGCGCCGGGTGTCAGCGTCGGCGGCTTGACCCGTGGCCCTGGAACCGACACCACCGGCGGAACCTCCACCGCCAATGCCTGGGGAGGCCAGGGCTTCGATGCCGCCACCGTCGAGGAAGCCGCGGCTGCCGGAAATTTCATCACCTTCACGGTAAGCCCAGGCTCCGGCGCCGATGTCTCCTTCGAAACCTTCGACCTCCACTACCGGCGGGACGGTAGCGGCCCCGAACTCGCCGCCCTCCAGTTCCAGATCGGCTCCGGCGGCTTTATCGATGTAGAAGAGTTCGCCCTCGTATCCGGCACGGATGGCGGCGTGATTGATCCGATCGACCTCACCGGTTACGAAGACCTCCAAGGGGTAACGGGTCAAACGGTCACCTTTCGGCTGATTCCCTATTTCACCAGCGACCCGGGCGATAACTTCTTCGTTTACGGACCGATCGCCGGGGCTGATCTCGTCGTGGAAGGCCAGGTCACGGGTGGGTCCGGCGGCGACACCGCACCGCCGCTGGTTAACGGCCTCAGCCCCGCCGATGACAGCACCGGCGTATCCGCAGCCGGCACCACGCTGCTGACGATGACCTTCAACGAGAACCTCGCCCGCGGAACCGGCCAGATCCTCGTGAAGAACACCTTGAGCGAGCTGACCGTCTACAGCCTGGACGTGACGAATCCCGCGCAGGTCACTCTTTCCTCCAACCAGATCGGCATGGTTCTGCCCTCTGCCCTCGCCGCGGGCACGGACTATCACGTGGAGATCCCCGCCGGAGCGATCGTCGATCTCGCCTCGCCCGCCAACCCCTACGCCGGCATCGCCGGAAGCAGCGGCTGGAACTTTACCACCGCCGTCGTGGTGACACCGCCCCGCGTGGTGGTGAACAAGTATCTCAACGGCTCTCCCGACCGGGTGGAGCTGCTGGTGATCGGAAACGGAACACCGGGAGCCACGGTCGATCTCCGCGGGATGATCCTCAAGGATTTCAGCGGTGGCATGAGCGGTGATGCCGGCGGCAAGTATCTCTTTGCCAACAGCACCTTCTGGTCGGCAGTCCCGGTCGGAACCCTGGTGACCCTCTCCAATGCCACCACCAGCAGCGACTTCGCGGCAGGCGACTACACGCTTGGCCCTCGGCCTCGGCGACCCGGTTTACTTCAGTTTGGTTCCGGGTTCCCCATCGCTCGACATCACCACCACCGACATGGTGATGGTCAAAGATGCGGGCAGCGATCCTGCGGGCACGACCGGCGGGATCCACGCGCTGGCAGCGGGCACCGCCTCGCCAACTTCTCTCTTCGCCCTCTTTCCCGGTGCCAAGCTGCGCGCCACCTCCAGCACTGGTGCCAATTTCGGGGTGCGTGCGGCCAATTCTAGCTCCAGTCAAACCGACTTCATGTCAGGGACGGACGCCACCGGGAACCTGCCGCTTGCCTTGAGTGATTTCGGGGCTCCAAACAGCGGGCCGAATGCCACCTACATCGCCGCGCTCCGCGGCCGCGCTCCCGGCGACGGTGATGGCATCGCGACGGTGGTCAATGCCACCCTCAGCAGCCCATTCCTCGGCCTCACGATGTTTGACGATGCTCAGTTCAACCAATCCGCCAAACTGACACTCGTGCCTCGGATCAGCGGGGTCACCCTTTCCACCGTAAGGATCGTGGTTCCCTCTGGAGTCGGAGCGCCGGGCAGTGTCGTGCTTTCCGGCGCGGGTGCCACCGGTGCCGCTTCAACCGTCTCCGGCCAGATCATCAATATCACGACCGCCGCCGCCACCACCGCCGCGCCGCTTGAGGTAACCATCGGGGGACTGGTAACGCCCGTGCCAACGCTCCAGTCGGACAACGGCAACTACCCCCTTGTGGTCTCCACTTCGGCCAGCGGCGGCATCTTGACCCCGATCGCAAGCCAGGCCCCGGTGCGAGTCGTCATCCCGGTCTCCGCGCTGCGTGACGTCGACAGTGAAGGCGCTCCACTCGACGCCGGTGCCGTGGTCGCGGTCGAAGGAACCGTGACTGAGGCGGACTTCGGCGGTGGCGCGGCGAACTTCAGCGGCTTCATCCAGGACGGCACCGCAGGCATCAATATCTTCTCCCCATCCGTCTTTCTCGGCCTCGTCCGTGGCAATCGCTTCACCATCAGCGGGACCGTCTCCCAATCCAACGGTCTCACTGCCGTCATACCCACCTCCGCAGCCCATATCGTGGACCGCGGACCGGTGACAGAAGCCTCTCCAATCAGCATTCCGCTGGCGGCGCTCTTTGCCTCGCCCGAGACCTACGAAGGCAGGCTGGTGACCGTAAAGAACCTCACCTATGACTCCGGTGTCTGGGGGCCTGCTGCTTCCATCACGCTCCGGGATTCATCACTGACTCCGGTCGAGATCGGGATCCAGTCCGGCTCTACCGCCACATCTCCCCCGCCCTTTCCTGCCACCGTCACCGGCATCTTCAGCCAGTCGGATGCCACTGCCCCCTTCGACTCCGGCTATCAAATCCTGCCCCGCGATTCCGGCGACCTCATCGCATGGGTCGATGATTTCGCGAGCTGGATCACTGCCACCGGCGCGACGGGCGGCCCGACCGGAGATCCCGATTTCGACGGGAAGGACAACTCCTTCGAATACGCCTTCGGCCTCAACCCGACGTCGGGAAGCTCGAATAACCCCGTGATCTCCGGCCTGAATCCGAGCAACGGAAAGTTCTCCTACACCAGGCGTTCTTTGGCGCTGACGGACCTCGAAGTCCAAGTCTTCAACTCGACGAACCTCACCGGGTGGACTGAGGATACCAGTGCCACGGAGAGCGTGATTTCCACTGCGGGCCAGGTGGAGACGGTAGAAGTCACCCTCAGCGCGCCCAAGCCGCTCACCGCTCCGACCCTCTTCTTCCGGGTCGAGCTCAACTGAAGCCCTCTTGGCAAACCGGGGCCATGACCTAGGTTACAACGGCGCGGTTGTTCCCTACCGGATACGCCGCCCGTTTGACTGGCATGACGACGACCATCCGATTCCGAGCGCTCGCACTCTGCCTCGCTCTGGCCACACCCGCCGCGGCCGCCCCGCTGCGGGTGCTGGCGATCGGCGACAGCATGACGGAGGAATATGCATTCGAACTCCCCTTCTCCGCGCCGGCATCGAACCCGACCAACGCAAACGCCCGGAGCTGGCCGGAACTGCTGCGGATCTTCCGGCCAACCGAGGCCACCCTCGGCCCCTATGAAAGCACCGCCTTCATCTACGGCGACCTCCGCAACGCCGGCCACGAGTGGAACTTCGGCATTCCCGGGATGACGACCCTGAACTGGTTCATCCTGATCAATACCGACAATCCCTTCGATCCCCCGTCCGGCGAACCGCTCGGCTTCAGTTACTACGACACCCGTAGGAAACTGATCGACGAGCTGGTGGTCGCAGAGGCCGTGGTCATCCTGCTCGGCGCGAATGATCTGAAGCAGGAATACAACGACCTCTTCAACAACACGGAGACGACCACCTTTCTCGACGGCGTCCGCAACCGCATTGCCGCGATCCACGACTGGGTCCGGCTTCGTCGGCCGAACGTGCCGATCGTCGTGTGCACCCTCCCCGATGTCGGAGCCACACCCCAGATTTCCGGCACCTACAACGATCCAGTGAAGCAGGCGAGCACGCGGATCAAGATCGCGGCGCTCAACCAGAGCATCATCACCTGGGCCGCCGGGAAAGCCAAGCCGCCGGCCATCGCCCGGATCGACCATCTGACCAACCGGATTTTCGACCAACAGCCCTTCCATCTCAACGGCACACTCTTCAACCTCGCCGGGGATCCGGAGAATCCGCCCACCCGTGTCTTCTGCCGCGACAGCTTCCATGCCGCCACCGTGGCGCAGGCCCTGATCGCGAATGAAATCATGGGTGCCCTGGAAGCTGGAACCGGCCGCGACCTTACGCTCTTTTCCAATCGCGAGATCCTGGACGACCTGCTCGGCCTCAATCCCGACCAGCCCTACCTCGACTGGATCGCTATGGCCGGTTTGATCGGATCGCCCATGGACCAGGATCCGGATCGCGACGGGTTCCCCAACCTCGCGGAGTATCTGTTAGGCAGCCCGCCGGGAACCTTTGGCAATCCGCTGGACGGCAGTTTTTCGCCGGGTGGATCGCTGACCTTCCATCCCTCCGCTAACGCGCTCCGCTTCGGCAGCCTGATCGCGGAGGAATCGACGGACCTGTCGCTCTGGACGCCGGTGCCAGTAAGTCGCAACACGGTCGCCCCCGACGGCACGGTGTCCATCACCCCCGCCGCCGGACCGAAGGGATTCGCCCGATTGCGAGCCGCTCCGAATCCCTAGCGGAAGGCCCGTGACCTTCCGGCGGGGCGGGCAACCAACCGGGATCGCCACCGCGAACAACCTTTCATTCCGCCCCTAAAGGAACGGCGCAGCCGCTCCGACAGGGCCATGAAGCGCGACCTTACTTGTCGATCTTGATCTTGTAGTCGCCGATCGCCCACTGGATCCCGGCCAGGTAGTGGCGGAGCACCGTGGGGTTCCAATAGATGTGGTCGTTGTGGCCGAGCGAGCAGTAGAAGACGCGGCCCTTTTCCCACGAGCGGGCCCACGCCACGCCGAAGTCCTTGTCGGTGCGCTTGATGCCGCCGATCTTCATGTTGGTCTTGTCGGTGTCGAGGCGGAGCAGCATGTGGTAGTTCTTGGAGTCGTAGGGCGCCTTGAACTGGTAGATCTCCTCCTTGAAATCCTGGTTCTTGCCTTCAAACATGGCGACCAGCGGATGCTTCTCCTGCCCCGGTTCGACCTTGATCGAGACCTCTTGGCCCGCGCCCCAGGGATGCCCGTCGAAATAGCCACCGATCATGTCACCGTATTCCGACCAGTTGTAAAGGGTGTCGGTGGCGGCATGGATGCCGACAAAACCTTTCCCGCCTTTTACGAAATCCATCAGGCTCTTCTTGAGGCGCTCCGCCCGGGCCTCAGTGTCCTTGCGATCCACCTCGTTCATCCCTTTCAGCACCTCCTGCGGCGGCATGAAAACATCCTGGGTTGTACTGAGGAAAACGATCGCATCGAACTGCTCGATCGTCTTCGGCTCGAAGTTCGAGAGATCGTCGCTGATCACTGTCTCGAACGCTCCGGTCTTCTTGCCCAGCTCGGTGAGCGCCACCTTGCCGGTTGGGATCGACGCGTGACGGAAGCCGGCAGTTCTCGAGAAGACCAGCACCTTGCGGGCCTTGGCAGGCTTGGCGTAGGCCTCGGAAGGGAGTGCCTTGGCGATCGCCTCGGCGGCACCGGGTGGTGCCTGCTCCTTGTCCGGAGCGGCAGCGACGAGGAAGAACGCGGCGGCAGCGCCGGCGAGCGGAAGGATCAGGGTGAGTTTCATGATGGGATGGGGAAAGGAATCACAGGGGCACCCGGAATTCACGGAAAGAGGCCGGGAAAAGGACTACGGGAGATTCATCCCCAACCTTCTCAACCTTTCCGTGTGTTCCGCGTGTTCCGTGGTGTGGATCTTCAATGCCCGGGCTTGGTCCATGCGGCGTTGTTCTTCGAAGAAGCCACGGCCGCTTCGATGAAGGCCATGCCGGCGATGCCGTCGTCGACGTCCGGGAAGTCGTAGCCTTCCGGTCGCGGGAACTTGCCTTCGATTTCATCGGAAATCGCTTCGGCGGCGGCGAGATAGACGTTGGCGAAGGCTTCGATGAAGGCTTCCGGGTGACCAAAGGGCAAACGCGTGAAAGCGGTGGCTTCCGGGCCGTTGTAGGAGTTCCCGCGCCGCCAGACTTCGCGCGGCTTGTCGGGGAATTTCACGACCAGCTCGTTCGGGTGCTCTTGATGCCACTCGATCGATCCCTCGGTGCCGTAAACCCGGATGTTCAGGTTGTTCTCGTCCCCGCTGGAAACCTGCGACGCGTAGAGGATGCCTTTCACGCCGTTTTGGTAGCGAACCAGGATGTTACCGTCGTCGTCGAGGTGGCGACCGGGAATGAAGGTGGTCAGTTCCGCCGCGAGTTCCTCGATCTCCAGCCCGGTGATGTAGCGGGCGAGGTTCTCGGCGTGGGAGCCGATGTCGCCGATGCAGTTGGAAACGCCGGAAATAGAAGGGTCCATCCGCCAGTTCGCGATCTTGCTCGGCGCGGCCTCCTTGAAGGCGCTGGAGGCATAGCCCTGCGGATACTCGGCGACGATCTTGAGGAGGCGCCCGAGCCGGCCGGACTTCACGATCGCGCGGGCTTCCTTGACCATCGGATAGCCGGTGTAGTTGTGGGTCAGCGCGAAGACCTTGCCGCTCTTGCGGACCAGCTCGGCGAACTCCTTGCCCTCGGCCAGCGAGAAGGACATCGGCTTCTCGCAGATGACGTTGATCCCGGCGGCGAGGAAGGTTTTGGCCACGGCGACGTGGAGGTCGTTGCGGACGACGATCGACACGAAGTCGATGCGCTGGTCGGCCGGCAGCGCGGCTTCCTTCGCGGCCATGTCGGCATACGAGGTATAGACGCGGGACGGATCGAGGAACAGGTCCTCGCCGGAGGCCCTGCTCTTCTCCGGGTCGGAGGAGAAGCAGCCGGCGACGAGTTCGATCTTGCCATCGAGGTTGGCGGCCATGCGGTGGACGGCGCCAATGAAGGCGCCGCGGCCACCACCGACCATGCCCATGCGGAGTTTGCGGTTCATGAAGTCTTAGGTTGGATGATGGTTGAAACGAACCGCCGAGGCGCTGAGTCCGCGGAGAGGAACGGGGAGAAGATTGGGATCATAACCGTTGGTTCTTTGCTCCCTCTCCGCGACCTCCGCGCCTCCGCGGTTCGATCTTGTTAGACGGCCACCGGCACGCCGCTGGAAGCCGAGGCGTAGATCGCGTCGATGATCTTCATCAGCTTGAGCGCCTGGTCGGGCGTGTTGAAGGGCTCGGCCTTGCCTTCGATGGCGTGGATGAAGTTCGCGGCGGAGGCGCTGCGGCCCATGTCCTCGCAGGCTTCGGTGACGATGCTGCGGTTGACCGAGCAGCCGTTCTCCTGGACGTAGAGTTCGCAGGTGTCGATGGCGGTCTCGTCGAGACCGTCGCGGCCGAAGAGGCGCTCGACCTTGCCGCCGGCCTTGGAGCCCTGGAAGACCACCGAGACTTCCTCGCGCTTGATCATTTCCGCCCAGGAGACCTGGAGGGTGAGGACCTGGCCGGTTTTGAAGGTGACGAAGCCGTGGGCCGCGGCCTCGACGTCGTTGGTGCCGTCGGCCCGGTCGGGGATGCCCCAGGGACCCTTGAAGCCCTTGTCGGTGATGTGGTCGTCGAAGGTCTGTGCCAGCACGTGGGCCGGGTCGGGGTAGCCCATGAAGTAGAGCGCGAGGTCGATCATGTGCAGCAGGTCGATCACCGGACCGCCACCGGACAGCGCCTTGGTGGTGAACCAGCCTCCGAAGCCCGGGATGCCGGTGCGGCGGATCCACTTGGCCTGCGCGGAGTTGATCTTTCCCACGGTGCCATCGGCCACGTAGTTCTTCATCGCGATCGACTCGGGCCGGGCGCGGTTGTTGAAGTTGAACATCAGCTTTTTGCCCGCCGCGTTGGCGGCATCGATCATCTCCTGGACCTCCGCGGCATTCAGCGCGGGCGGCTTTTCGGAAAAGACATGCTTGCCGGCAGCAAGGCACTGGATCGCCAGCGGCATGTGGAACTTGTTCGGCACGATGATCGACACCGCGTCGATGTCGGCGTCGGCGAGCATCGCCTCGACACTCTCGAACGCCGCAGGGATGTCCCACTGCTTGGCGGCCTTCGCCGCGGCACCCGGTGCCGGGTCGGCGACGGCGGCGACGGTGGCTCCGGCCTTGCGGAACCCTTCCGCGTGATAGCGCAGCATCCCGCCGGCTCCGATGACTCCTACTTTGGTGGACATGATTCTTACTGGTTCGATTTGTCGAAGGCGGCGTCGAAGGCGATTTGATTACGCGGGAAATCGAGGCCCTTCACGAAGGCGCAGCTCTCGGTCGCACCGTGGAAGCGGTCCATGCGACCGTCCTCCCACTCGATCGAAAGCGGGCCGTTGTAGCCGGTGTCGTTGAGGGCGACGATGACTTCCTCGAAATTGATGTCGCCGCGACCGACGCTGCGGAAATCCCAGTAGCGGCGCGCATCGCAGAAGTCGGTATGGCCGCCGAAAACCCCCACCTCGCCGGTGCCGTGGCCCCACCAGACGTCCTTCATGTGGGCGTGGTGGATCCGCTCGCCGAGCAGGTAGATGAACTTCACGTAGTCGACGCCCTGGTAGCCGAGGTGGCTCGGGTCGTAGTTGAAGCCGAAGCGCTTGTGGCCCTTGACCGCTTCCACGGCGCGCTGGGCGGAGGCGATGTCGAAGGCGATCTCGGTCGGGTGGACTTCCAGCGCGAAATAGACGTCTTCCTTTTCGAAGGCGTCGAGGATCGGCTTGAAGCGCGTGCCGAAGTCATCGAAGCCCTTTTGCAAGTAGGCTTGGCTGGTCGGCGGGAAGGCGTAGAGCGCGCCCCAGATCGAGGACCCGGTGAAACCGTTGACAACGGCCTTGCCGGACCCGGCGGGCTTGGTGGCCATGTAGGCCTTGCCGGCGTCGAGGAACTTGCGGCAGGCCTTGCCGGTATCGATCATCTCCAGCGCGGCGCGCTGGCGGACGCCTTCGGGATCACCGTCGCCCCAGACGTGCGGCGGCAGGATGCACTCGTGACGCTCGTCGATCGGATCGCAGATCGCCTGGCCGACGAGATGCGAGGAAATCGAGTAACAGGCGAGGTCGTGCTTTTTCAGCAGCTCCCAGAGGCGTTCAACGTAGCCGGGCTCGTTGAGCGCCTTCTGGACGTCGAAATGGTCGCCCCAGCAGGCGAGCTCGACGCCGTCGAAGCCCATGGCCTTGACCTTGGGGAAAAGTTCTTCCGCGGGGAGATCGGCCCATTGGCCGGTGAAGAGGGTAACGGGTCGTGACATGGTCGGTTGGGTCGGATGGTGCGTTGAGATTGGCCAAGGCCTTTCACCGGGGAAATGGGAAAATCCCGTTGGGCCGCGAAAAATGCGACATCGCCCGGCCGGGCGGCTCAGGGGGTCGGCTTCTCCTTGGCCTTTGCCTGGAGCATCCGCGTCGCCATTTCTTCGCCAAGGGTCAGCTCAGCCTTGGTGTCGAAATGGGTGTTGTCTTTCAAGGTGCTGAGATGATCCGTGTGGATGATCGAAACGTCGGGATCTGCCGCGGCGACCGCTTCCTGCGCTTTCTGAACCACGGCGGCATGGTCAAAGTTCCACGGCGTCTTCTTCAACAGGCTCGACGAAATCCTCCCCATCACGATCGGCAGATGCTCCTTGCCGGTCTTCTCCCGGACGTCGCGGAACATCGACTTCAGGTTCGCCTCGTAGGCGTTCGCCATTTCGAGCGTCTCCGAATCGGACTCGCCCTGCATCCAGAGCATGCCGGCGATTTCGCATTTCTTTCCGGCCTTCTCCAAATCCGCGACCGCGTTCCGATAGTTCCGGGTAAAGAGCTCATACATCCCCTTCCCAGGCATCCACTGGGTATGCAGCTTGGTGCCGCCGGCGGAGGTCTTCACCAGTGCGATCTCATGGTCCGGATAGGCCTTCGCCAAGCCATGCGCGAAGGCGATCTCGGGGCCGAACTGCAGGTTCCGCGCGATGGCGGTCGAGTCCCGGCCCAGCTCCATCCACTTGGCATCCCGGTTGTCCCAGATTTTGACGTTCCCCGGAGTTTTCTGGAGTTCCACCTGCAGCTCTTCCCAGCGGCCACAGCCGTCCATGTTGGACTGACCGGCCAGTAAAAACACCTTCACCTCCTTGCCCGCGGCTAAAACAAAGCTGCCGGAAAAACCCAGCAGCAGCGGAATCAAACGTCGGAGGCGGTTCATGACGGGCGCGACTCTACGCTCCCGTTTTCACCCGACCAGCCGCAAACCGCGCCCCAGCTTTCCTTTATCTCAGGGATCATCCACTAGGGAGATCGGCATTCCCCGGATGGCTGCGATTGAAGATTTTCAACCGCAAATGAACGGGATGAACGCAGATGGACGGACAAGATGGGACCTGATGGGGGAATTTCGGTCGATCAAATGGCAGCAGGTCGGGCTTTCTCCTCAAATCTGCGTTCATCCTGTTCATCTGCGGTTGGCTTCTTTCCCTAGT
>NEUO01000066.1 GCA_002304315.1 Verrucomicrobiia bacterium Tous-C4TDCM
TTGCAGATCCAGCGGGTGCTGACCGGGGCTCCGAGCAGGCAGGGGTCGGTCACACGGACCTCGGCGCCGGCTTCTTCCAGCGCAAGGGCCAGATTTCGGGCGGCGCTGTTGTGGCCTTCACCGAAGGCGGCGGTGCAAATGAGGATCCGGGCAGGCATCGGCGGGCGTCGGACCGATTCTTAAGACAAAGCAGGGCATTGCGTCGAACTGGATTTGCGGCTTTCGTCTTCCGCGACCCGGAATTCCAATGGCCGATCCCGAACCGAAACTGCGAGTCATCGACGAGACGACCGAAGAGCCTGCCGAAATGGTGCGGCTGGGGGCCAGGGGGGTATCGGTCGAAACGGTGGAGCGCTTGCCCGGGCGGAAGGAGAAGGTGGCGCCGGCGCGTCTGGAGGGCGAAGCCCGCGAGAATTTTGATGGCCGCAGCGTGGAACCGGGAGTGGAGGCGATCCTGGACCAGCCGGGAGTGGCGGAGAGCGTCGAGCAGCCGTGGGGAGTCAGTGACAGTCGCCTGGTGGGGCTGCCCTACGGGTGGTTCGTGCTGATTTTGATGGCGCTGGTCGCTGCGGGCGTTTGGTCGCTGCGGGCGATGCGCTACGGGGAGATCAAGGTGGAAATCGACCACGGAGCGATCCGTGAGCAGGTGGCGAAAGACGTGGACGCGACCCAGGAGGCGACCCAACTGGTGGAGCGGGTGGAAGAAGTGGTGGCGGCTTACTTGAGAGCGGAAACGATCGAGACGATCTTGCCATGGGTGCGGCATCCGGAGCGGGTGCGGCCGATGATCGAGGAGGCTTGGAAGATCGAGCCGAAGCAGCGCCTGAAGTACGAGCGGATGACATTGTTCCAGCCGGCGAACATGGAGCGGAAGGCATTCTGGGTGGTGCGCGCGGAAGTGGAGGAAGGTGAGATGCAGAGCCTGCTGATCGAGCAGACCGGCGAATCCGAGGTGAAGGTTGATTGGGAAACCCACGTCTGCCGCCAGCCGATGCCGTGGAACGAGTATTTCGCGAACCGACCGGATTCAGGTGCCTTGGACTTCCGCGTCTGGGCGGTGCCCGACCAATTTTTCAACCACGAGTTCTCCGATGCAAGGAGGTGGAAGTGTTTCCGGCTCACCGCGAAGGGATCGGAGGAGCATCTGTTCGGCTACGCGCTGGCGGGCAGCGAAGAGTGTCAGGAAATGGAGACCTTGTGCCAATCGGCCGCGGGTCAAAAGGCGTCCTTGTTGCTGAGGTTGAGAATTCCGGAGGGCAGCGTGTCGCCGCGGGGAGTGGTGATCGAGCGCGTGGTCGCGCCCCGCTGGGTGATCGTGGACGACCCCGGCGAGGACGCGCCTTGATCCCGGGGGAATCCCCTGCGAGCTTCCGCCCGCGTGACGGAATCGACAAGCGAGCGGGGAAAGGTGCGGCGGGTGCTTGCGGGCACGATCACGGGCACCGGGTTGTTCCTCGCCATCCAGTTCGGCCGCGCGCTGTGGCGGCTGGCCCAAAGCACCGGTGGCATGGACACGAAGTTCAGCCAGGTGGCGCGCGATGAGTATCAGTCGTTCCTCATCGGCCAGAACCTGCTGGTGCTGTCCGCCTATGCTCTGCTGTGGGTGGTGGCGGTGTTGCTGGTGCTGCCTGCGGTGTCCCTTTGGAAGAGCCGCTTCCCGCGTGAGCGGCGCGGTTCGGTGGCGCTGCCGGCCTTCCTGCTCACCCTGGCGATCCATGGTTATTTCATGTTCCGCCTGATTCACAGCCGGCCGTATTTCCTCAAAAATGCGGACTTCGGGCAGTGGTATTACCGCATTCTCGACGCGCCGCCGCTCGCCTGGCAGCCGTGGATCCATGGCGCGCTGTTCCTTGTCCTGCCGTGGTCGGTATTGGCGGCGGCCGGCGTCTGGTGGCTGCGTTTGATGCGGCCCCGCTGGCGGGCCGGGCTGGTGGCTGGGGCGGTCGTCGCGACGGCGGCGGGAAGCTTCCTCCAGAGCGAGGCCCCGGCGGTGGGAAAGCAGGCGGCAGCGGGTAAGGCACCGCCGAATATCATCATCATCGCGTCCGACTCCCTGCGCAGTGATCGTCTGGGCTACTCTGGCTACCGACCGGCGCGCGGCGGCGAGGTCTCGCCGCGGATCGATGCCTGGGCGCGGGATGCCGTGCGCTTCGAGCGCTGCTACACGCCGATCGCCTCGACCTTGGAATCGGCCTGCACCGTGATGTCGTCGAGCTTCCCGCACACCCACGGGATCCGCCAGATGTATCCGCGGCGGGAGGAAGTCGAAGCCGCGGAGGCGAAGATGCGGCCGGTGGCGCAGGTGCTGGCGGAAAAGGGCTACGACACCGCGGCGATCGGTGACTGGTGTGCGGGCTACTATGAAATGATGCCGATGGGATTCCGCGACGTTTCGGTGTCTACCTTCGAGAATTTCCGCACCTACATGAGCCAGGCGGTGATCATGGCGCACTTCGTGGTGCCCTTGTATTTCGACAATCCGGTCGGCTACCAGTTGTTCCCGCAGATCACTTCGTTCGCCAGCTTCGTCACGCCGGAAGTCGTGACCCGGCGGGTGGAAGAAAAGCTCGGGGCCCAGGCGGCGAGCGGGCGGCCATTTTTCTGGCACGTCTTCTACTCCTGCAATCATCTGCCTTATGCGTCCGCGGATCCCTATTGCCGGATGTTCACCGACCCGGACTACCGGGGAAAAAACCCGACGCAGGTGAAGTTCGACATCAACGAGTTCATCAGCGGCACCGGCCTCGAAGACAAGTTGAGCGCCTTGCCGGAGTCCGAGATCGAGCAGATCCGCGCGCTGTACGATGGCTGCACGCGGCAGTTCGACGACTGCTTCGGGCGGATCGTCGAGGCCTTGAAAAAGAACGGCCTCGCCGAAAACACGATCATCGTGGTGACCTCCGACCATGGCGACGACCTCTATGAACCCGGCGTCACACTGACCCACGGGCTTGGCTTCAATGGGGCCGACCACTGCTCCCACATGCCGCTGGCGATCAGCGGTCCTGGGATTGCTCCGATGACGCTGCCCGAGCAGGTCCGGAGCATCGACATCGCGCCGACTCTGCTGGAGCTCGCCGGGGTCGAGCGGCCGGCGGTTTGGGAAGGGAAGAGCCTGGCCGGCTGGTTGCGCGGCGTGGAGACGCCGGGCGATCTGACGTTTTATGGCGAGACCAGCTTGCCCTTCATCCTGTTCCGCGTGCCGGGCGTGGAGCGGCCGTTTCTGCCGCCGATGGATGAACTCACCACCGTCGACCGGACCTACAACCACCAGTTCGTGCTGAAGCCGGAGTGGGACGAGCCGGTCATCGCCGCCAAGCAGCGCTGCCTGCGGACGCGGCATTGGAAGGTCGTCGCCACGCCGCGAAAGGAGGGTGGGCGGCACTACGGGCTGTTCCATCTGGGCACGGACCCTGACTGCCGGCGCGACCTCGCCGGGGAGCGCCCCGAAGTTCTGGCACCGATGAAGGCCGCGCTGGAACGCTGGATCGATGGCCGGGAGGAGACGCCCGTCCGCGGGATTTTCCCGGGTGGCGAGCCCTGAAGTTTGGCGGGGATTGCCGCTTGAGTTTCCGGCGCGGGCGGAAATGCTTCAGCGCTCGCCGCCGTGCGAACCCTGTTCCCCATGAAACGCATCCTCAGCCCCTTGCTCGTTGTTTTCTCCGCCAGCGCTTTCGCGGCCGATGTGCCGAAGCTCCTCGGTGACTACTTGACCGCGAACGTCATCATCAAGGGCGAGATCGTGGTTGTGGTGCCGCCGCCGGAGCTCGACAAATACATCGCCAAGGTCGAGGGGGCCGCCCGCAAGAATCCGGAGTGGTTCCGCGAGCACGCCAAGACCGGCAAGCCCGGGGTCCCGCTGCCTTTCGACGAAAAGCTCGGGCTGACCAAGGAGGAATACGACGAGTACCTGAAGTTCTGGGGCAAGCGCGAGTTCAAGGGCATCGAGGCCGTGCCGATCCGGCTCATCGGCGGCAGCGACGGACGATGGAACATCAACATCGGCGGGGCGGCGCAGGCGATCTCGACGCTGAAGTACGATCCCAAGGCCGATCATTTCCGCTCGCCGAACGGCGAGCTGAAGCGGATCGAGGACGTGGACGCGGACGCGAACAGCACGCTCGGCGCGTGGAGCGGCCATGAGTGGAAATTTGAAGAGAAAACCGGCCTCGGGACGACCAAGGAGAACATCGCGATCGGCAAGACCGGCGATAAGAAGTTCGGGCTGGTGGTTTACCGCTTGCAGGAGATTTCAGACCAGGGAACCCGCCTGATCGACCGCGGCATGGTGGTGCGCTTCCCGCTCGGGGCTGCCGGCATCGTCAAGCCGCCGACGGCTCCGGCACCGAAGAAGAAGTGATGCCTGACGGAGCGGCCCGGTCCCCCCGGCGGAAGCGCTGGATCTTGCGGATCCTAGCGTTCGCGGCGCTGGCTCCATTTCTGCTCCTGCTGCTTGGAAATCTGGCGCTGGCGACCCCGTGGTTGCTCGGCTGGCTGGGGCACAAGATTTCCGCCCGCTGCGGGACCGAAGCCACGATCGGCAGTGCCTCATGCACGCCGTGGGGCGGGGTATTTCTCGGTGACCTGACACTGCGCCAGCCGCCGGCCTTGCAGGCGGCGATCGACCGGCCGCTGATGAAGGTTCGTGGCATCCGGGTGATTCCGCGCTGGGAGAGGGTGCTGAAAGGCGAGCTTGAAATTGCGGAGGTCCACATCGACGGGCCGCGGATCGTGGTGGCGGTGGAAATGCTGGCCAGCCTGGCATCGTCCGGAACCGGGGTGCCTGCCCCGGCGGATCCGCCGCCGGCACTTGTGGCCGCGGCTCCTTCGCCGCAAGCGGGTGGGGATGTGGGCGTGCCGACTGTCGCGGTCCCGGCACCGGATCCTTCGGCTGCTCCGCCGGTCGCGCCGCTGGAATCCTCGCCGGTCGATTGGCCGGAGACCTCGTGGATCGTCATCACGGATGCCGATTTTCAACTGCGCAGCGCGGCGGTGGCGGGGGTGCTGGGCGAGATCACGGGACTTGAAGCTCGGATTCCTGTGGCCGGGAAGCCCGCGCCTTCGTCGATGGCTCTGGCCCGGGTCGAGCTGATCGGCCGGAATCTGGCCACCGGCATTTCCCTGCCCCTCGCGTGGAACCCGCCGGAGCTGCGGGTCGGGCCGGGTGACCTGACCTTTGCGGGATTGCAGGTGAAGTTCGCCGCGGTGGCGGGCCGGATGCCGGGCACCCCGTTTGCGGTCGAAGTGACGGTCCCGTCGCAGCCCTTCGATGCGTCGCCGCTCTTCAAGCAGCTCCGGCCGGTCGCGGATCAGGTGGAAGCGCTGGTGCAGGGAATCGGATGGCTGCGCGCCCCGTCGTCGTGGCGGGGTGTGGCGCAGGTGGTCGCGGCGCGTCCGGTTCTCACGGTGGCCGGCGAGGCCCGGCGTTTCGACGAGGCGCGGGCCTTTGCCGCCTTGCAGGGCGGCGTGTTCCAGTGCCCGGATTTCCGGCTGACCGGCGAGCGGCTTTCACTGCTCGGCAACGGGCAGGTCGGCGGCAACGGGCAGGGGAGCGCGGTGCTGCGGATGGTGGTCCCTCCCGATGATGCCGCGAACATTTCACGGCGCTTCACGATTCCCGGCGTAGCGGATGGCTCGGTCTTCAAGCCGCTGGAGACGCCCGAGCGGGTATTTCTCGATCTACGATGGATCTCGTACTCCGGCGGGCAGGGGATCGAGCTGGGGGAGGGTGGTCCGGTGGTCCCGCCGGGGGAGATTGGACGGCTGGTGGCGCCGGTGGCGAATTGATCAACGTAGACGCGCCGCTACATTTCGTTGGGCGCGCTGCTTCGGCTGGAAGGGCTTTACGAAGGCCTCCTCGAAGTCGTAGGCACCGGCGAAGTCTTCCTTCGTGTCGCTGTCCTGCTTGCCGAACATTTGCTCGTCGATGAGGTGGAAGACCATCTCGCCGACGTCGCTGCTTTCGCGGAGGCCCCACTCGATCATCAGGGTTCCGGCCATCGGGCCGAACTCCTGGACGGCGAGGTCGCGGAAGCCGTGGCAGAGCTCGGTGCCGGTCACGTGGCGGGGTTCGCCGCCATTGTCATCGGCCGCGCGCTTCAGGGTGAAGTCGAGCGCGTCCTTGAGGAAGAGATAGGCCAGCGGATCGTAGCGCTTTTCGCGCTTGAGGATGGATTCGACCGCTTGCTCGAATTGCAGTGCCTTCATTGCCGGAGAAAATGCCTCGGGATTCCGGCGGAGTCAAAGCTGTTAGTCGGCGGTCAATTTCCGAGCCGGGTGGCGAGGTCTTCGAGCACGGCATCGAGCTGGGTGGCAGAGCTGATGCGCTGGGGCTGGTCGAAGCCGACCCAGATGGCCGTGGAGCCTTTCGGGCCGAGGCGGGCGAGCCAGGCATCGCGGCCGGAGCCGGTGGCACCGCCGTGGACGCGGGTGCCGGAGGTGCTTTCGAGCAGCGACGCGGCCTCGCGGGCGGCCTGGCGGCCGATGGCGGGGGAGGTGTCGGGGAGGGCGGTGTAGAGGACCTTGCCGTCGGCGGAGGTGATTGACTGGATCAAGTAAGGGCGCGGGCGTTTGCCTTCGTTGCCGAGGGTGGCGAGGCCGGTGGCGAGCTCGAGCGGGGTGGCGGCGGCGCTGCCGCGGAAGACGTCCTCGGTCTCGACGAAGGGACCGCTGATGCCGCAGCGCTTGGCGATGCGGATGGTTTCCTTCGGGCCGATCTGGCGGCCGGTTTGGACCGGCTTGCCGGGGAGGACCAAGCGGCCGCGCTCGGCGGCGGCGGCGGCGATCCAGGGTTCGAAAGCCGCGCCGAGGTCGCGGCGGGCACCGGTGCTGCGGTCGTAGCGGGAATGCGAGTAATCGCGACCGCCGATCAGCGCGAGGATGGCCCCGGTCTTGGTTTCTAGGGTCACGGCGGAGCACTGGATGTAGGTGGGCTCGGTGCCGGGCGGGTGATTGGCGTGGACGGCGTGCTGCGAGCCTTTTGATTGCTCGATCTTTCGAAGAGAGGCCGCGAGATTGTCCTCCAGGCGCTCTTGCCAGGAAATGTCGAGGGAGCTGCGGACGGTCAGGCCGCCGTCGCGGATGTCGGCGTCGTCGAGGATGGTCTGCAGCTCTTTTTGGATCGCTTCGAGGGCGTAGGAGCGCTCGGCGACGCGCTGCTCCTGGGGGACGAGGATGATCGGGATGGCCTTGATCCGCTCGACCCCGGCGGCGTCGAGCAGGCCCATCGTTTTCATGCGGGCGAGCACCTCGGATTGCTGGGCGCGGGCGGCGTCGAGATTGCGGAAGGGCGAGAAGATGTGGGGGCCGCGGATGATGCCGACGAGCATCGAGCTTTCGGCTTCATTGAGGTCGGAGGTCGGCTTGCCGAAGTAGGTGCGGGCGGCTTGCTCGATGCCGTGGCAGCCGGCGCCGAAGTAAATGCGGTTGAGGTAGTGGGCGAGGATCTCGTCCTTCTTGTAGCGCGACTCGAGGCGCAGGGTGAGGGCGATTTCGAGCAGCTTGCGGTGGATCGACTTCTCGCGGATCTCGAAAGTATTGCGGGCGAGCTGCATGCTCAAGGTGGAGGCACCCTGGGTGAAATCGCCGTCCTTCACATTGCGGACGGTGGCGCGGGCGAGGCCGCGGAAATCGACGCCGTTGTGGTCGAAGAAGCGGGCGTCCTCCCGGGCGCGCAGGGCGTTGACGAGGAAGTCGGGGATGTCCTTGCGGGTGACCAGCCGGCGGTTGTTCGGGCCGCCGCCACCGAGTTCCGCGCCATGGCGGTCGAGGATGGTGGTGCGGGCCGGCATGTTGCCGACCTGCGCGAGGTCGAAGCGGCCGGCTTGCGAGAAATAGAAGGCGACGACCATCAGGCCGAGGACGCCGAGGATCAGGCCGGCCCACAGCGACCAGCGGATTCCGGTCCGCAGCCATTCCGGCATCCAGGCAAGCCAGGCTGGAGTTCTGCGGATGGGACGCCAGGTGGACATGGGGGCGGATTGTCGATTGAGGATTGTTGATTGCTGATTGGAAGACGGGGCTCACTCCTCTTCGACGGGGAGGGCTTTGAGGGGGGCTTCTTCTTCGTCGGGGATGGGGCCTGGGTCGAGGGCGGATTCGTCGACGGGCTGGGCGCGCAGGGGCTTGGCGGAGGCGACTTCTTCGCCATCGACGGGGAGGGCGCGGGCGGGGTGGGTCGGGCAGAGGTCGTTTTCGGCGGGGACCAGATCGACGGGGACGCTGTCGGTGTAAGCCTCGCTGGCGGCCTCGCAACCGGCGGTGGCGCGCTTGCCGGAGGAGCGGCAGAGTCGGCACTCCTCGAACGAGAGCTGGGATTTCAGGCCCTCCGCCTTGTAACCGAGCTTGTCGGCGGTCTTCATGACCTCGACCCAGACCGGCAGCGCGAGGGTGGATCCGTAGCCGCGGTCGATGATCTTTTTCGGGGTGTCGAGGCCGACCCAGACGGCGCAGGTCACGCTGGAGGTGTAGCCGGCGAACCAGGCGTCCTTGTAATCGTTGGTGGTGCCCGTTTTGCCGCCGCAGGGCTTGTTGAAGCCGAGGGTCTTGACCGAGGCGGCGGTGCCGCGGGTGGTGACCTCGTTGAGGATCTTGGAAACGCTCCAGGCGGAACCGGCGCGGGTGGCTTCGTAGGGCACCGGGGCGTTCTTGTAGATGACGTTGCCCTTGCGGTCGCGGATCTCGTCGATGATCCGGGGCGGGTGGCGCATGCCGCCGTTCGGGAAGATCGTGTAGGCGGAGGCGATCTCGTAAGTGGTGGCTTCCCAGGCACCCAGATAAGAGGTCGGGCTTTTGGGCATGGGCGTCTCGAAACCGACCGAGAGGGCGACTTCGGCGACGTTGTCGATGCCGGCGCGGCTGCCGACGCGGACCGACATGGTATTTCTCGAGCGGATCAAGCCGTAGGAGGCCGGCTGCATGCCGCCGAAGGTGCCGTCGGAGTTCTGCGGTCGCCAGCCGCCCATATCGAGGGGACCGTCGCTGATCAACGAGTCCGGGCGCACGCCTTGGTCGAAGGCGGCGAGGTAGACGAAGGGCTTGAAGACCGAGCCGATCTGGCGGCGGCCTTGGAGGGCGCGGTTGAATTTCGACTCGTCGGCATCCCTTCCGCCGACGATGGCGAGCACGGCGCCGGTGAGGTTCTCGATGGCGACCACACTGCCCTGAAGATACTGCGGACGGGTCTTGGCATCGACCGGCAGCTCCTTCCACGCGGCGCGGGTCTGGTGCGGGTAGCCGCCGGTGCGCTCGACTTGGCGGAGCTTGGCATCGAGCGCCTCTTCGGCCTTCTTCTGAATCAGGTGATCGATGGTGGTGGTGATCTCCAGCCCGCCGAGCTCGATGTTTTCCTCTTCCAGAATCCGCTCCAGTTCGCGGCGGATGGCGTCCATCGCGTAGCTGTCGTGGAAGATCCGCCGCCACTCCGGGCGGACGGTGATGGGGTCCTTCTTCGCGGTTTCGGCGGCTTCGCTCGTGATGAATTTCTCCAGCACCATGCGGTCGAGGACGGTGTTCCTTTCGCGGATCGCCTTGTCGATGTCGTTGAAGGGCGAGAACGCGTTCGGGCCGCGGACGATGCCGGCGAGCAGCGCGGCTTCGGAGAGGGTCAATTCCTTGGCGCTCTTTTCAAAGTAGGTCCGCGACGCTTCCTCGATTCCGCGGATCTGGTGGCCCCAGAAGATGCGGTTCACGTAGTGTTGGAGGATTTCCTCTTTGTTGTAGTTCGCCTCGATCCGGTAGGAGACGGCGGTTTCCAGCAGCTTGCGGTCGAGCTCCTGCAGCTTCGGGGAGAAATCGAGCCACTGGCTTTTCAGCAGGAAGCTGTTCCGGGCGAGCTGCATGGTCAGCGTGGAGGCTCCCTGGGCGGCACCGGCGCGCTCGATGTTCTCTTTCACCGCGCGGCCGACGCCGATCCAGTCGACCCCACCGTGGCTGAAGAAGCGTTTGTCCTCGCGGGCGAGGATGGCGTAGATGAAGTCCAGGGAGACATCTTCGTAGCGGATCACGTCGCGCTTTTCGCCGTGGATCCGGCCGAGTTCCTGGCCGCGGCGGTCGTAGATGATGGTGCGCTGCGGCATTTCGGCCACCTTCGCCATGTCGAAAGGGCGGGCGCGGACGAAATAGAAGACGGCCATGGCGAGGCCGGCGTAGAGGCCGGCGATGGCGAGGTCGCCGCCGACCCGCAGCGGCAGGCGAAGTGCCTTGGGCAGG
This sequence comes from Verrucomicrobiia bacterium Tous-C4TDCM, assembly GCA_002304315.1. Taxonomy (GTDB): domain Bacteria; phylum Verrucomicrobiota; class Verrucomicrobiia; order Verrucomicrobiales; family Akkermansiaceae; genus Haloferula. Next base: position 10,210 of record NEUO01000066.1, read on the forward strand.
GGGCGGATGAAGGCGTGGAAAATGTGGAACGGCCAGAACAGGATGACCGAGCCGAGACCGATGGGTTTGGCCGGCGCGGCCTTCTTGCGGTTGGACGTGCGCTTGTCGGAAATTTTTCCGGTTGGGCTCCCTGGGTCCTTGGGTGATGGTTTCGGCATGGACTTGGAGAGATTAATCCGGATCTTCGACGGAAGCGAAGGCGATATCGTGCCGGAGACGAGGACGGGGCATGGTGTCGCTATGACGTGTGAGAAAGCGATGAAGCAACCGAGATTTTTCCATGGAGTGGCGGCGGTCGCCTTGCTGAGCGGATTGATGGGCCCCGTGCTGGCACGGGAGCCCGTGGGTTCGATCGAGGACGTTCGCAAGCTTGAAAAACAGATCGCGGCGGTCGCGGGCAAGGCGATGAAGTCGACGGTGGCGCTGATCGCCGAAGCGACCGGGGCCTCCGGGTCCGGCGTGGTGGCCTCGGCCGACGGGATGATCCTGACGGCGGCGCATGTGATCGAAGGGGTGGAGGAGGTTCAAGTGGTCTTTCCCGACGGCAAGCAGGTGAAGGGGAAGGTGCTGGGCGCGAATCTTTCGAAGGACATCGGTCTGGTGAAGATCGAGGACGAGGGGCCCTGGCCTTTCATGGAGCGGGGCGAATCGAAGCCGCTGAAGGCGGGCGACTGGGTCATCGCGATGGGTCACTCGACCGGCTTCGACCCGTCGCGGACGCCGCCGGTGCGCTTCGGGCGGGTGGTTTCGGACGGTCCGGGAAATTTCATGACCACCGATTGCACGCTGATCGGCGGCGATTCCGGCGGGCCGCTGTTCGATTTGGACGGCAAGGTGGTCGGGATCAATTCGTCGATCGGCGAGGCTTTGAAAAACAACAACCACGCCGGCGTGGACGGCTTCAAGGACGACTGGGACCGGCTGATAGCGGGCGAGGTCTGGGGCGAGCTCGAGATGAACCCGATGCGCAACCAGGAGCGGCCGGTGATGGGCATCAACTTCGGCCCCGCGGTGCGCGGCGGCGGAGTGATCGTGGCCGCGGTGCGAGGTCCCGCCGCCAAGGCCGGGATCCGGCCGGGAGACGTGATCCGGACTTTGGACGGCACCGTGGTGCGCGACGGCGGGAACATGCAGGTGCTGCTGGCGAAGAAGCAAGCGGGCGACAGGGTGAAGGTCGGCGGCGTGCGATCCGGCAAGCCTTTCGAGGCGGAAGTCGAACTGAAACAGATGAATCAACTCCGGTGAAAAAATTCGAATCGACGATGAAGACAGGAACTTTGGCAATGCTGCTCCAAACCGCCCTGCTGACCGGGGCGTTTGCACAGAGGGGTGGCCCGGAAGTGCCGCTGATGCGGCCTGAGGAGGCGGAGGTGGTCCAACGGCAGACCATCGAGTTTTTCGACGCGATCCGGCCGGCGGCGCAACAAGCGGTCGCCTCGACGGTCTGGGTCTGGACCGACACGACGGGTCGCGGCAAGCGGCCGGTGGTCTTTGGAACGGTGGTCGGCGATGGCACGAAAGTGCTGACCAAGTGGAGCGAGATCGCGATGGCCCGCGGGCCGATCCAGGTGGTCGGCGGCGATGGCAAGACGGCGAAGGCGACCGTGGAAGGCGTCTATCAGGATGAGGACCTCGCGTTGCTGAGCTTGGAAGGCGCGCGCTATCGGCCGGTGGATCTTTCCCAGGTCGAGGCTCCGAAGATCGGAAATTTCCTGATCGCGGCCTCGCCTGACGACACTCCGGCGAGCGTCGGGGTGGTGGCGGTCGAGGCGCGTTCGCTGCGCGAGAAGGACCAGGCATTCCTCGGCGTGAGGCTCGATCCCGAGCACAGCGGGACGGGCGTGCGGATTCTCGGTGTCGAGGAAGAAAGCGGTGCCTTGGAGGCGGGATTGAAGGAGGGCGACGTGATCCTTTCGGTGGGCGGCCGGGCCGTGAACAGCCTGATCGAAATGCGCACCGCCCTTGCCGGCTTTGGTCCGGGAGAGCGGTTGGAGATCCGATTCCAGCGGGACGGCGGGGAGGTGAAGGTCGAGGCCGAGCTGAAGGAGAAGTCCGAGAGCTACCCCCAGCTGCCCGGTGGGCGATTGCGCCAAATGGAGAAGATGGGAACGACGCTGAGCCTCGTGCGCGGCGGGTTTCCTTCGGTGATCCAGACCGACATGCAGCTGGAGCGCGACCATTGTGGCGGACCGGTCGTGGACCTCGATGGCAAGTTCGCCGGGGTGGCGATCGCCCGGGCTGATCGCACCCGGAGTTTCATCATCCCGACCAAGGCGATCGTCGAATTGTTGGACCGCAGTCCACTGACTCCCCAAGAGGCGCAGGACGCGCTCGCCCAGCAGCGCGAGGAACGGCAGCAAGTCGGCCAGGCAGCACCTCAAGGGCAGCAGCCGCCGAAGCAGCGGATGATTCCGGCTAAACCAAAGCAGGCAGAGAATCTCCGACGTCATCTGGAAGACATGGAACGGCTGATGGAGCGGATGCGTGCCGAAATGGAAGGCCTCGAATAGTCTCGGTACGCGGATCAAAGGTGGCATCGCCGCCACATGCCTATGCGGGACCGTAGATTTATCGCCGCCCACCGGGGCGGGCCGCTTTCGAAGGAAGACCACCGCCGGCTGGCGGCTTGGGCGGCGGATTGCGTGGAGCGGCTGTTACCGATTTTCGAGCGAACATCGCCCGATCCGCGGCCGCGGGCGGCGGTGGAGGGCGCCCGGGCATGGGCCCGGGGCGAGATACCGGTCGGGCACGCCCAGAAAGCCGCGGTGGCAGCCCACGCCGCGGCACGAGCGGTAAGTGGCGAGGCGGTCGCGGTGGCCCGGGCTGCGGGTCATGCGGCGGCAACGGCGCACATGGCGGACCACTCGCTCGGTGCGGTGATTTACGGGCTCAAGGCCCTCGAGCAAGGTGAAGTGGCGGAAGAGCACGCATGGCAGCTTTCGAGCCTGCCGGCGGATCTGCGCGAACTGGTGACGACTGCTCTGGCGCGGCGGTTGCCGGGACGGTTTCCGGTCCAGATGGAATGACTCGCACTCGGACACCGGCTGAAAGCTTTTCATTTCCCCGCTCTGAAAATCGCAGCCATGGTGAGCCCGTGAACGGAGCGGTGGATCAACTCGGGCGCGGGATACGGGATCTGCGGATCTCGCTGACCGACCGCTGCAATTTCCGCTGCCGCTACTGCATGCCGGTGGAGGTCTTCGGGCCGGGCTACCGATTTCTGCCGCGGGAAGATCTGCTGAGCTTCGAGGAGATCGTGCGGCTGACCGGGCTGGGGGTGCCGCTCGGCATCGGCAAGGTGCGGCTGACCGGTGGCGAGCCCTTGCTGCGGCGCGGGGTGGAGGATCTGGTGGCGATGTTGGCGGCGATCGAGGGGGTGCATGACATCGCGCTCACCACCAACGGCGTGCTGCTGGCCCATCATGCCGAAGCACTGGTGCTGGCGGGGCTGAGCCGGGTGACGGTGAGTCTCGACGCGCTGGATCCGGGAATTTTCGCCCGGATGAACGGCGTCGGAGCAAAGGTCGAGCGGGTGCTGGCGGGGATCCGGACGGCGCTGGCGTTCGGCCTTAAAACGAAGGTCAACGCGGTGATCCAGCGCGGGGTGAACGACGGCGAGATCCTGCCGCTGGCGCGCTGGGCAAAGGCGGAGGGAGTCGATCTGCGCTACATCGAATACATGGACGTCGGCGAGACCAACGGCTGGAAGCTGGACGAGGTGGTGCCCGCCGCGGAGCTGTTAGAGACGCTCGGTAAGGAGTTCGAGCTGGTGGTTCGCGAGCCGGCGTATCGTGGCGAAGTGGCATCGCATTGGAGTCATCGCGACGGGAGCGGTGAAATCGGGGTGATCGCTTCGGTGACGCGGCCGTTTTGCCGGGACTGCCAGCGGCTGCGGCTGTCGGCGGACGGCAAGCTCTTCACCTGCCTGTTCGCCGCGGACGGTCATGATGTCCGAGGTTTGCTGCGGGGCGGGGCGGGGGACGATGTCGTGCGTGCGGCGGTGGCGGGCATCTGGACGGAACGAAAAGACCGCTACTCCGAAGAGCGCGGTCTGGTCGCCCGCCCGAAGGCGGAGATGAGTTATCTGGGCGGTTAGCGGAGGTCGGCCACCTTGACGCCTTTTTTGAAGCCGTTGAAGCCGAAGTCGGTGGGCTTGTATTCGCCGACCGGATCGGCATCGAGCTTCGCCGGGACCGGAAGACCGCAGGCCCAGTAGGCGGAGTTCACCACAAAGCGGCGGAGGCCGGGTTGCACGAAATCAGTGGCTGCGCCCATCGTGGAGCAGATGACATTCTGAGTCTTACCATTGCCAAGATCGCGTTTGCGGACCCAGGCGACGGGCATCATTGGATCGTTCTTCTTGCCGGCCACCGGACCGTCCTCCGGCTTCATGCCGGTCAGGACTTGGCCGTGAAGAAGCACCGTCGCGTCGTCGGGCAGTTTGGTGATGCCGTAAACATCGGAAGGTCCCCAGACGTTCTCGACGCCGGTCAACAGCGGGTGAGACTTGTCGGACTCCACGGGGATCCCGCGGCAGCTTTCCTTGCCGTGGTGGCCGTGGTGGTTGATCCAGGTTTCGCCCAGAATCTTCCGGCCGAAGCCGCCGTCCTTGTTGAAGGACCATGAGGCGTAGGGGCTCTCCTTGTTGCGGGTGTAGTTGAAGGCGTGGGTCGAGGTGCGCAGGCCGAGCAGGGGTTTGCCGGCTTCGACGTAGTCGACGAGGTGCTTCATCTTGTCATCCGGCAGCTCGCGGAAGCGCAGGCCGAGGATCAGGAAGTCGGCGGAATCGATGGCTTCGACGCCCGGGATGTTGGTCTGTTCGTTGGGGTTGATCTCGCCGGTCTTGGGATCGATCGGGAACAGGACGGTGCACTTGAAGCCGTGCTTCTCCGCGAGCAGACGGCCGAGCATCGGGAAAGCTTCCTCGGTGCGGTATTCCTCGTCGCCGCTGACCAGCACCACGTGCTTGGCTTTGCCGGGGCCGTCCTTGCCTTCGAAGACAAGCCAAGGGTCCTCGGCCAGAGTGGTGGCGACGAGGGCGAGAGGGAGGAGCGTGCGGAAGATCGATCTCATGGTCTTGACGTTACGGGGAGAGGATACGGTTTCTTGCCTGTGCTGCAAGAATCAGAGGGCACGCCGGGAGCGCCGGTCCTCAGACCGGCAGCGGGGTGGATTCGAGCCGGTCTGAGGACCGGCGGTCCCGGGGGATTACGGCCAGCGGACCTTTGCCCAGACCGGGAAATGATCGGAGGGCTGCTCTTCGCGCGACTTCTCGATCTGGATGTCGGCGGCCTCGATCGCGGCACCGCGGCTGACGAGGATGTGATCGACCTTCGCCCAGCCGGTCCGGTGGCCTTCCCAGAAATGAAGGGTCCGGCGGTTCTTTACTCCCGCATGGAGGGCTTGGTAGGTATCGACGAGCGGGTGCTGCCAGCGGGGCGTGGGCGAGTCGGCGAGCGATACCGGCTTGCCGGTGAAATAGTCGACCGCGGGGTTGCCTTCGGTCGCGTTGAAGTCGCCTAACAGGACGACCGGTTCCGCGGGGTGTTCGCGCTGGTCGATCCTTGACGACAACAAAGGCGCAGCCCTTTCCCGCGAGTGCTGGTTCTGGTGGTCCCAGTGGGTGTTGAACACATAGAAGCCCTTGCCGCTGGCGCGGTCGATCAGGCGGACCCAGGTGGCGACGCGCGGGTAGCTGTTGCCCCAGGTTTTCGAGCCGGCTTGCTCGGGGGAATCCGACAGCCAGAAGGTGCCGCCGCCGGACTTCTCGAAGCGGTCGCTACGGAACAGGATCGCGGAGTATTCGCCCACGCGCTTGCCGTCGTCGCGGCCGACCCCGTGGAAATCGTAGTCGGGCAGGGAGGCCCACAAGTCCGCCGACTGGCCGTGGAGCGACTCCTGGATGCCGAAGACATCGGGGTCGATGCCGCGGATCGAGCGAACCACCCGGCCGATCCGGTTGGACCAGGCGCGCCAGTCCTTTTCGGCCGGGTTCTCGTAGCGGATGTTGAAGGTGGCGAGAGTCAGGTGCAGCGCGCGGTCGGCGGCGACCGGCACGGCTTTCGGCGGCTCCGCCTTGCGGCAGCCGGAGGCCAGGGCGAGCAGGCAGACGAGGAAGCGCCTCATTCCGGGATCATGTCGGCGAAAATCTCGATGTAACGGCCTTCCTTGGCCCGCAGGGCCTGGCGGTACTCGCGGGTGGCATCGCGGCGTTTGACCGCCTCAAGGGCGGCCATCACTTCGGTGCGGGACTCTTCGAAAGAACGCGGTTCGGCGGGCTTGCGCGCGGTGACCTCGGCAAGGTGCCAGCCGAGCTTGGTGCGCATCAGGGTGGGACGGTTGAGTGGCAGGGCGAACAGCGGCGCGGCGAAATCGGCGGGCAGCCGGTCTTGGGTGAGCCAGCCGAGATTGCCCCCGGCGGCTTTTGTCCGGGGATCGCCGCTGAGCTCGGCGGCCAAGGCGGGGAAGTCCTTGGTCTTCGCGATGAGCTGGTCGAGCGCCTTCTGCAAGGTCGCACGGGCGGCCGTGGGATCGTTGCCGAGGGTCGAAAGGAAAATGTGCCGGGCCTCGATCCGTTCCGGCCGGGCGAGTTCCTTGGCGTGGGCTTCGTGCCAGGCGCGGGCTTCTTCTTCGGTGACCGCGATCTGCGGGGCGATCCGGCTTTCGACATACTTCTGCTGCTGCAAACGGCCACCGATCCGCAGGCGGAGTTCCTTTTCGGAGTCGATGCCTTCCGCCGCCAATTCCTTCTGCATCGCGTCTCGGCTTTCGAAGCGGGCGGCGAGGAGCTTCAAGGCGTTGTCGACTTCCGCTTCGGCGACTGGCAGTTCGGTGGCGTTGTGCTTGGTCTTGATGCGCAGGAGCTGGTGGTCGATCAGGTCTTCGAGGGCGGCGAGGCGCTCGACGCGGCGCTGCTGGGGCGGCAGATCTTCAAGCTTCTTGCCGCGCAGCCAGAGGCGTTCCTTGGTCGCCCGCTCGAGTTGTGTGGCGAGGATCGGCAGGTGGAGCACCCGGGCGACGACGCCCTGGGATTTCGCGGCGGCGATCGACTCCGGGCTGTCGGGTAGCCCGCGCTGGATGCGTTTCCTCAGCGGGCCGTTGAAGACGTAGAGGTCCGCGCCGAGATAGATCAGGAGGACCGAGAACAGGAAGATGCGGATGACGAAACCTTTGGTGTGGCGCACGGGAGAATCTGCCTGGTTGGGTAGTTAAATGAAGGAGAGAACGGAAGCAGGGCGGCTGACCGCGTTCTACCACGAAATGAGATCATTATCCGGGATTGAGGATCGCGACCAGAGCCACCAGAACCGGTGCTCAGGAAATGCGGTGGTCATGATGCTTCCCAGAATGCCGGTGAAATTCCCCAGTCCAAGGATTATCCCAGCTCACCGCACCTCCACCGTCGCGCCGGGGCGGATCAGGGTCGGGATGCGGATGGCGTCCCAGTTGGCGAGGCGGATGCAGCCGGCGCTGCGGGCGCGGCCGATGGTTTCGGGATCCGAGGTTCCGTGGAGGCCGATGCCCGGGCGGCTGAGGCCGTTCCAGATGATGCCGACCGGGCTGTTCGGTCCGGGCGGGATGTTGAGGGCGTTGTTCGAGCGCTTGCCGGTGTCGAGCAGCGACTGGTCGTAGCGCCAGACCGGCAGCTCGACGCTGTTGTTCAGCTTCCAAGTGCCGTAGTGGATGAACTGCGGCTTGCCCGGGGTGATCGGGAACGAGGCGACCAGCGCGGGGTTCGGCTTCACGGCGACATTCGGCTTCAACAGCAAGGGACCGTCGGCGATGGTCTCCACCTCTTCTTCCACCAGCAGCGCGGCGGGCGCGGCTTCGAAGATGCGGACCTGGTTCATCTTGGTATCCACCACCGCATGGCGTTCGGACATCGCGGGATCCGCTTCGTAGCGCTGGCCGGTGAGAGCCTCGATGTGGAAGGGTTTCACGTTCGGGACGATCAGCGTGCCACCGGGCTTCACGCCCCAGGTGTTCTTGGAGCCGTTGAGCTCCAGGATGAAATCGACATCGGTGTGGTAGCGCTCCGCCATGAACTCGGCGATGCTGCGGTAGCTCATGCGCTTGGCCTTCGCCTGCGCGGGACGATTGTGGGAGAGGCCGCTGTTGACCCACTTGGTGGCGGCTTCCGGCACCACAGCGCTGGCGAACGCGCTCGGCACGGCTTTCCGCGCGGCGGCCAGCACCGGGCCGAGTTCCGCGGAAGGATGACCGCGCACCTCGTTCCAGGAATCCACCGCGAGCACGGTGAAGCGGCCGGGCTTGCCATCGATCACCCCGGGTCCGAAATTCGATTGGTCGAGGAAGATCTGGAGGCGCACCGCGTCCTCGCCGCCGGGGAGATTGTCGATTGCCGGCGAATCGGACTTCGGGTTCGGCTTGCGCTCCGGCAGCACGACCGTGCCGGGAGCCAATGGCGTGACTTCGACAACCGGCGCCGGCGGCAGGATCGGGGCGGCGGGCTTCTCCACCTTTTCGGGCGTGATTTCAGACGGATCCACTGGCAAAGCGCGCAGTGCTTCGGTCTGGGCGGAGAGAGGGACCGTGGCGGCGGTGAGGGCGAGGGTAAGGAATTTCCGGAACATCTTCGGCAAGTTTGAAGGTCGGGACGCGGGGAGTATTCCATTGTTCGCAGGAATGTCACGCCGGGAAGCCTAACGGTTTCGAAAGCGTGTGGAAGGCCACCAAACGGGGGTGATTTCCGGATTGCCAAACCAAAACCACGGGCCTAGCGTCCGCCCGCCGAAGGCAAAAAGCCCCTTGGTGTAATGGTAACACTACGGATTTTGATTCCGTCTTTCCAGGTTCGAGTCCTGGGGGGGCTGCTTTCTTCCAAGCTCTGGGGATCGCGGGGAAGGCCGGATGGCGGTGGCCTTTCCGCGCTGCAAAATTGATTGGCCAAATCGCAACGGCTGGCTAGGCTCCGCGTCCCGAACGGGGCGATATGGCTGTAGAAGGATTGGAATTGGCAAAGGCGTGCGCGAAAGCGGCGGATGAAATCCAGGCGGAGAAAATCCGCGTGTGGGACTTGCGCGGGCTCTCGAACCTGACCGACTTCATGGTCGTGTGCTCGGGATCTTCCATGCCGCACCTGCGGGCGGTCATGCGCGACGTGCGGGGGCATGTGGATGACTGGCACGGGGCGAAGCCCGCCAATTCGGAGGGCAATGCCGACACCAAGTGGGTGGTGCTGGATTACATCGATGTCATGGTCCACGTGATGCACGAGGAACTGCGCGACTACTACGGGCTCGAGGAGCTGTGGGCGGACGCGAAGGAGATCGATTGGAAGGCGTGAGTTTTCATCATGTAGCGGCGGTCTGCGACCCCCGGTGGATGTCGGCGAAGCACGGGAGGGCTTGCGGTGGAACGAGGGGTGAAACGAGCTTGATCGGTCGCTTCGTTACAAAGTGCGGCGGTTATCCCACTTCGCCAAGGCTACGAGGGACAGGTAGACGCGCCGCTACATGAGGAAATGTGGACCTGCCGCTAGATGGGTGCCACGTCCACCGACACTTTCAGCGAGTGGCTGGCACCGCCGACGGTCACGCCGCGCAGCGGGGAGACGTCGCGGTAGTCGCGGCCGGTGGCGACGGTGATGTGCCGCTCGCCGGGGCGGACGTTGTTGGTGGGATCGAAGTCGAGCCAGCCCTGGCCGGGCACGAACACGGCGACCCAGGCGTGCGAGGCATCGGCACCGACCAGCTTTACTTTGCCGGGCGGGGGCAAGGTTTCCAGATAACCGGAGACATATCTTGCCGGCAGGCCCAGCGAACGCAGCGAGGCGATCATCAACTGCGCGAAGTCCTGGCAGACGCCGCGGCGGTTCTTCAGCACCTCGGCCACCGGGGTGGCGACGGTGGTGAAGTCGGGGTCGAACTTGAAGTCCCGGAAGATCCGCGTGTTCAGCGCACTGACGGCTTCCAGGATGCAGCGGCCCGGCGTGAAATCCGGCCGGGCGAAGGCGGCGAGCTCGGGCGTGACGGGGATCAGTGGCGACGACAGCGCAAAGGCCCGGGCGTCGAGCGATGCCGGGTCCTTAGAGGCGAGCAAGGTTTCGCGCAGCGTGTCCCACGGCCCGCCGGCTTCAAGCGGGAGTTGCCCGGCCGAAAGGACCTCAACTTCACTTTCCGCGGTGATCACCAGCTCGGGATGCGGCCGCTGGATCGAGAAATAGTCGATGTGATTGCCGAAGGAATCGCGCCGCGTGCGGTGGAATTCCGGCTCGGGATCGATGGTCAGCTTCCACTTGAGGCATCGCTGTCCCGGCAGGTCGAGCGGCCGCAGGCGTGCCTCGTTGTGGCAAAGGTTCGCCGGCGTGTCGTAGCGGTAGGTCGTCCGGTGGCGGATGCGGTAGCGCATGGAGTTGAGAGTCTATGGTTGAGGGTTGATAGTTGGATCATGGCTTTGCTATCAACCATCAACCATAGACCATCAACTCCCCGCTTTCTAGCCGCGCAGGAAATGCGGGCGGTCGGCGTGGCGGAAGTAGGTCAGGGTGAGGGCGTTCGAGAGGTGGTAGAGCGAAGCGCTCATGTGATCGACGAAGATCTCCAGCTTGCGGCGGCGGCCGCCGCTGGTGGCGGCAAGAACGGCGACGTCGGCGAGGCGGAGGCGGCTGCCGGTTTCTACCAGGATGCGCTGCTCCTTGGTCAGCCGCGCGCCTTCGAGCTGGCGCGGCAGGTGGTCGATGTTACTGGTGAGGCGCTGGACTTGATAGAGCAGCGAGCGGGCGTTGTTCGGCTCCATCAGGAGGAGCTCCAGCACCAGCTCGATCCGCGGGTGGGTGCGGTAGCGCTTGCGGTAAGTGACGAGGCTGTCGGAAGCGGCGAGGACGGTTTCCATGACGAGCTGTTCTTCCGCCGCGGGCCGGCCTTCGACCAGGAAGTTGCGGATGATGCCGAGCAGGAACTGGGCGCGTTCGATCCGCCGGCCGGAGTCGAGCAGGCGCCAGCCGGCATCGCGGGTCATGCTCTCGAGATTGAGTCCGAGCAGCGCGGTGAAATGGATGATCAGCCGGTTGAGCGGGTTGGTGAAGTCGTCGAGATCCTTGTGGGCCGGCGGTTTGTCCTCGACCCATTCGCGGGTGACGCCTTCGATGACCCGCCAGGAGTCGGGGGACCAGAGATCGCGGACGGTGTAGGCGGCGTTGCGAAAGGAGCGCAGGTTGCTGGCCAGCGAGCCGGGGCGGTTGGCCTCGGTCAGGAGGGAGATGACTTCTTCCTCGTCGCTGACCGCCGAGAACTCCTTGTCAGGGTTGACGGGCGCGGCATTGGTGACGCCAAGCAAGCCTCCCATCAGGATTTCGCGATGGCGGAGGAGCTGGTTCTCGTCGTCGCCCATCGCTTCGACGAAGCTCAGCACGGCGCGCCGCAGCAGGCGGGCCGTGCCTTCCGCGCGCTCGGCGTAGCGACCGGTCCAGAACAGATTCTCGCCGGAGCGGCTGGGGACGTTGCGGGCATCGGGCTCGGCCGCGCCTTCGTTGCCGTCGCTCCACAGGCTGACGAAAGGCTCGCTGTCGGCACCCTGGACCCAGGTGTCCTTCGACGTCCCGCCGAGCTGGCTGGAAACGATCAGCGCGTCGGTCGAGGCGGCGATCCGGGTCAGGCCGCCGGGCATCACGATGTAGCGGCCGTCGGGGGTCGAGGTGGCGAAGCCACGCAGGACGCCGCGGCGGGCTTCGAGTGAGCTGCCGTTGAGGCAGGGCAGGGTGGAGAAGCCGACTTGTTCCTGGCCGACGAAGCATTCCGGGGCGGCGAGGATGCGGTCGCGCAGGTTCTTGAGCTCCGCGGCGCTCAAGGTGGAGCCGAAAACCGTGTCGAAAGTCGGCGCACGGTGGATCGCCTTGACGACCATCGTGTCGAGGCGTGAGAGGACGATATCGCGTGCTTTCTTTTCCCCGCACCACCAGGTCGCGGCGGCGGGCAGGATCAGCTCCTCGCCGCGCAGGTGGCGGCAGATGCCGGGCAGGAAGGACATCAGGCCGGGGTTCTCCAGCATGCCGCTGCCGGGGTGGTTGACCACGGCGACATTGCCGGCGCGCATCGCCTCCAACAGGCCGGGCACGCCGAGCTGCGAGTCTTCCTTGAGCTCCAGCGGGTCGCAGAACCAGGCGTCGACGCGGCGGACGATGACGTCCACGGCTTCCAGCCCGCCCAGCGAGCGCAGCCAGACGCGGCCGTCGCGCACGGTGAGATCGTCGCCCTGGACCAGCGAGTAGCCGAGGTAGGAGGCGAGGAAGGCCTGCTCGAAGTAGGTTTCGTTCTGCGGGCCGGGGGTGAGGATGACGACCCGCGGTTCGCGGGCTCCGGCGTGGGCGGGGAAGGATTCGAGGGTCT
>NEUO01000067.1 GCA_002304315.1 Verrucomicrobiia bacterium Tous-C4TDCM
GCGTATCAGCGCGTCGGGTTGAACCGAAAGCGGCGAGCTTCGCGTGGGCCAGCTTGAGCTTCTTCGCCTCCTGGAAGAACTCGACGTCCTTGGGATTCGAGCCCGGCCAGCCGCCTTCGATGTAGTCGACCCCGAACGCGTCGAGGCGTTCGGCAATTCGCAGCTTGTCGAGCATCGAGAGCTGGAAACCTTCACCCTGGGTGCCATCGCGCAGGGTGGTGTCGTAGAGTCGGACGGGCTTGTCGGAGGTATCGCTCATGGTGGCGGGGCGCGAAGACTAAGGCGCTCCGGCCCCGCGGGCAACCCGCAATCGGGACAGCGGAGATGCTCCACCCGGGAGCGCTGGTCTTCAGACCGGCTCGAACGCCCCCCCCGGCACCGCTATGACAAGCGGCGTGGCCACAACATCGAGCCATCGATGCCGGGAGTTCGACCATGACCATGGGATCGCGGGATGCTTCGAGCCGGTCTGAAGACCGGCGCTCCCGGGAGTTTGCCGATTGCAACGGAGCACCGCCGCGTCTTTAGTAGTAGTGGCTTCAAAGCCCGTGAATTCCGTCGTCAACCTCCCCACCCCCACCCCGTAATGCTCCGCTGGCTCCCTTGGAAATTCTTCGTGAAACACGCGGCGCGCCGCTACGGCGTGCTCGATCCCGCCACTTTCCTCGCCCGGATGCGCCGCTTTTCGCAGCCGTCCGAAGTCGCCGAGCCGCTGGAATTGCTGCGCGCCGGCATCGTCTTCCACGCCCGCGGCCTGGTGAACGCCAAGGCGATCCAGCACAACCTCGACTGGGTCTGGCCGTACTGGGTCGAGCGCCAGTTCAATCCCGACGACCCGTCTTTCGTCCCCCGCGCCTTCTCGTTCAGCCACATCAACCTGACCCACCGCAACTGGACCGCCGTCGGTCGACCCGGCGTGGCGGTCTATCCGATCGTCGATCCCCGCGGGCTGGTCACGCCGCTCCACGACGGTTGGTCGCCCGACTTCTGGATCGTCACGGACAGCCGCCGGCGCCTGCTGCCGAGCAAGCTCGATGACGCCGCGGTGACCCAGCGGCTGCTGCTGGAGTCGGACTTGAGCGTGATCACCCGTTGCGAGAAAGACGGCCTGGTCCTCGACCTCGCCACCCGCATGACCGAGGCCGCCGCCTGCCTGACCGAGGTCCGCGCCGTCGCCGATGAGGACGGCTGGCTGGTGGTGGCGGTGCGGCCTTACAATCCGGAGGGCGTCCAGTTCATCCATCACCTGGCCTTCGATCCCGCCGAACGGGCTTTCAAGGTCAATCACGAGGCGACCGTCCAGCTCGGCGACGCGCCCGACTCGCTGCGGATGGCCCACTACGCCGAGGGCGACATTTACCTCGACCTCCCCGGCAGCGGCACCCAACGCGAAACGAGCTGCGAGGTCGGCATGGCCACCGGGGCCGCCTTGTTCCGGCTCCGCGCCGGGATGACCCGCGAGCTGAAGGTCGAGGTCTCGCTCGAACGCGACTTGCAAGCCCTCGCCAAACCCGCCAACCCGGCCCTTTCCTGGGACGACGCCCTCGCCACCACCGCCGAACTCCGTGTCCCCGACGAACGGATGCAGTTCCTCTACGACGCCGCCCTGCGGACTCTGCTGCTGCTTTCGGCGGCGGAGCTGGTGCCCGGGCCTTACACCTACCGGCGCTTCTGGTTCCGCGACGCCTGCCTGATGCTCCACCCGCTGCTCGCCATCGGCCAGGTCGACCGCGCCGAACGGATCCTCGCGACCTTCCCCGGCCGCCAGACGCTCGGCGGTTACTTCCTGTCGCAGGAAGGCGAGTGGGACTCGAATGGCCAGGTGCTGTGGATCGTCGCCCGCGCCGCCGAACTCACCGGCAAGGCACCCGACGCCGCGATGCAGCACGCTTTGAAAAAGGCGGTCCGCTGGTTGGCCAAGAAGCGCCTGCCCGGCAGCGGACTCCTCCCCGCCGGCTTCAGCGCCGAACATCTCGGGCCGAACGATTTCTACTACTGGGACGACTACTGGGCGCTCGGCGGCTTGCAGGCGATGGCCCGGCTGTGGCGGGCGGCCGGCGACCCCTTCGCCGACGAGGCGGAAGCGCTCGCGGAAGAGTTTGCCCGCAGCATCCGCGAAAGCATCGGCGCAATCCCGCCGGCCCGCGCCAAGGGGGCCATCCCCGCCGCGCCCGGCCGCCGGATGGACGCGGGGGCGATCGGTTCGATGGTCGCCGACTACCCGCTCCAGCTCGATCCTCCCGGCGAGTCCCGGCTGATGAAAACGGCGGACTTCCTGATCGATCACTGCTTCCACCAGGGCGGCTTCTTCCAGGAAATGATCCACTCCGGGATCAATGCCTACCTCACCCTCGATCTCGCCCAGACCCTGCTCCGCGCCGGCGATCCTCGCTTCGCCGACCTCATCCGCCGCGTCGCGGAACTCGCCTCGCCGACCGGTCAGTGGCCCGAGGCGATCCACCCGCGCACCCTCGGCGGCTGCATGGGTGACGGCCAGCACGGCTGGGCCGCCGGCGAGTGGCTCATGATGATGCGGAACTGCTTTGTCCGCGAGGAGGCCGGCGAGCTGATCCTCGGCTCCGGCATCCTTCCGGAATGGCTCGCCGCAGGCAGCGAGCTGCGCTTCGGTCCGACCCTCACCGCCTGGGGTCCGGTCAGCGTGCGTCTGTTCGGTTCGCGGTTTTATCTCGAAGCAAACTGGCGAGGCACCCCGCCACGCGTGACCATCGCCGTCCCCGGCTCTGCCGCCATCCACGCCTCCCCCTTCGATCGCGAATTCCAACTCCTCCCTTCATGAAAATCGCCATGTTCACCAACACCTATCTTCCCCACGTCGGCGGCGTGGCGAGGTCGGTGAATACCTTGGAAGAAGCCTGCCGCGCGCGCGGCCACGAGGTCCGCGTCGTCGCCCCGGAATTCGATGATGCCGTGCCCTCCCCACACGTTCTCCGCGTCCCGGCGATCCAGCACTTCAACGGCAGTGACTTCTCGGTCCGGCTGCCGGTACTGAACGTAGTCCGCGACTTCATGGAGGACTTCAAGCCGGACATCATCCATAGCCACCATCCCTTCCTGTTAGGCGACTCCGCCCTGCGCGAGTCCTGGAAAATGCGGGTGCCGATCGTCTTCACCCACCACACCCTTTACGAGCGCTACACCCACTACGTCCCGCTCGATTCCCCGGCGCTCAAGCGCGTCGCGGTCCAGCTCGCCACCGAGTATTGCAACCTTTGCGACCAGGTCATCGCGCCCAGCGAAAGCATGGAGCACCTGCTGGTCGAACGCGGCGTGACCCGCCCGATCCTCACCATCCCCACCGGCATCGACACGGCTTTCTTCGCCGCCGGCGACGGTGCACGCTTCCGCGACCAAGTCGGCATCCCGCGCGACGCGAAGGTCATCGGCCACACCGGCCGGCTGGCCCGGGAGAAGAACCTGATGTTCCTCGCCGAAGCCGTCGCGCCCTGCCTCGCCGCCGACCCGCGGGCCGTCTTTCTGGTGGTCGGCGACGGTGACGCCCGGCCGGAGCTGTTAGAATATCTCCGCAAGCACGCCGGGGAGGATCAGTTCCATTTCACCGGCAGCTTGTCCGGCCCCGCCCTCGCCGACGCCTACGCCGCCATGGACTGCTTCGTGTTCGCCTCTCAGACCGAGACCCAGGGCCTGGTCCTCGCCGAGGCGATGGCCACCGGCATGCCCGTCGTCGCCCTCGACGGCCCGGGCGTCCGGGAGATCGTCCGCGACGGCGAAAACGGCCTGCTGCTCGACGGCCATGCCAGCGCCCGCGACTTCAGCGCCGCGCTGCGCCGCCTGATGGAAGACCCGGAACTCACCCTCGTCTGCTCGCGGAATGCCCGCGCCACCGCGGCGGACTACGACACCGGCCGCTGCGTGGCCCGCGTGCTCGAATGCTACACCAAGCTGATCGCCGACTACCCGGGACGGATGGAAGAAGATCCGACCGCCTGGGACCGGCTGCTGTCCGGTATCGAGATCGAGTGGAGCTTGCTGGTCGGGAAAATGTCGGCCGCTGCCGCCGCCGTGAGCGAAACCCCAGCCACGGAGGACCTCCTTGATTAGTCACGTCGTCGTCCGCCTGAAATGGCTGCGGAGGAAACTCAGCCGCGGCCACTGGGCCGCCCGCCTGCTTGGGATCCAACCGCCGCCCGGCGAGGCCGAGCAGCCGGGGCTGATCATCCTGCAGATCGACGGGCTCGCGCGGCCGCAGTTCGAGCACGCCTTGGCCAGCGGCAAGCTGCCCTTCCTCGCCAAGCTCATCCGCCGCCGCCACTTCACCGTCGAAAGTTTCTACTCCGGCGTCCCCTCGACCACCCCGTCCGTCCAGGCCGAACTCTTCCACGGCGTCCGCAGCGCGGTGCCGGCCTTCCAGTTCCTCCACCGTGCGACCGGCAGGATGCTGCGGATGTATGACGCCGAAGCCGCCGCCGGGATCGAGGCGGAGCTGACCGCCCGCGGCAACGATCCCCTGCTGAAAGACGGCAGCGCCTATTCCGACATCTACCGCGCCGGTGCCTCCCGCTCGCGCTACTGCTCGCAGGATCTCGCGCCCGATGAAATCCTGCGCCGCCTCCATCCCTTCAAGACCCTCCTGCTCTGCCTCGCCTACGCGCCGACCATCCTCCGCATGGCCGGGCTCGTCTTCTTAGAGTGCGGGATCGCTGTGATCGATGCCGTCAAAGGCCTCCGCCAGCATGAGCAGGCCATCCCGGAAATCGCCTTCATCCCCGCCCGCGTCGTCGTCTGCATCCTGCTCCGCGAAGCAGTGCGCTTCCAGGTCATGCTCGACATCGAGCGCGGCGCGCCGGTCGTCCACGCCAACTTCCTCGGCTACGACGAGCAAGCCCACCGCCGCGGGCCCGGCTCCGCCTTTGCGCACTGGACTTTGAAAGGCATCGACCGCGCGATCCGCGACATCTACCGCGCCACCGGCCGCTGCCGCTACCGCGACTACGAGCTGATCGTCCACTCCGACCACGGCCAGGAACACACCATTCCCTATGAGGTCAAACACGGCCGCGATTTCGAAACGGCGCTGCACGAGGTCTTTGCGGCCGGCCCGCTCGCCGGCCGCGAAATCTGGACCAGCAAGCTGCCCGAACGGCTCGGCCACGCCCTCGACCAGATCCGTCGGATGCTCGGCATGAAGCCCTCCGCCACGCCACCGATCGGCGCGCCGGATCCTGCCCGCCAGATCGTCGTCGCTGCGATGGGTCCGCTCGGCCACCTCTATTTCCCGGAGAAAATCGCTAACTCGGACATGGAATCCTACGCCACCCGGCTCGTCACGCAGGCCGGCGTCCCGCTGGTCCTCTGGCACGACAGCGACGGCATCGTGCACGCCATCAACCGCCACGGCCGCTGGACGCTGCCCGACGATCTCGCCGAAATCCTCGGTGCCGACCACCCGTTCCTGGCCGAGGCCGCCACCGACCTCGCCCGGCTCTGCGCCCACCCCGATGCCGGCGACCTCGTCGTCAGCGGCTGGGACCCCGGTAACGCACCACTCAGCTTCCCGCCCGAAAACGGTGCCCACGGCGGCCCCGGCTCCGCCGAAACCCACGGCTTCCTGCTACTGCCCGACCGCATCCGCCGCTGGCACCTCTCCCACCTCCCGCGCACCGACCACCGGGTCCGCGGCGAGGATTTGCGGAAGATCGCCCTCCACTTCCTCGGCCGCGACGGCCCCCGCGAGGAACGTGTCCCGCACCACTCCGCCCGCGACCCCGACCTGCCGCTGCGCGTGATGACTTATAATATCCACAGTTGTGTCGGCATCGACGGCAAGGTCCGCCCCGAGCGTATCGCCCGAGTCATCAACGGCTTCGACCCCGACCTCGTGGCTGTTCAGGAGGTCGATGCCCACCGCCCGCGCAGCGGCCGCCACGACCAGTCGCAGCTCATCGCCGACCACTTACGGATGGGCCATGCCTTCCATGCGATGTTCGAAGAGCAGAAAGAAAGATATGGCATCGCCATCTTCTCCAAACATCCTTTCACCCTCGTCAAATCCGGCTTCCTCACCCTCGCCGCCCCGCGCCTGTTCCGCGAAGCCCGCGGCGCAATCTGGGTAAAGCTCGAGTTCGAAGGCCGCCCGCCGGTGCATTTCATCAACACCCACTTCGGCCTCGGCCTCAAGGAACGCCGGCTCCAGGCAGAAGAGCTGCTCGGCAACAAATGGCTCGCCGGGATCCCGGAAAACGAACCCGTCATTCTCTGTGGCGACTTC
The DNA here is from genome assembly GCA_002304315.1 of Verrucomicrobiia bacterium Tous-C4TDCM. GTDB lineage: Bacteria > Verrucomicrobiota > Verrucomicrobiia > Verrucomicrobiales > Akkermansiaceae > Haloferula. Next base: position 6,248 of record NEUO01000067.1, read on the forward strand.
AATTCCAGTCCGCGCTCCACCGCCTGCCGCTTGCTCCGCGGCCGCCTGCGCGATGCCCAGGAATCCCTGCCCGGCCACACCCCGCGCCCCACCTTTTCCAGCGTGAAGCCCTTCACCCGGATCGACCACGTCTTCGTCAGCCGCCATTTCAAAATCGACCGCGTCGAAGTCCCTGACACGCCCGCCGCCCTCCTCGGCTCCGACCACCTGCCGCTCTGTGTCGAACTCACCCTCCATACCGCCGCCGACCCTGCGTGAACGCCTGCGCCGGCATCGTGGCAAGATCGTCCTGTTCCTCACGGCGATCTCCCTCGCGGGGTGGTTCGCTTACATGCATCGCGCCGAGTTGAATCGCGAAACCCTCCTCGTGTATGGCGAAAAACTCCCCGCCGGCGCCTTCGCCGCCGCCTTCCTGATCCTGCCGCTGCTTGGCTGTCCTCTCAGCATCTTCCTCATCCTTGCCGGCGTGCGTTTCGGCTTCGGCGGCGGGATGGCGGCCTCCAGCGTGGCGATCATCTTCCACCACCTCGCCGCTTTCCGCATCGCCCACGGCTGGTTCCGGGATCCCGTCCGCCGTTGGCTTGATCGCGCCGGCTACGCCATCCCGCCGATCCAGCACAAGCACCGCAGCGGCTTCACCGCCTTGACCGCCATCGTCCGCGGCCCGCCCTTCTTGGTAAAACTCTATCTGCTCGCCCTGACCGACATCCCCTTCCGCAACTACTTTTGGGTCGGTGTGCCGATCTATATCCTCTTCAGCCTCATCCCGGTTGGCACCGGTGCCGCGCTCATGAGCTTCGATCCCACGTGGATCTCGATCTTGATCGGGATCGCCACCGCGCTGATGCTCGCCGGCTTCTGGCTCCGCCGCCGTTACGCGGGGAAGCTCGAAGGCTCCGGCTGACCCGGACGATGGCGCATTGCATTCCCCGGCCGCTTGGAACAGCCTGATGCCCTCCCGTGAAATTCCGCGATTACTACGAAATCCTCGGCGTCCCCCGCGACACCAGCCAGGACGATGTCCGCAAGGCCTTCCGCAAACTGGCGCGCAAGCACCACCCCGACGTCGCGGAAAACAAAGCGACTGCGGAGGAGAAGTTCAAGGAGATCAACGAGGCCTACGAGGTGCTCGGCGACCCGGAGAAGCGCAAGAAATACGACTCGTTGGGCGCGAAATGGAAACACGCCGGTGAGTTCACTCCACCCCAGGGCGGTGCCTGGGGCGGCTTCGGCGGCCAGGATGACGGCGATGCTTATCACTTCGAAGGCACCGGCTTCAGCGACTTCTTCGAGAACTTCTTCGGCCGCCGCAACGGCAACGCCGGCTTTCCCCAGCCTGGCAAGGCCACCGCCCGCTCAAGCGCACCGCGACGCGGCGGCGACATCGAGTCCGAGATCCTCGTCTCGCTCGACGAAGTCATGAACGGCTCGGAGCGCGAAATCGTCATGCAGCCGTCCCAAGGCGAGCGAAAGAAGGTAACCATCCGCATCCCGCGCGGAGTGAGCGACGACCAGATGATCCGCTGCGCCGGGCTAGGAGGACGAGGCGTCGCCGGCGGACCGGCGGGCGATCTCTTCTTGCGGGTGCGGCTTGAACGGCATCCCGATTTTCGCGTCGAGGGTCACGATCTCTATTTCGACCTGCGCCTCGCACCGTGGGAAGCGGTACTCGGTGCCACCGTGCCCGTCGATACGCCGCATGGCAGCGTGAAGATCAAGGTCCCCGCGGGGACCGAGTCCGGTAGCGAATTCCGCCTCAGTGGCAAAGGCCTGCCGATCGGCAAGGACGGTGGCTTCGGTTGCCTGTTCGCCGTGATCCGGATCGTCACCCCGACCACCGCGACGGAAGAAGAAGCAAGACACTGGAAGTCCCTCGCGGAGACCTCCTCTTTTAATCCCCGCTGAGTCATCAATCCGCACGGCGGGCCACTCTCCCGTCCGTCCCTGATGAAGAGAAGCTCTAACAGACTCGACCTGGGCTCAAGGATTCCACTGGCGGGCGACGACCTGATGGATCGTTCCCTGAACCCTGAATTTCGGCCCCTTGCCCTTACCTTGGACTAGGGTCTGGACGGTCTCATACTCTTCACGGAGGACCAGCGGATAGATCAATGAACACCAGATCTTGCCGGAGTTGATGGTGATCTCGCTGTCGCTCGATTCCCCGCCGAGGCTGACATCTCCCTTCAGACTGACGTCGCCCTGAACCGAAAACCTGCCGCAAGGATGCCCTTTCAGCGCCTCCGCCGCCTCATAGGTCAGCGTCACCTTGCCGCTGCTCTTGCCGGGGAACAGCAAGGCCATGGTCTCGCCTTCGATCACGAACTTGTCCCCGCCGATCCACCTCCGCGTCGATGAAAACCACTGGGTTCGCGGCAGAACTCCCTGGCCGACCAAAACCTCGGGCAATGACGGCCGCAGGTTCTGTTCCACCAGCATGTTATTGAACTCCACCGGACCCTTGGAAGCCGGGATTTGCCAGCCTGTCGCGCCTTTCACGAACTCGACCCTGGTCCCCGCGATGCCTTTGTCCGCGCTCGTCACGCTTTCACTCGTTGGCTTGGACTGGGCGGACTCATCTTCCGTCTTCTTGAGTTCCAAAACCTCCCCCGCCTTCTCGATTGAAAGGACGACCCGGTTCTCGGAGAGATTGAAAACTCCGACCGTCTCCCGGGTCCCGTTGTAGGTGACCGCCTCGCTTCCGAGCACGGACGTGGAAATCATCCTCGTATTCTTGAAGATCCGGCGCTCGGTCACCCGCACCTCGAGACCGCTCGGGAACTCAAGATCGCGGCGGAAGCGAACCCCTTCCGCCGCGTTGTCGACCTGTGACGCTAGCGCTGGCTCAACCTCTCCGCCCGGCTCCGCGGGTGCTCCGGGATCGGTCACGCCGCCCAATTTCATCTTCACGGATTCGGCAACCACCTTCGCCTTGTCACAGGAGCAAAGGCCCGCGAGAAGGAACGGCAGGGCTACTAATAAGAGCTTCATGAAATTCAAGTAGCACGAATGAAACGGTCTGGCGATACCAAGCTGCGGGGAACGTCAATCCCTTCAGTCCCGGCTTTCTCCCGACCGGCATCCGAGCCGCTGGTCCATCTCCAAAGCGGGCGCGTCCTCGCGGCTCACCCCGACCACCTGGGCCGGCACCCCGGCGACGGTCGTATGAGGGGCGACATCCATGAGAACCACACTGCCGGCCCCGACTTTCGCCCCTTCGCCGATCTCCACGCGCCCGAGGATCTTGGCCCCGGCCCCAAGCAGCACGCCGGAACGCACAATCGGGTGTCGGTCGCCGGTCTGCTTCCCGCTGCCGCCGAGGGTCACTTCGTGGAGAATCGAGACATTGTCCTCAATGATCGCCGTCTCCCCGACCACGAAGCTGGTCGCATGGTCAAGCAGGATGCCGCAGCCGATCCGCGCTGCGGGATGGATGTCGACCGCGAAGACCTCGCTCGCGAGACTCTGGAAATAGAGGGCAAGTTCCTTTCGCCCGTGGGTCCACAGGTAGTGGGAAACGCGGTAAGTGGAGATCGCCATGAAGCCCTTGAAAAAAAGCAGCGGCTGCAAAGGCGAATCGCAGGCCGGATCGCGCTCGACGATCGCGCGAAGATCCCTCGCCGCGCTTGCTACCAAATGATCTTCTCCTTGGAAAATCCCCGCGAGCAAAGGCGCCAGTTCTCCCCGGGTCATGTCCTCGCGCGCCAGCTTGCGGGCAAGGCGCACCCCTAGCGCAGCTCCGAGGCAGGGCTGGCCGATCACCACATCCTCGAGCAGCGAGCGCAATTGAGGCTCGGCGGCCGCAACGACAGCGGCGTCATCCTTGACGCATTTCCAAAGTCCCGCGACGTCGGTACCCCCCGGCTGACAGAGGCGAACGTTGTTCTCGCTTCCTCCCGCCTCTGCCTTGTGCTGCTTTGACTCCATGCGGATTTCCCAAAAGCTCGATTATGCCTGCCGTGCGATGGCCCAGTTGGCCAAGCGGTATGACGGGCGAACCATTACACGCCTTGACGAGTTGGCGCAACGGGAAGCCGTGTCCGCGAACTTCCTGGTCCAAATCCTCAACGACTTGCGTCGTGCTGGATTGGTCGAAAGTCGTCGTGGCAAGAGCGGCGGCTACCTTCTGTCGCGCAAACCCGACTCCATCACCCTGCGCGAGATTGCCGATGCGGTGGAACCCTCGCTGCTATCGTTCTCGACCCATACCGAAGGCGACAGCGGCGCTTCCGTGCGCGCCGCGTGGGAATCCGTGGCGCTCGAATTGCGCAATCACCTCGACCGCATCACGCTGGTGGAGCTCGCCGAGCGCAACGAAGTCCCGATGTTCTACATCTGACCCCGGGTCTCCCGGATCCAGAAGACCAGTTCGTTCATCACCTCGGATCCCGCCGAATCGACCTGCCTCCACGCAAAGCGGGCCTTCAACCCAGGCTGCTCCACGTATCCCCTCCGGCTCCAGAAAGCATCGTTCGACCGGTAACCGGGAGGCTTCAAAGGATGATCCGTTGATCGCTCCACCGCGCAGAAGCAGATTCTCGCAAACCCGAGGCTCCGCGCATGGGCTTCGCGCTCATCGAAGAAGCGGTGCCCGATACCCCGTCCCCGCCACTCCCGGGCAAGGACTGATTCGCCAAAATAGAACCACTCCGCCGGATTCATCCCTGCGGCCTCGAAGGGCTGCCGGAACGCCGGATCCGCTGCGACCAGCGGCAAACCGGTGGAAACCCCCACGACCATGCCTTCCGCCTCCGCCAGAACAAACACGCTGCCGGGGGAACCCGCATATCCGGCGAGATACTCCCGTTCGGCGGCGGCGTCACCCTCGTAGAGATAGGGAAACTCGCGGAACACTGATGTCCTCAAGTTCGCCGCGTCCCCAAGATGCCCGGCCACCCCAGGTCCGCTGCAAACGCGAATTGAATGTTCCATGGGCGGATTGCGACAGATCCCACTTGCTGGGCCAAGCTTTCCGACAAGGTAAGTCCTTACTCGCCCGCCCGCTCGACCGGCAACAGCGACAGGGTGATTTGTTGGTTTCCCCGCTTGATCCGAAAAGGCGTCGCCACTCCGGGCTGGAGGAAATAAAACGCATTCACCGCATCCGCGTAGTCCAGCACCCGGCGGGTACCAACCTGTAAAAGGACATCGCCCGGCACCAGTCCTGACTTGGCGGAAGGAGATCCCGCCTGGACACCCGTCACCTGCGGCGCGCTCGCGGCGGGCTGCAGTTTGAGACCGATCCACCCCCGGGTCACTCGACCTCCGCCCTGAACCCCGTCAAGGACGCGCTTCACGACTTCCACCGGCAGCGCAAAGCCTTCGCGCGGCCCGGTCGCCTGATGCGCCACGGCGATCACGACCCCGTTTCCGTTGATCAAAGGGGTCCCGGGAATCGGGGCCTCCCCGTCATATTCCACCTTGAGCAGACAAAGCGGCAGGATCTTTCCTTCTATCTGTTTGATCACTCCGGTGATCCGCCCCCCCCTTTCCGCTGATCCCGCAACGCAGGATGGTACCGCTGGCGGTTGGTGCCGCCGCAAGGAGAGGCATGGCTCTTCCTGGCGACCCTGACATTCGAAATACCACAAGACGGGAAACCGGATCGACGAATACCTCGGCGGGCAACTCTCGCCCTTCGAGTTTCAAGCGGCCTTTGCCCGCATCAGCCCCGGACAACGCCACCGCGACCAGATGCCGGCCATCCCCGACCGCAAAAGCCGCCGATTCGGAACCACTCTCCGAGCCGGGAAAAGTTGCCGACCATGCCGCCTCTTCACCCGCAGCCGCCGCAGCCAAAAGTAAAAAAGCGACAAGTGCCGGAAGGCACCGCCAGGAAAAAAACATCATCCGGAAAAGTTCCGTCAGAATTCCTGCTCGCCGGTCCGGCCCTGGGTCGTCGACCGCAGGTCCAAAGCATCCAATTGCTCCACCACCGGAGCGGGCACCCTTACATCGTGACCCACATTGGTCGCTGGAGGTGGCTTAGTATCCGCGCCCCTGGGAACAAGAAGCCAGACCGCTGCGATGGCCACGTAGGCCATACCACCACCGTAGGCCCACTTGGAAGCACCCAGATTGGAAACCCACTCGGAAGCCTGCTTCCACCATCCGGCGGGGCCTCGCTTCATGGATTCCTCAGCCCTGCGCCGCTGGTGAAACTCGCGCAGGAAATCATCGAAATACCCTTCCTCAGGACGCTCGTGGCGCTTGAGGGCGAGAAGGGATCCGATTTCTTCAATGTTCGGTTTCACGGCGATTGATAATTTGAGATTATTAAATGTTTAGAGTCCCGCAAGGAAATTTTTAAAGTTTCTCACTCCCAATAGTCCTGCAGCTTCGACTGCAGGTGAAGGTGGGCGTAATGCAGACGTGATCTCACGGTCCCCTCTGAAGTATTCAGGATGCGTGCGATCTCGGCATGGGGGATGCCTTGGATGTCAAACATGGTCACCACGGTTCTGTGGGCTTCTGACAGGCTCAGCATCGCTTCGTTCAATCTTTTCTGGAGCTCGTGAAGCTTGCTCTGCTTCTCCGGGTTCGCCATGTGGCTCGAATCGATCAAGGCGGGATCCTGTTGAACGCTGGAATCCAGCTCGTTCAGGCTCATCCCGCTGCGGCGCTTGCGCTTCTTGAGGAAGTTCAAGGTGATGTTCACCGCGATCTGATAGATCCAGGTATAGAAGCTCGATTGGCCACGAAACCGGGGTAGCGAATGGTAGGCCTTCGCGAAGATGTCTTGCAACAGGTCGTGAGTGTCCTCCTTGTGAGAGGTCATGTTGTAGACAAGGCCATACAGCTTTTCGCCGTATTTGAGAATCAGGGCGTCGAACGCGCGGGTGTCGCCGCTGCGGGCGCGGGCCACGAGGTCTTCGTCCGGATCCGGCTGGAGGGAATCATCCGGCATCTTCGGGGTGGTCAGGGGGTGGGGTGAACGGGCGGAGGCTACACGGAGGGGCTCCGCTGTAAAGAAAGGTCCTCCGTAAGAAGCGAATCCTTGATTCTCGTCCCCCGGGGTGATGGCCGATCCATCCCCGCGAACGCGTTTCTTCATGGTCTCCAGCCCATCAACAGTTCCTGATAATTTTGCTCGCGATCCGTTGTCCGGCACGTTAGAAAATTTACCGCTGTCCCACAGCCCCGCCCACCCGGCAATGCCACCCGCCCCCGAGCACACCCACCATATCAAGATCCGCAGCACCCAGCTTGAAATGAACCCCGGCACCCCCGCCGGTTCAAGGTCAGGGGAAGATGTCGAAGGAAAACTCCGCGCCGCCCAAGTGCAGTTGGAGCAGCTTCAGCATCAGCGCGAGGAACTTGAACGTCAGAAGCAGGAAGTCGAAGCCCTCAATATCCGCAGGCGCGAATTCATTTCGTCCCAAGTGGAATTGACCGAACGGCTCTCTTCCATTCTCACCCGCATCGACCGCGAGGTCTATGAAATGCGCCAAGAGATTGACGATTTGGAGCAGTGCCGCTCTTGTTTCGCCGGCCACCTCGCCAAGATCGAGAAGATCAATCCCGACGCTTGGACCCGCGATAACCTCGCGACTTCCCTTGAGCGGGCGATGGCCGTGGTCGACCACGCCGACGACGAGTTCTCGCAGGCAGCTGAACACTTTTCCCGTTCCCGCAGCGGCAATCTCTTCAACGGTGCGAAGGCACGGCGCGTGATGTCCGGCGATTTCGGCCGCCAATTCCGCAACGGGCTCGCCTACAATCTGCCGGTGCTAATTCTCGGTAGCGTCGCACTCCTCGTCTATCTGCTGAAATGAGCATTGCCATGCGCCTTTCACGAAGCCACCCGGACAACGGGCAAGCCGACCTCGAAGAACTGAGAGCACTCGAGGAAAGGAAGCGCGCCTTGGAGGCTCAGATCCAAAGTATCAGCGCGGAGCCGGAGAAAATCCTCCGCGAAGCCCAGGAACAGGCGGCCACCTTGCCGCCGCCCGACGATCTTGCCGACCGTCGCCGCCTGCGCGAGTTCGAAGAAGTCGTCTCCCGCCGCCAAGTCCGCAACGAGCGACGCACCCAAGGACGCAGCTTGCTGCTGCTGTTCCTGCTGCTGGCCGCGACCGCCCTCCTGGCGTCCTGGGTCGTGAAGCTTTTCCTTGGCTGATCCCCGCTCAAAGCTTCGAAGGCTCCTGCAGCAACTCGGCCACCCGGGTCAGCAGCATTCCAGCACCTCCTCCATCGACCACTCGGTGGTCGAAGGTCATGACAAGCTCTGCTTCGGTCACCGGCAGGAAAGCCTCCACCTGGTCGCTCCACACCGGCTTCTTCACGCCGGCACCGAGTCCGAGGATCAACGTTTCGTTCGGCAGCGGGATCGGTGTGCCGGAGGTGAGGCCGAAGGTTCCGAAATTCGTCACCGTCGCGATGCCCCCGCGCAAATCGTCTTCGGAAAGACGGCGACGGCGTCCACGCTCGACCATCTCGGCGTATTCGTTGGTCAGTGCATGGAGCGACTTCTGATCCACTTTACGCAGCACCGGCACCACCACACCGTCCTCAACTTGCACCGCGACCCCGATGTCGAAGGCCCGCGGATGGACAACCTTTTGACCGATAAGGAATCCAGCGGTCGCCGGGTCTTCTACCAATGCCAAAGCAAAGGCGCGCAGCACGTATAGGGTAAGTCCCGGCTTCGGATCCTGATTACGGCGGTGCTCGAGCACCCGGTCGAGCCGGATCGGCCGGCCAACGGTCGCCAAGGGGCGGGTCCAGCTCCGGCGCATCGCGTCGGCCACGGCGAGCCTCATCGGGGAGGCGTTGCTGCTTGGCCAGCTATTGATGTAATCGAGAAACTTCTCGAGGTCCTCCACCGTGACACGGCCACCGGCCCCGGTTCCGGCCACGGCGGAAATGTCGGCCTCGCGCAGGCCCATCTCGTTCATCCGCGCCCGCATGCGAGGTGAAATGTAGTGGGCCCCCATGGTCCCGGCAGGCACCGGCAGGCCCTTCACGCTCGGGACCACGGCCGGCGCTTCTTCATAGGAGTCATCATCGAGGGCGAAGTGCAGGTTTTTCTCCTGCTCCTCCGGCGAGGACGCCGCGGCGGTCCGGCGGTCGGCCGCGGCCTCCATGGTATCGACGCCCGTCCTCGCGATCTCTTCCTCGCTCACTTCCAGCAGACCTAACAGCGTACCGACCGAGTAGGTCTCCCCTTCTTTCGCGAGGATCTCCTTCACCGTGCCACAGCAGAGCGTCGTGACACCCATCGTGGCCTTGCTGGTTTCGACCTCGATGATCTCTTGGTCAGTTTGAACCAAGGCACCGACCGAGATGCCAATCCGGACGACGGTCGCCTCGGCGATCGATTCACCGAGCTGCGGCATGAGGATGGGAACGGTGGGCATCGGGGAAGATGTTAGGTGGCAGATGGAAGATGATCGATCAGAAGGACAAAAGCTCCCTCAGCGCGAGGCAGATGGACTCGGGAGTCGGCCGGTGGGCGGCCCAGAGTTTCGGATGATACGGGACCGGCGTGTCGCGGGAATTCAGTCGGCGCGGCGGGGCGTCGAGCAAGTGGAAGCCCTCGGCACAGACGCGGGCCACGACTTCCGCAGTGACGCCGCCCCACGGGAAGGCCTCGCCGAGCGCGAGCAGGCGGCCGGTGCGGGCGATGCTGGCGAGCACGGTGTCGATATCGAGCGGCTTCACCGAGCGCAGGTCGACGACCTCGATCTCCCAGCCGCCCTCATCCTTCAAACGCTCCGCCGCGCGGACCGCTTCGTGGACCATCGCGCTGTAGGCGACCACCGTGGCGTGCTTGCCCGGCCGGGTGATCCGCGCCTTGCCGATCGGCAGGCCGTCGCCGTTAATGCGTGGGGCTTTGAGCCAGCGGTAAAGGAACTTGTGTTCGCAGTAGATGACCGGGTCGTCGAGCCGTACCGACTCGATCAGCATGTGGTAGGCATCCGCCACGGTCGCCGGCGTGACCACCACCAGCCCGGGATAATGGGCGTAAATCGCTTCCATGCTCTGGCTGTGGAAGGGGCCCGAGCCGGGCGTGCCGCCGGAGGGCAGGCGGACCGTTAAAGGAACGGGAACTCCGGTGCGGTAGTAATGCGTCGCGGCCTGATTGACGATCTGGTTGAAGGCGATCGACGAGAAGTCGGCGAACTGCATTTCGACGATCGGCCTCATTCCCTCGATCGCCGCGCCAACGGCCATGCCAATCATCGCGTCCTCGCTGATCGGCGAGTCCAGCACGCGACCGGGGAATGCCTCGGCCAGCCCCTTGGTCGCCTTGAATGCCCCGCCGAACTTGGAAATGTCCTGCCCGTAGAGAAAGACCCGCGGATCCTCGCGCAGCAGCGTTTCCTGGGCGTCCCGGATGGCATCGATATACGTCACGCTCATCGTCAAATCCCCCCTCCCGGTTCGCTCGAGCACGCCCGCCAGTCCTCGTCCCAAGGATCCGGCGTCGGCTCCTGCTGGGCCTGCGCCACGGCGGCCTGCACCTCCTCGGTGAAGCGGTTCTTCCAGCGCTCGATCTCGTCCACCGTGGCAAATCCCTGCTCGATCATATGGACGATGCCGTTCTCCAGACAATCCCGCCCGAGATGGCTGTCGCGCATCGTCCCCGGAACGTAGCTGCCGTCGTCGTGCTCGCCGTGACCGCTCAGCCGTAACAACCGCGCCACCACCATCTGCGGTCCGCCGCCCTCGCGGGCCAGCCGCACCGCGCGGCCGATCACGTCCGCACAGGCTAACAAATCGGTGCCATCCACCGAATGCCCGCCCACCCCGTAGCCCTTGGCCCGGTCGAGCAGGTCCACGCAGGCGAACTGACGGTCGTTCGGCGTGGAGTAGGCGAACTGGTTGTTGCTCACGATCACCACCAGCGGCAGCCGCTCGACCGCGGCCATGTTGATCCCTTCGTGAAAAGCCCCGGTCGAGGTCGCGCCGTCACCGACGCAAGTTGCACCGACCACGCCCCCCAGCTCCCCTTTCAAGCGCCGCGCCATCAGCATCCCGCCGACCACCGACACTTCCGCGCCGAGGTGCGAAATCATCGCCGGCATCCCTTCCCGCGGCCGCCCGCGGTGGATGTTGCCGTCGCGCCCTTTCATCGGGCCGAGCACCGAGCCGAGGTAGGTCCGGGTGCAGTCGAGCAGCGGTTCACCGAAAGCCGTCCGCCCCGCCTGGTCGCGGATCAGCGCGGCGAAAATGTCGCGGCCTTGGATCAGCGAAGCCCCCAGTGCGGCGCTCACCGCCTCCTGGCCCTTGCCGAGATAGACGCCGCCGACGATCTTGCCCGCCTTGTAGAGGCTCGACAGCTTGGCTTCCAGCAACCGCGCCTTGAGCATCGCCCGGAACACGTCGCGCACGTAGTCGCGATCCAAATCCACGCGGGTTCTCTGGGCTTCCTCGGTCTCCGGCACGGCGTGAGGCTAAACAAGCCGCCGGGAGACCCGCAACCGCTTTCGTGGGGTCGCGCGTCGTTCGTCATCCCTCGATCCCTCCTTTTCAATCGCCGGCCCTCTATATCCCGTGTTTTGCAGGTGCGCAGGTCGTTCCACTCATGGCAAAACCCACCGCCTTCCCCCGCATCCGCGCCGAAGTCATCCGCCTGGTCGGCCTGATCCCGCCCGGCCGCTTCACGACCTACGGTAGCATCGCGGTGCACATGAACTGCAACCCGCGCCACGTCGCCTACGTCCTCGCCCGCCTCGATGAAACTGAAGCCGCCGCGCTCCCTTGGCACCGTGTCGTCGCCGCCGACGCCCGGATCAGCCGCAGCATGGAGCCGGAGCTGGCCGCTCAGCAGAAGGCACTGCTGGAAGCCGAGGGCATGGAGGTCGACTCAAAAGGCTTCATCCAAGACGCCGACGATCATTTCCACATCGTTGGAATCCGTAGGGACATCCGCTGGAGCCTCCCGGACTAGTAGGCATCACTTCCCCTTTGGCATGATCGGCGACTCGAAACCCGCCAGATCCGACGGCTTCACGCCTTTTACTTCGCCCTCGAACTTGAAGGTGCTCGGCTGGTAGGGACCGATGAAGTTGATCGCCAAGTCCGGCGTGATTTTGTCCTCAAGCCCCGCCGCCCAGAAGATGCCGTTGACGATCAAACGCCGGTAGCCGGGATCAAGGATGTCTTCCGACGCGCCCTGGGTGCTGTGAAATGCCCGGCCCTTCTTGCCGCCACCCCACGAATACTCCCGGGTCCAGGTGCAAGGCATCGATGCCTTCTTGGGATCGGCCTCCGCCTTGGGATCCATCGAAACCAGCGGCTGGCTGGTGGCCAGCACGGTGAAGTCCGGGGCCGCCTGGCCGACGTAGCCGCCGGCGTGGCAAAAGGCGGTGTCGGGTACTCCCTTCAAAATTGGGTTCGCCTTCTGCCCGGGCACCAACTCGATCCGGGTGCCTTGCCGGTGGTTGTCGCCGTGATGGCCGACCCAGGTGTTGCCCAGCACTTGATGGCCGAAGCCTTTTTCAAAGCCGGCGACTTTCGAATCGAACGAAAACTTCGCGGTCGGAGCATTCCCCGGGATCTTGAAGGCATGCGACGAGGTCCGCAGCCCGACCACCGGACCGCCGCGGGCGAGATAGTCGCTCAGGTGCGCCATCTCTCCGGCCGGCGGATTGAGGAAGCGGGCGGAAATCACCAGCAGGTCCGCGTCCTTCAGTGCCTCCATCCCGGAGATATTCGAAGACCCCGCCTGAATGTGGCCGTCCTTGTCGACGCCGAAGATCACGGTGCACTTGAAGCCATGCGATTTCGCCAGGATCCGCGCCAGCGCCGGGCAGGTCTCCTCGGCGCGATACTCGTGGTCGGAGGCAAGGAACACGACGTGCTTTCCCTCGCCCGGGCCTTTGCCACCCGGGTAGGTGATCTGGGCGGAGAGCAGCGGCGCGGCGGCGAGGGTTAAAAGAGCGAGCAGAGCTTTCATGTGGGTGCCGAGAGAAGTGAATGCGGCGGGCCACGGCAATCCGAAAGCGCGGCGGCAGGCCAGGGCTCATCCAGTCGGAAGCAATTCCAGGACGAGCGACCCCCATTGGACCGATGGATCGGATGTTAAAAGAAAGGAGAATGATGACAACGAAACCGGCGAAACTGCGCGAAAATCAAGGCATGATGAAAAAGGACCCGAGCACCTGCAAAGTGGATCGGGCCATTCCCCACAATTCTCTGAAATTTCGTCAATTTCGTCAATTTCGTCCCTTTCGTTGTTCCCATCTCGCTTCTCAGGGGAATGAGGCCGGAAAGACTGGCGGCAAGATGCCGCAGCCACTTTCAAAGTATTCGCCCTTCCGCAGCCGCCCTGCGCCATTCCGCATTGCCCGGATCACGGCCGACCTCCATAACCCCGCCGCATTCCTTCCAACCACCCGATGAAACCGACTCTCCTCGTTCTCGCCGCCGGCATGGGCTCCCGCTACGGCGGTCTTAAACAAATGGACCCGATGGGCCCCAGCGGCGAAACCGTGCTCGACTATTCGGTCTTCGACGCGATCCACGCCGGCTTCGGCAAGGTGGTCTTCATCATCCGCGAGGATTTCGCCGAGGCCTTCAAAACCAGCGTCGGCGCCCGCTTCGCCGGCAAGATCGAGGTCGACTACGCCTTCCAGAAACTCGATGACCTGCCGGAAGGCTTCACCATCCCCGAAGGCCGCACCAAGCCTTGGGGCACCGCCCACGCCGTGCGCGCCGCCCGCCACGTGACCGACGGTCCCTTCGCCGTGATCAATGCCGACGATTTCTATGGTGCCGATGCCTACCAGTCGATCGCCCGCTGGTTCGCCACCGCTTCGGAAGACGCCTCGATGGACCACTACTCGATGGTCGGCTACCCCCTCCGCAACACCCTTTCCGACCACGGCGCGGTCAACCGCGGCGTCTGCCAAACCGATGCCGGCGGCCTGCTGACCGACGTCGAGGAAGTCATCGACATCTCCCGCGACGCCGACGGCGTGGTCCGCGGCACCTGGCTCGACGGCCAGCGGCGGGAAGTCGCCGACACCTGCCCGGTCTCGATGAATTTCTGGGGCTTCACCCGCGCCTTCTTCCACCAGCTCGAGGAGCACTTCACCGCCTTCCTCCGCGAAAAGGGCGGCGAACCCAAGTCCGAGTGCTACATCCCCACCGTAGTCGATGATTTCATCCGCCGCGGCAAGGCCGACTGCCGCGTGCTCGACACCACGTCCTCATGGTTCGGAGTGACCTATCCGGACGACACGCCGCACGTCGTGGTGTCGATCGCGAAACTGGTCGAAGCGGGCAAATACCCCACTCCGCTCGGCTGAGGTCAACTTTTCGATTCTCAAAGCCTCCCGCGGCAGGCAAGCTCCGCCGTCATGACCCTGCCGCGCCTGTTTGCCGTCGTCCTGCTCGCCCTCTGCCCCGGGCTGACCGCTCATGCCGGCGGTAAAAAGGGCGAAAAGACCGGGATCACTTTCCACATCCAAGCGGATCCGACGGATAACCCGAAGATGATTTTCTCGGCCTCTCCGATGGGAAAGGAACTGCCCTTTCGCCGCAACCCGGAGCTTGTGACCAAGGACATCGCCGCCTTCAACCCCTTCCCTTCCCAGGACGGCGAAGGCTACGGCGCGCTGCTCCAGCTCAGCCCCTCCGCCAAGAACCGCTTCGCCGCCATTTCCAACGCCAGCGTCAACCGCTGGCTGGTCGCCATGGTCAACGGCCGCGTGGTCGACGCCGTGCTCATCGATAAGCAGGTCGACGACGGCTACATGGTGATCTGGAAGGGCATCGGCAAGGCCGAGATCGATGCTTTCGACGCCATGGTTCCCCGCATCGGGGAAAAGAAGCCCCGACTCTGATCCCGACATGCTCCGCCCGCTCGCTCTCGCCGCCGCGCTCTTCTTTCCGCTCATTCTTCCCGCCGTGGAGCTCCAGCTTCCGACGGAGAACCACCATCTCTTCACCGGCGAGCCGGAGAAGTTCTACATGTATGTGGACCGCACTTTCGAGGGCGAGACCACCAAGCCATGGGAAGCCGGCAGCTTCGGTTTCGTCCGCACCCCGATCCGCGTCGGCGAAGACGTGGTGCTGACCAAGTTCCACGAAGGCATCGATATCCAGCCCGCCAAGCGCGACAAGGCCGGCAATCCTCTCGACCTGGTGATGTCGGTCAGCGGCGGCACCGTGGTCCACGCCAGCGATGTCGCCGGGCGTTCAAACTACGGCAAATACGTCGTGGTGGAGCACAATTTCGAGGGCGACACGTTCTTCAGCGTCTACGCCCACCTCGCGGAAGTCACCGCCAAGCCCGGCGACCCGGTCAAGCCCGGCTCCGTCCTTGGCCGCATGGGCTACACCGGTGCCGGACTCAACCGCACCCGCGCTCACCTCCACCTCGAGATGTGCCTCCTCATGAGCCGCCACTTCGACGGCTGGCACACCGCTTTTTCCGGCGGCACGAATTTCCACGGCAACTTCAACGGCATGAACCTCGCCGGGATGGACGTCGCCTCGCTGTTCCTCGCCCACAAGAAGAACCCAAACCTCAAGGTCCGCGATTTCGTTAAGACCAGCCCTGCCTACTTCAAGGTCACCATCCCCCGCGACGGCACTTGGGATTTCGCCGAGCGCCACCGCTGGATGATCAATGGCGACCCTGCCACGCCCTCGCCTTCGTGGGAGATTTCCTTCACCGCCACCGGCCTCGCCGTCGGCATCGCCCCCAGCCCGCGGGAGGTCCCGGAAGCGCTCGTCACCGGCGTCCGGAACTCGAAGCTCAGCCACGGCTACCTCACCCGCGGCCTGCTCACCGGCAAGGGGAACTCCGCCACCCTGACCCGCTCAGGCAAGCAATTGCTCGCCCTGCTGACCGACGATTTCCCGCTGGTCGAGGCCACCCCGCCGGTCGTCCGTTAGATCGCCGCCAGCCGCGCCACGTAAACGGTGCTCTCAGACTCGCGGTCGAGCAGCGGATTGACAAAGCGAACCACCTCCGCCTCCGCCTTTTCAAAAACCGCGCGCAGATCGGCGAGAAAACGCTCGTCCGGTGGATCGTCGGACCACAGCGCGAACACCCCGCCCGGGTGCAAGTGCGCGGCCAGCTTCTGAAGCCCCGCCCGCTCGTAAAACACCGCGTTGCTGGCATGCAGCAGGTTCCTCGGCGAGTGATCGATATCCAGCAGCACGGCATGAAATTTCCGCCCCGGATTCGCCGGATCGAAGCCCCGCTCCGGATCCGCCGCCCGGACGAAGA
>NEUO01000068.1 GCA_002304315.1 Verrucomicrobiia bacterium Tous-C4TDCM
GCTCCCGCGTTCATTCTCCGCCCGCCATGCTCGATATCCGCGAGATCCGCGACCACGCCGACACCGTCCGCGAACGCCTCAAGGCGCGCGGCGGAAACCATTGGACGCTCATCGACGAAGTGCTCGCCTGCGACGAATCGCGTCGCAAGGCCGAGACCGAAAAGCAATTGCTCCAGTCCGAGCGCAAGACCACGTCGAAGCAGATCGGCATGCTCAAGGGCAAGGGCGAGGACACCTCCGCGATCGAAGCCGAAGTCCGCGCGATCAACGACAAGATCGACTCCCTCGACGTCGCCTCGGAAGTCGCCGGCCACCGCCAGTCGGAGCTGCTGATGGAAATCCCCAACCTGCCGCACGCCGCTTGCCCGGTGGGTCGGGATGAGGCCGCCAACCCGGTCGTCCGCACTTGGGGCAACCAGCCCGACCTCGCCGCGCCGAAGGACCACCTGGTGCTTGCCGAAGCGCTCGGCATCATTTCGCTGGAAGACGCCACCCGCATCGCCGGCTCCGGCTTCGCGGTTTATCGCGGCCAGGGTGCCCGGCTCGAACGCGCGCTGATTTCCTTCCTGCTCGACCTCCAGTCGGGCGAAAACGGCTATGAGGAGGTGAATGTCCCGCACGTGGTGCTCCGCGAGTGCATGGAAGGCACCGGCCAGCTTCCGAAATTCGAGGACGACATGTACGGCACCGATGCCGGCGAGGACGGCCGCAACCAGCTTTTCCTCGCGCCGACCGCCGAGGTGCCGGTGACCAACCTCTACCGCGACACCCTGCTGCACGAAAGCGACCTGCCGAAGAAGCTGGTCGCCTGCACGCCCTGCTTCCGCCGCGAGGCCGGCAGCGCGGGCCGCGACAATCGCGGGATCATCCGCATGCACCAGTTCGACAAGGTCGAGCTGGTGCAGATCGTCCACCCCGACCAAGGCCTCGAAACGCTCGAAGCTCTAACAGGCCACGCCGAGTCCGCGCTGCGGAAGCTCGGGCTGCACTACCGGACCATCGAACTCTGCACCGGCGACCTCGGCGCGAACTCCGCCAAGACCTACGACATCGAAGTCTGGGCGCCCGGCCAGGGGAAGTATCTCGAAGTGTCGAGCTGCTCGTGGTTCGGCGATTTCCAGGCGCGGCGGATGAAGCTCCGATTCAAAGATCACGAAGGGAAGAACCGCTTCTGCCACACCTTGAACGGTTCCGGCACCGCCCTGCCGCGGCTCTATGTTGCACTGATGGAGCAGAACCAGCAGCCCGACGGCTCGATCAAGATCCCGGAGGCGTTGGTGCCTTACTTCGGCGCGAGCGAGATTCGCTAGGATCGGCGCGGGCTGCGTGAGCAGCTCCTTGGACTGCGTGCAGTCTGCTGCCGCTCTCATTCGCCAGCTTGCTGGCGAAGGATCGTTCTTGCGGTGTTCCGCAGCTTCACGATCCTCGATGTCCGGCTAACGGCCAGCGGGCGGACTGTGGAGGGGCGAATGCCCGCGACCATGGGCTCGCCAGCAGGCTGGCAGTCTTGAAAGCGGCAGCAGGCTGCACGCAGTCCAAGGAGCGACTCGATATCGCGAAGGCACCCACCTTCCCGGCCGATCATCGTTTCCAACGACCGGAGCGTGATCCTCTAACAGGGGAAAACGAACGCCCCCCATGAATCAACCCTACCAACCTCCCGCAACGGATCCATCTCGCGAAGAGGAAACCCCCTCGATCCGGAAGCGGCGTGCCGGTCCAGTTGCCCGCTTCCTGAGCGCGGCCGTGATCGTCATCGCCATCGCGCTGATCTTCGCGTTCAAGCGCTATGGAACAAATGGCATTCTCCAGTCCGATATCTTCCCGATTAGTGCGCCGCAATTCGTGCGGATCCTCGTGCGGGACTACCCGTATGCAGGGCCTTGTCTTGCCATCCTCCTAGCCGTGATCGGCGGGGCAATTTCGTTCAGCCGCAGGGTTTTTCTCGGCGTGGCGGTTACCTCTGCCGCTGCTGGACTCCTTGCCGCTTGGACCGGGATCCTTCTTTGGGTTCTGATGGACCTGATCAAGGGATTCACCGGCTAGCCGACCTTCGCCTCACTATTCCTTGATCCGCGCCTCAAACAACGCCGGATCGCCGGGCTTCGGCTCGGGCGAAAGCTCGTACCAGCGGCTCTTCTCACTCCGCTCGTCGTTGTAAGGCGGCGTGAAGATGTCTACCAGTTGCGTCACCTTGCGGGCGTGCAGCGTGTGGATGTTGCGGGCCTTCGCAGTCAGCGTGGAGATGTCGTTTTTCTTCAGCACCTTGGTTTCCACGCGGCGCAGCAGTTCGTGGCCGGCGGGCGGCGGGGTGTCGGGCCTCTCGACGAGGTCGTAGTTGCTCGTCTCGATCTCGCCCGACGCACAGAGGATCATGCCCGTCATGCCGGGATGGTCGTGGGGCGCGATGATTTCGCCGACGTCGAACTGGACGAGGCAGAGGCCGAAATCCACTCGTTTCTCAAGATACTCGAAGTCGACCTTGCCTTTCTTGAGGCGCGTCTTGATCTGCTCCATGCCCTTGATCAGGACCGGGTCCTCAAGGTGAAGTCGGGAGGCGATGCCAGCGATATCGCGGACGTACTGGTCCTGATTCCACGCGTCGAGGTGCTGCTTCTTCGCCTCCGCGGCGACCGATTCTAGAAAGGCTTCCCAATGCATCGCACCATCGGCCGGCAAGCGGCCATCCGCGGCATTCGCCCGGGTCGCGACGGCGCACAGCGAAGGCAGGGCAGCAAGCACACCGAGAAAGCCCGGAAGGCTGAGACTCAGGAACTCGCGGCGGTCGTAATCGTCCATGGGAGGGATACTTCGACAGCCAGAAGGTCTTTCCAAGGACGTTCTCGCCGAGACTCGAAACAGCTTGGGATTGGGCCAAAATAGAGCAGCTGCTATTTAGTTTATAAAGTATTGAAGATCAATCCTTAAAAAACATTGATCGACAATCGGACGGATGGGTAACCGACAAACTGGCGACTTTACAACCGACAAATGAACGCTACTGTAACCGACAAATGGACGCTGCATTCCCCCACTTCCCACGACTCCTCGCGGGTGCCGTCAAGACGGCGCTGGCGGACACGCCCGTGGTCTGCCTGCTCGGGCCGCGGCAGTGCGGGAAGTCGACGCTGGCCATGCATCTGGAGCCGGACCGCGGTTACGTGACCTTGGACGAAGACCGCTACCGGCAAATCGCCCTGGCGGACCCGGATGGCTTCGTGGCGCGCCTGCCGCCGCGGGTCATCCTCGACGAAGTCCAACGCGCCCCGGGCCTGCTCACGGCGCTCAAGCTGGCGGTCGACCGCGACCGGCGGCCGGGGCGCTTCCTGCTGACCGGATCGGCGAATCTCCTGCTGCTGCCGGAAGTCAGCGAGTCGCTCGCCGGCCGGATGGAAATCCTCCACTTGCAACCGCTGGCGGAGGCCGAGAAGAAGCGCAACGCGGGAGACTTCCTGCGGGCCTTCCTCGCGGGCGAACTGCGCTGGGAAACGATCCTCGCGGAGAGGGACGGGCTGTCGCCGGACCTGCCGAAGAAACTCGTGGCCGGCGGCTACCCGGAACCGCTCACCCGCAGTCCGGACCGGGCGCGGCAGTGGCACCGGCAGTACGTAAAATCGATCATCGAGCGCGACGTCCAGGACATCGCGAAGGTGAAGGACGGCCGCGAACTGGCCCGGCTGTTAGAGATCCTGGCGCTGCGCACCGGGTCGCTGCTGAATGCCAGCGGGCTGTCGAAGGACCTCGGGCTGCACCGCGGGACGGTGGATCATTATCTGGCCATCCTTGAGCGGCTGTTCCTGATCCGCTCGCTGCCGGGCTGGCACCGGAATACCGGCAAGCGGCTGATCAAGTCGCCGAAGATCCATTTCATCGACAGCGGGCTGGCCGCGACCCTATCCGATCTTTCGGCAGACGATTGGCTGCATCGGCGGCAGGACATGGGGCACCTGTTAGAAAGCTTCGTGGTCCAGCAGATCCACGCCCAGGCGGCGTGGACGGACCCCGACCTGCGCTTCTGGCACTACCGGGACAAGGACCAGGTGGAAGTTGATCTGGTCATCACCCGCGGCGACAAAACCTGGGGGATCGAGGTCAAGGCGAGCCGCTCGGTCCATCCCGGCGATGGCAAGGGGCTCGACCGCCTGGCCGCGCAATGCGGCAAGGATTTCCAAGGCGGCTGCATGCTCTACGACGGCGGCGAAATCCTGCCGATCCCGGGTTCGCCTCACGTCGCGGTGCCGCTGGCGAAGCTGTGGGAGCTTTGACGCGGCTCAGCGATTGCGCCCGGCCACGGCGAGCAGGTTCTCCGCAAGTGCCTCGGGCCATTCGAGGCTCTTGATCGCCTCCTCGTCACCCCAGTCGGGGCTGATGGCAAGCAGCTCCTGGAATGCCTGGTCGGCGCGATCGGCGCGGCCGGTTTGCTCGGCGGCGCAGAGCAGCATGGCGATGGCCGTCTGCTTCTGATCGGCGGTGAAGGGAATCTTGAACCCGTGCTCTAACAGGATGCCCGCTTCTTCCGGATGGCCGGCGGTGAGGAGCAGCCAGGCACCGTCGTAAGCATAGGTCGGATCGGCGGGGAACTTGTCCTTGCCTCGAAGCGCCAGCTCGATCGCGGCGGCGTCCTGCATGTCTTCAAACACACACGCGGCGGCCTCGAGATAGTCGCTGGCGAAGATCTCCGCGTCCTGGGTATCGATGAGTTGAATCCAGCGCGAATAGGCCGCGGTGAACTCACTGGCCGCCATAAAAGCCCGCGCTTCGATCCGCAGGCAATCGGTCGGCGAAGCCCCGGCGAGGCGGGCGCGGTCGACCATCTGCTCGACCAGCGGTCCGGAGACCTTGTCGTTCGCCAAGACCAGCGAGCAGGAGACCATCGCATCGCGGACCCGCCGGGTGCCGAAGGTCGCGGTGGTCGCGGGTTCGAGCAGCAGGGTGGCGAGGGCGCGGAGCTCGTCGAGAGTGGCATCGGGCTTGGCCTGCAAGACAGAGACCTGTGCTCCCATCTCCTCATAGAAATCGTTCAGCGCATCGCCATCCAGCACCTGCTCCCAGCCGTTCCAATCCGCGCTTTCGGCGAGTTCAGCCAGCGGCGGCGGTTCATCGGGCCACATCGAATAGACTCCCGCCTTGTCGCCGGAAGCCCACAGCGCTCGGGCGGTGGCATAGGCACGGACCGCATCCGGCATGTCCTTCGCGTCCTTCAACACCGCGAGGATGGCCTCGGCGTCGTTCCGCCGCACGGCAAGTTGCAAGGCACTCACCGCGGCGATCCCGCGGCCATCCGCCGCCTTCATCACACGCTCGATTGCCGGCGTCAGCGGTCCTTCTTTTTCCGCCTGTGCGGCCAGCCAATCCTGCCACAGCCATGGCGAGTCATGCGCTTCCAGAGCCCGATCCACGGCTGGCGCGGCCGCCTCGCCCAACCCCGCAGCCAGGATCCCGTGGGCGACGGAAAGCGAGGGCACCGCCTCGTCGGTGGCCAGCTTTCCGGCGAGTTCACGCGCCTTGTCCATGTCGCCGGACCACGTGAGCGCTTCGAGATGGGCATAGCCATCGGCTGCGGACTTCGACTGCTCGTAGCGTTCGCCGGTCGATTTCACCCGGGCTTCCAGCATGAAAAGCGCGGCCGGACATTCGGCGATGTCGTCTAACAACTCCAGCCGCCAGTCGTTACGCGGTGCATCGGCCAGCGCACCGCGAAGCGCATCGAGCGCCGCGGGATCAAGCTTCCGCAAGCCTTCCGCATCGACCTCCGGCGTCTCTGCCGCGACCTCTTCCCCGCCGAGCGCGGCCCCCGCGACTTCCGGCCGGGTGCGCTGGACAATCCACGCCGCCCGCTTCACCACGGCGACTTCGTCGGGATCGCCCGCCAGCCGGTGCAGCGGGCTCATGTCGGGGATCGCGGTGGGCGAATCACTTTCCTGCTGCCAGCCAGGTGGATCGCGCATGAGCTCGAACAAGGCCCCGTCCTCCTCGCGGATCAGCCCGCGCAAGTAAGCCTTGCGCCACGGATGATCGCCCAGCGCCGCCGACCAGCGCACGATGCGGTCGGCTTCGAAAGAGGTGGAAAGCGCGAGCCGCTGCCACAGCGGCAACCATGTGTCGCCCGACACCGTGACAAAAGGCAAGGTTGCCACCTGCTTCGCCAGCGCGCTGGGATCGGCGCCGGGAAAGAAGGCCGACAGCATGCCGAAGTCCCGGTCCAACGCCGCGAGCCGAGCCGCGCGGTCGAGCCGACCGATCGACCGCGAGCCTTCCGTAAATCTTTGTCCGCCCAGACCTTCCGCCAGCGCTCGCAACGCCGCGTGCTGCTCCGCCGTGACACCGGACACCGACGCCAGCGGAACGAAATCTTCATTGCCCTCGCCGAAACGAAGCACCCGCAGCCCGGCTTCCTCGCTGAAGCGGATGAGGCTGTTAGAGACGGGCAGCGGGAAGTTCGAAACCAGCCGCCGACCGCTGCTGCTGTCCCACACATCGACCTCACGGCCGATCCGCAGCGCGAGCCAGCCGCGGGCCTTGTCGTGCGCCCAGCAGAGCGGCACCCCATCCATCTCGTGCACCTCGCGCTGCCTCGCCTGCGGCAGCACAGAGACCTGCGACAAGTCGCGGAGATCGTGCAGCACCACCCGGTCCGCGGAGGCGACCGCCAGCCGCCGCATTTCACCCTCGCCGTAGCCAAAGAGGGCAAGACCACCGGTGACCGGCATCGATCCCCGCCGAGTGAAGCCGCTGCCGGCAACCTCCATCATCATCACTTCGTTCTCACTGACCACCGCGAGCTGCTCGCCGAGAAAGTCGACTTTGACCACGTTCTCCACCGGCTCCAGATCGGAGAGGATCTCGCCCGTTGCGGCATCGACCAGCAGCACGCCGGGAGATACCAGTCCGCCGGTGCTTGATCCATAGCCGGCCACCACCGCGTGCTTGCCGGACGGATCGAGCGCGACGTCGACAATAAGCTGCCACATCGGATGCATCGGCAGGTCTACCGGCTTCACACCTTCTTCAGCAGACACCAGCCGCGCTTCGAAGCCCCGCTGTTCGAGCCGCCGGCCGTCGGGGAAAGTCTTACTCACCTGCCAACCCTCAATCTCTCCCGGTGGCGGGGCCGCAGCGGAGTTGGCGGAAAGCCGCGGCAGGAACTCGCCGAGCAGCAGCTTGCCGGAGCTGGTGCCCACCGCGAAACGCCCGCCAGAGAACGCAACCGACCGGATCCGCGAGTCGGCGACGAAAGGCGCGCGCCGCTGCAAATGGCCACCCGAATTGTCGATGCTTTCCAAGCGCGGTCCGTCGATCGACAGCGGCGGGGTCACTTCACCAAGCCCGCCTTGCAGCACCAGCGGGCGGCCGGCACGCTGCTGATCGAAGAGCTGCTGCCAGACCGGCGCGACCCAATCGCTCCACGGGAAGCGCGGCAGCACCGCGGCTGACGAAAGCCACGAACCGCTGCCATCGTCGTAGGCGCCGTTCACCTTCAACTCGCCATCTTGATCGATCACCGCAAAGAGATAATGCTCTCCTTCCTCATGCTGGCCGCGACCGCGGAGGCGCGCGTAAAACTCACCGCCATCCGGACTGAAGACCGCATGCTCCAGCTCCTCGCTGCCGCTGCTCGATGCGGTGCGCACCGGCATCGAGGCATCGAGCGGCATCTCGACTACCAGTCCGTTTGAGTGCAAACCACGCAAACGTTCGCGGTCGATCTGCACGGCCAGCGGCTCGCTCGCGTCGGTCGGCAGCGGCTCGGTTTCGCGAACCACCAGCCCGGTCGCGGCGTCGGCAATCCGCCAGGTTAACCCATACTTCGGCGCGGGTCCGACCGCGGGGTAGGCGAAAAGCACGCCGTCCGGCGACCACGCGAAGCAGCTCTCCCCGGCGTCCGTCGGTGCGGGCAAGGTGGTCACCGGCTTCATCGTCACCGCGTCGCATAGCAGCGTGACATCGGCGCGCTTGTAGCCGCGCTGGACCACCGCCCGACGGGCGTGCGGCGAAATCACCAGCGCCTGGGTTTCCTCACCCCAGGTCGGCACGAGCTGGGATGTTAGAGTAGCATCGGCGAGGTTCCAGCGCAGCACCGAGTTAAAACCGATCGAGATGTCGCCGGTGGCCGCGAAGAGCGTGTCGCGATCCGGCCCGAAGGCCAGGCGCGTGACCGGCACCGGATGCGCGATCTCGCCGGTCGGGAAGTTCCACGAAGTCTGCCGGAGCGTGTCTAACAGAAGCGCCTGCGCCTCCAGATTCGCGGCATCGTTCTCCAGCGCCGCGAGCAGGTAGGGCAGCGCTTCATCGGGCGCGCCGTCCGCGATCCGTGCCGCGCCGGCATCGAAATCCGCCGCCGCCAGCGAGCGGCGGGTCTCGGCGGCGGACTCGAGCGCCTTGCCTTGCGCGACAACGGCCTCGTTCTGCTTCTTCTTCGCGATCACGCCGAGCACCCCGGCCGCCGCGGCCAGGCCGGCGAAGACGACGGTGGCGCCTTGAAACAAGCGCAGCTTCCGCCGCGCGCGGATCCGCGACAGGCGGACCAGCTCGCTTTCATCGGCGCTCAAACGGAACACGCCGGAGCTCTCGACGCGCTCGGCTTCCGCCAGCCGACCTTCTGTTAGATAAAACTTCGTCGAGCGCTTGCCGTCGTTCCACAGCCGCGTGGCGTCTTCCAGGCGGCGGCGGGCCAGCAGCAGGTCGCGATGGTCCTCGATCCACTTCTTGAGCACCGGCCAGTGGGTGATCAGCGCCTCGTGGGCGAGGGTGACGGTCGCGGCGGCGTCCTCGCTGCCGGTGACCAGCAGCTTGGCATTGATGAAGGCTGTTAGAAAAGCGGTCGCGCCGGGATGGGCGGATTCCAAGCCCGCCCGCTTCGCCCGACGGCGGGTCGCGGGGCCTTCGTTGGCGGCATCGAGCGTGACCAGCTCGCCGAAGATCTGGCGCGCGGCATCGCGGCGGGATTCGCTCGGCAGGGCATCGTAGGTTTCCTGCGCGCGGCGGGCGATCGCGCCGGCCAGTCCGCCGAGTTCCTCGTAGGCCGTCCAGGTCAGCACGTTCTCGGCGCGCCGCTGGTAAAGTTCTTCCAAGGTGAACTCTAACAGCGGCAGCGCGTCGTGGGCGTTGGTGGCGTCCTGATAGATCTGCTCCGAAAGATCGCGCCCGCTTTCCGGATGCCGCTCGAATTGCAAGCCGGCGGCCAGCGCGGGGTAGCGGATGATCTGCTGCAGCTCCGGCAACTCCGGCGGGCTGAGGATGTAGCCGCCGCCGTGGCGGACCAGTTGGAAGAGATCGCGGTACTCCGGGACCCGCGGGAAGAACTCGCTGCGCATCGTCGCCACCACCCAGATCCGCCGTGACATCGCGAGCGCGGCGAGGACGTGGAAGAAGGCGTCGCGCATCTCCGCGGTGACATTGCGGGCGGTGAAGATTTCCTCGAGCTGGTCGACGAGGAGCAGGAAGTTCGCCGGCTTGGCCGCGGACAGCCGGTCGAGCGCCGCGACAATGGCCGCGATGCCGAACACCAGCTCTTCCGGGTTGCCCAGCGTGCGGGCCAGCCGCGCGCTGTCCCAGACCGGCTCGGGCTTGGGGCCGGTCTTCGACTTGCGGCCCTTCTTCCCCTTCGGCGATGCGGGGGCGATGACGGCCCGCGAGGTGTCGCGGATCTTCGCCAGCTCCGGCAGAGCGCCGACGATCGCGCGGGCCAGCGTTTCGAGCGGCGGCGCGTCGCCTTCCACCGGCAACACGGTGGTCCCGCACCACGCGCCGACCTCGGGCAAATAGCCGTCCGCTGTGAGACGCGGTGCCAGGCCGGCGCGCATCAGCGAGGACTTGCCGTAGCCGGAGCCGCCGTAAACTAGGAGGAAGGCGTGGCCGGCGGCGTGGTTCGCCTTGAGCTGGCTCAGCGCCTCGGCGATCGGCCGGTTGCGGCCGAAGAACAGCGGCGCGTCCTCGTAGTCGAAGGTGCCGAGCCCCTTGAACGGCGAGCCTTCCAAGGGCAGCGGCCGCACCGCGTCCTCGGCCAGCCCGCGGTGGAGCTGGATGTGGCGCAGCAGCAGCTTTTCCAGGTGCTGCTCGAACAGCGCCATGAATTCATCGACCGTCTCGTAGGGCGAAAACGCGCGGCGGATCGTCTTGTCCTTGTTGAAAAAGAAGCGCTCGCAGAAGGCATCGAGCTTCTTGCCCTGCGCCGGATCGCTGCCCCCCGGCCGCTCGCTCATCCGGCGATAGACCAGGATGTCGGGCTTGGGCTTGCCGTCCTTCTTCGCGGCGCGTTCCTCGAAGGCATCGGTGGCTTCCTCCAGCTCCCACTCGGTGCCGGAGTCGAAGCGCGTGCCGTCCTTGCGGTTGAACTGCGACGGCAGCGGCGAGCCGCGCCGCGACCAGAGGACGCAGACGAAGAGGTCGCAGTCGGAGGGGCGGATCAGTTCCTCGTTGAAATGCGCCGTCGCCCGCAGCGGCTCCTTTTCCCACAGCACGGGCTCAAGCCGGATGAAATTCCAGTAGCGCGCCTGCAACCGCTCCACGATCCTCCCGACCGCCTGGCGTTCATCGCGAACGTCGCCGGGTGAGCTGACAAAAAGGGTGAGGGTCTGCATCCCGCACCGAGTAAAAACCGCCGGAGCCCTGATTCCTAAGCGGGAAATCGGGAAAGTTCATGCGGGGCGGTCTCCAAAGCCCCTGTGGCTGCCGCATCTTGCCGCCGGACTCCCAGCTCGGCGCCGTCATCGCGACCGCTCAGCCGCCGCCTCGTGCCCGGGAATCCGGCACGAGCCCGGTCGTCGCCACGGTAGTTCAAGAAATTCTCCGCCCATTCCCACCCAATCCGCCCCGGAATCGCGGGTTATTTTCGCCGCGGGACACACTGCCTACCAGTGATTTGAACACGGCTTTGCAACTGTATGCCTGGCGCATTGTCGGGAGGTGATCGAGATCACCGACCAGAAAAGCGGCGAGGTGAAGAAGCACGTGTTCGCCTTCGAGGACGGCGGCGTGACGCCTTTCAACAACCCGGCCTACCTGCTCTACACGATGGCCACGCTGCCCGAATACCGGCTGCATTGGCCTGACGGCAAGGAGCGGATGAGTCTCGTCTCGGTGGGCACCGGTCGGGTGAAGACGGGGCGCGGGCTGAAGATCGACGAGAACCTGTTAGGCCAGGCGAAGTCGGTGCCGGCGGCTTTGATCGGATCGGCCCAGTGGATGCAGGACCTGGCCTGCCGCCAGCACGGCGAGTGCCGCCACGGCGAGCCGCTGGACAGCGAGCTGGGCGATCTGGTCCGCGAGAACCCGCGCGCGGCTTTCCTCTACTCGCGCTACGACAAGAGCATTGGCGAGGCGGAGATGGAAGGCGCGCTGAAGGTGAGCAAGAAGGGCTTCACCCTGGATAACATCGAGCTGATGGACTTCCTCGGCGAGATGGGTCAGGCCTACGCGGAGCGGGAGGTGAAGCTGGAGCACTTTGAATGAGATGGTAGATCGTGGATGGCAGATGGATGAGGGGAATGCGCCGTTCCGGCGGGTGTGGATCGTCGGCTTCGCGGGACATCGCGCGGTGGCGGATCCGCCTGCTTTGAAGGCGGCGATCCTCGCGGTGCTGCGGGAGTTTCAAGCCGGCGTCGAAGGCGAGCTGAGCGGCCGGGCGAGCGCGGCGGTGGGGGCCGACCTGTTGTTCCTGGAAGCCTGCCGCGAGCTGGGGCTGGGCTACAGCGTGGTGCTGCCGTTTGCCCCGGAACGCTTCCGCGAGGACTTCGAAGATCCGGCGGAGTGGGCGCGGGCGAAGGCGCTGATGGACGCCGCGGCGAACGTGGAAATCGCGCCGGGCAACGAGGTCGCGCCGGAGGCCTATCATCTGGCGGCGCGGGAGATTCTCGATGTCTGCGATGCGATGCTCTTCGCGTGGGACGGTCAGTCGGCGCGGGGAATCGGCGGCACGGCCGAGAGCGTGGCGGAAGCGCGGGAACGCGGCTTGCCGTTGCGGGTGATCGATGCGGCGACTTTGCAAGCCAGTCCGCTCGAAGGCGGGCGGCCCTTGCCGTGGCGCGACGAGGTGCTGGCAAAATTGCCGGCCGCCCCGAGTCTCGAGCGGCTGTTCGCGGAGCTGGACTTACGGGCGGTGAAAGGCGCGCCGCGGTCGAGATGGTTCGCGGCGGGATCGATCACGCTGAACCAGATGGCGACGCTGATCTACGGCGTACTGGTCGCGTTCGGGCTCGGCGTCGAGGCCGCGCCGGTGGTCAAGTTCGTGATCGTGGTGGTGGCGGCCTGCCTGCCCTGGGTCGGCGCACGGCTGCGGATCAACGACCGGTGGGTGGACGAGCGGACGCGGGCGGAGCTGCTGCGCTCTCTCTTCGCCTCGCA
Source organism: Verrucomicrobiia bacterium Tous-C4TDCM (assembly GCA_002304315.1). GTDB lineage: Bacteria > Verrucomicrobiota > Verrucomicrobiia > Verrucomicrobiales > Akkermansiaceae > Haloferula. Next base: position 12,343 of record NEUO01000068.1, read on the forward strand.
CGCTTTCGCGCCGCCGCTGCGGCCCTTCGCGGCGGACTTGTTCGATGCCTATGCGGCCTTCCTGCGCAGCGTCGCGTGGCGGATGATCGGCCAGCGCGGATCCTGGCAGGACGAAAAGGAGCAGTATCTGTTAGAGCGGCTGGACGGGCAGATCGCTTACCTTTCAAGTAAGGGCGAGTTCGCGGCGCGGCGTTTGAAGGTGTTCCAGACGATGTTCCGGATCGCATCCGGCGGGGCGATGATCCTCGGCGCGGCGGCGATCTTCAAGGCGATCTACAAGTGGCCGGTGCCGCCGGCCGCCGACCGGATCCTGCTGATGTTTTTGCCGGTGGTGCTGCCCGCGCTGGCGGCGTGGTGCCTGGCGATGATCCCGCTGTTCGAGCACAAGCGGCGGGCCGGGCTCTACCGGCAGATCGTCGGGCAGTTGAAGGAGAAGCGCGCCCAGCTCGTCGAGTCGAAGTGCCGGACCACGGCCGCGGCGGTGGTGGCGTCGTGCGAGCGGCTGCTGCTGACGGAGCTGTGGGAGTGGGCCGGGACGCGGGGAAGGAAGGTGTGATCTGGCTCACTCAAGCGCCTTCTCGATCGCCGCGGTGACTTCCGGACTGTCGGGCTTTTGCGGGGGCTCGAAGCGGGCGAGCGGCTTGCCGTCCTTGCCGATCAGGAACTTGCCGAAGTTCCACTTCACGTCGCCGGGGAAGGCACCCTTCTCACCGGTGAGCGCGGCGTAGAGCGGGTGCTGCTCCGGGCCCTTGACGTGCACCTTGTCCATCAGCGGGAAGGAGACGTCGAACTTCGTCTTGCAGAACGTGCCGATCTCCTCCGCGGTTCCGGGCTCCTGGTTGCCGAAGTCGTTGCAGGGGAAGCCGAGCACGACCAAGCCCTTGCTACTGTATTTGTCGTAGATGGACTCCAGCGCTTCGTACTGGGGAGTCAGTCCACACTTGGAAGCGGTGTTGACGACCAGCACGACCTTGCCCTTGTAAGCGGCGAGCGAGGTCTCCTTGCCGTCGATCGTTTTAAAAGGAATGGCGGTCAGCTCGGCGGCGGAAGCGCTGGCGGCGAGGGCGAAGGCGATGAAAAGCGGTTTCATGGTTCCGCAGAGGCTAGCAGCAAGTCCGGGCGGTGCAACCTCCGGTCGAGTCACGCTCAGCGATACACCCGGACCACCCGCGGGGTGATGCCGGTGAGGACTTCCCAGGCAATGGTGCCGGCTTTCACCGCAACTTCATCGACGCGGATGTTCGGTCCGAACAGCTCGACCTCGTCGCCCTCCGCGACCTCGCTGCCGGTGACGTCGACCATGAGCTGGTCCATCGTCACGCGGCCGATCAGCGGGAAGCGCCGGCCGCGGATGAAAACGTCGGCGCCATTTCCCGAGATATGCCGCGGATAGCCGTCGCCGTAGCCGATGCCGATGGTGGCGACCCGGGTCGGCCGGGTGGTGACGAAGGCGCGGCCGTAGGAGACGCCGTGGCCGGCGGGCAGCGTGCGAACCAGGGTGACGCGCGACTTGAGGCTCATCACGTTCTTGAGTTCCGACTCGTGGCCTGGCAGCGGCGAGATGCCGTAGAGCATGAGTCCGGGCCGGGCGAGGTTGCAGGCCTCGCGGTCGTAGCCGAGCAGGCCGGCGCTGTTGGAAAGGTGGCGCCAACGGAAGCGCTCCGGCCCGCCAAGCGAGCGGAGGATTTCGGCGTATTGGGCGAACTGGGCGCGGGTGAATTCCTCATCCTCGTCGGCCGAGGGCAGGTGCGAGCCGATGCCTTCGATCTCGAGGTTCGGCAGCGCTTCGAGTTCCTTCAAAACATCCGGCAGCCCCTCCGCGACGAAGCCGCCGCGGCCCATGCCGGTATCGACCGCGAGATGGACTTTCAGCCGGCAGCCTTGGTCGCGGGCGAGGGCGTCGAACTGCCGGGCTTCGTCGAGCGAGGAAATGCAGGGCGTCCAGCCGCGGCCGACGATCTCCGCGCGTTCCTCCGACCAGGTCGCGCCGAGCAGGTAGATCCGCGTGGTGACAGCGGTGTCGGCGATGCGGCGGGCCTCGCCGACATTGGCGACGCCGAAGAAGGCGATGTCCTCCGCGGACAGCACGCGGGCGACTTGTTCCAAGCCGTGGCCGTAGGCACCGGCCTTCACCACCGCCATGACTTCGCAGCCGGCGGCGGCGCTGGCGGCGCGGAGGTTGTCACGCAGGGCGGACAGGTCGATTTCCGCCCAGGCACGGGGCGGCGATGGCGGCGGGTTCACGGGGTGAGGAAAGCGGGCGGGGGTGAGGCGGGAAACCCAAGGAGCGGCGGACTCCGATCCGCTCGCTTTTCGGGAGAGCTGATAAGAAAGGCGTGGACTGCTGGCGGATCGGAGTCCGCCACTCCTTGTTCAATCACGGCAACGTCACCCGCGGCTCCGGCCTAGCCGCGCGGCGCGCGGCACCGATGCAGAGCTCGGCAGGGACCGCTTGCTTGGCAAGTTGGCGGCGTTGCTGGCACTGGGACTCCCACGCTTTCTTCTCCGGCACCGGGATTTCCGGGTGATGGCGGAAGGGAACGCCAAGGCCGAGCAGCGCGGCCATCCAAGTGTCGAATCCCATCAGCCCGGGCCAGGCCGGCAAGGAGTTGGGGAGGAGCGGGGACGGGCCGATGCTTTGGTAAAGCGCGACCAGTTCCGAGTAGCCGGACAGAGCTGCCGTGGCCCGCGCCATTTGCCAGAACGGCGAGTCGACGGCGGTGTTGAAGCGATAGTGGATCGCGTGGAAGTCGCGGTTCTCGTCCCACGCTTGGGTGACGATGCCATTGTAAGCCAGACGGCTCCGCTCACCTGGCTGACTGTCGGTTTCCGCCAGCACCCGGGCCAGCCAGTGGACGTGGACGATGAGCTGCTGGATCCGCAGCGAGGCGAGCGGCTCGACGAAGCCGCTGGCATCGCCGACCGCGACGACCGGGCCGCTCCACGCCTCGCGGCGGCGGCCGCAGTTCCAACGGTGGATCCGCGGCGTCAGGGTCGGGTCGCCGGCCTTTGCGATGAGTTCGGCGCAGGCCTCGTCGTCGCTGATGAAATCGGGATGCCACGCTTGACCGAGGCCGATCGATTCGTCGTGCTCCACCCGCCAGCGCCAGCCGGTGGGAAGGGTCTCGAGGGTGGTGTAGGGCCGGATCGGCTCGCTGCCGCGGCGGCGCAGGACGGTGGCGGCGCGCGAGGTGAGGCACGCGTCGTCGTAGCCGACCCACGCGGTGTTGCCGGCGAGATTCGAAAGCCGCGCCTCGCTGCCGGTGGCATCGACAAAAAGGTCCGCCGCGAGGGAGCTGCCGTCTTCGAGCTGCAAGGTGTCCGGCTCCCGCGTGAAGCCGGCGATGCGGCCGTCGCGCACCGTCACACCGAGCACCTGGCAGGCGCGCAGCAGGATGGCGTCGAGCAGGTCGCTGCGAAAATTCAGCCCGGTGATGTTCTCGAGCGGCTTGAAGGCGTTCGCCCCGTCGCGCGGGAACAATTTCCCGGCGGCCATCAGCGCGCAGCCGGTCGAGGAGACATCGAGCCCGTCGTCCGCCGCGAGGAAGCCGGTGGAACCATTCGAAAAGGAGGCGTCGAAAGAGCGGAGGAAAGACCCGCGGGCACCCCACAGCGCCTTGAAGCCGAGCGTCCAGACCGGCCGGCCGCGGAGGTGGATGTCGTTGCCCTGGAGACCGAGCGCGGCGCACAGGTGCTGGAGTACGGCAGGCGTCGTACTTTCCCCGACGGGATCCGGCGACGGCGCGGCGGGATCGCGCAAAAGGGTGACCGGCAGGCCGGGCAGCAGGCGGCGCAGGGTGGCGGCGGCGAGGAAGGCGTCGGTGCCGGAGCCGGCGACCACGACGTGTTGGACGGAGCGGGAAGTCATGAGCGATGGGATGGGTTCAGGTCCACTGCCAGGAAGGCTTGCGGATGGCGTCGAGCGCCTGCTTCACGGTAACTCCGCCTTTCGCGGCGGAAGCGATCTGGGCGCGCTGGCGGTCGAACAATTCGCGCTCCTGGGGCGCGGCGTCGTGGGGGCGCTCGTAAGGCACCTGCATGCCGACGAGCATCGCGAGGAAGCCCTCCACGCCGTAGATATTCGGCCGTTCCGGCAGGGCGTGGAAGAGCAGCACGGGATTCGGCCCGACCTCGCGGTAGAGCTGATAGACTGCCTCGTAATTGCCCAGACTGGTGGCCTCGCGGCAGTGCTTCCAGAACGGGGTGTCGAGACGGGTGTTGAACTTGTAATGGAAGGCGAGGAAGTCGCGGATTTCGTCCCACGCGATGCCGATGATCCGGTTGTAGAAGCCGACGTTCGTCTCATCCGGCCGGCAGCCGGTGACCCGCAGCGACTCGGCCAGCCAGCGGCATTCGTAGATCGTCTGCGCCAGCGCGGTGGCTTCCAGCGGCTCGACGAAGCCGGACGCGTTGCCGACCGCGACCACGTTGCCGACCCAGTTCCGTCGGTAGCGGCCGCTGCGGAATTTCACCACGCGCGGCTTGGTCGTGACCTTCGGGTTCTTCTCGAAGAACTCCGCCAGCGCATCGTCATCCGACACGAAACTCGAGCTGTAGACGTAGCCGCGGTTGATGAAAGTCTCGTGCTCGATCTGCCAGCACCAGCCGTGGTTCATGGTCTCGGCGGTGGTGTAGGGCAGGATCGGCTCGTCGGTGCGCTCCCAGCCGCCGATCACCGCGCGGTCGCAGAAGAGGGCGTCGGAGAAGCTTTCGAAGGGCTCGTCCAGCGCCTTGCCGATGAGCTCGGCGCGGAAGCCGGAAGCATCGACGTAAAGGTCCGCCGTGCGTCGTTCGCCGCTCTTGAAATGCAGCGCGGCCACCTGCCCGTCGGCCATTTCCGCGTGGTCGAGGGTATCGTCGGTGATAATCACGCCGGAACGGGTCGCGATGGCTTCCAAGCACTCGACCAGCCGGTGGTTCTCGATGTGGAAGGCGTACTGGCCCTTGATCAGCGGCTTGCCGAGCGGGCCGGTGGTGAAAGCCTTCTGCCGGTTCATCAGGGCGGTGGCCTGCGAGAGGTCGGTGCAGTCGCCCGTGGCGTAGTAGCCGGTCGGCTTCGGCATCCCGGGGAACTGGCGGTCGTATTGGAACTCGAAGTCGTAGAGGAACTCCTCGCGCGGTCCCCACAGGAAGCGGATGCCTTGTTTCCATGTCGGCTGGGCCTCGCGGTAGAACTCCTCCTTGGAAATCCCGAGCGTCTGGAAAAGGTGGGCGGGAAAGACCGCGGTGGTGCCTTCACCGACGCCGATCACGCCGATCTCGGAGCTCCGCACCATCTGGACGTCGAGCGCCGGGTGCAGCCTTTTCAAAGTCAGTGCCGCAAGCAGGCCGGCGCTGCCGCCACCCAGTATGAGAACGCGGCGGACCTCGGGCACAGCGGCACCGGCATCATTTTCAGTGAAGGAAACCATGGTTTGACTCCATGCCACCGAATCAAGGCCGGGCTTGCAAGCGGGAAGGTGCGGCAGGCCAACTGGCTGCTTGCTGTCCGGGCGCCGCACGCTCAGGATGCCGGATTAGCAGACGCTTGCCCCTCCATGTCGCTCGATCTCCAACAACAGCACGCCGCCAGGCAATTCCACCGGCAGGCGGATCACTATGGGAAGGAACACCTCCTCGCCGACGCCCGCGATGTCACCGAGCTGCTGGCACTCATCCCGGCTCACGCGAAATCCGGCCGCGCCCTCGACGTCGCCACCGGCGGCGGCCACACCGCGCTGGCGCTGGCCCACGCCGGATTCACGCCGGTCATCGGCGACCTGGCCCCGGCGATGCTTGAAAACGCCTGTCAGTTGCTCGCCGCGGAAGGCTTCACCGCCGAGGCCTCGATTTTCCCGGCCGAGGAAATTCCCTTCCCGCGCGAATCGTTCGACCTCGTTTCCTGCCGCGTCGCGCCGCATCATTTCAGCGACGTGCCCGCCTTCATCCGGGAGAGCCACCGCGTGCTGAAACCTAGCGGCTACCTGATGATCATCGATGGCAGCGTGCCCGATGCCGACCCCGAGACCGCCGACTGGCTGCACCGGGTGGAAAAGCTGCGTGATCCTTCGCACGGCCGTTTGCTCGACCGCATCACTTGGACGCACCTCGTCAAAAGCGCCGACTTCACCCTCCAGCACTGCGATCTCCAGCCGATGCATCAGCCCGACCTCGAGTGGTATTTCCAAGCCGCCGACACGCCCGAGGCGAACCGGGAAAAGTCCGCGAGCTGGTCCGCGAAGCCAGCCCGCACATCCGCGAGGCGATGCGGCTCCAGACCGCCGAAGGCATCGTCCGCTGGACCTGGCAAAGGATCAGTTTGCTGGCGGTGAAGCCATGAGCTTCAATGCCGCTTCTGCGTCATCATGAACTCGTTGCCGTCGGGGTCGATGCACATGGCGAGGTGCAGCGGGTCTTCCGGCGTGTCGTTCGGCTCGCGGGTCAGGGCACCGCCGCACTCTAACAGCCGGGCGATTCCCCCGCGCAGGTCGTCGAGCTGGAACGACAAGCCGGTCCAAGTCCGCTTGCCCTCGCCGCCGCCGTGGATGCCGAGGGTGGCACCGGCGATGACGATTTCGCTCCAAACTTCCGACTCGAAGCTGACGGCGCCGTCGAAGAGTTCACGGTAGAACTTCAAACAACGCTGCCAGTCGGCAGCCCAGAGGACGTATTTTACTTTTTCGACGCGCATGGTGGATTCGGGGATGGTGTATGGCCCGCAGCCTGTTTGAAGCACGGCACTTCAGGCAATCATTCGTTTCCTATGGCGGATCCGCCGGGAAATCTCCAGGCCGTTCGCGCCCCCGCTCCCCTTGTGCCCGAGCGCTTTACCGCGCCGCCTTCCCAGCGCGGGAATTTCCAATCGAATGAATCCACTGCGAAACCCGTCTGCCCCATGTAGCCTCCATCGGGAGAAAATCGTCATGAAACCAAGACACATTAGAATCATCGGCACCCTGTCCGCGTTCATCGCGACCGGTGCCTTGTTCATTTCGCCGGAGGCACGGGCTCTCTCGGCCGAGGTCGAAGCGGCGCAAGACGTCGAAGTCCTCACCCGCGGCCCGGTCCATGAAGCCTTTGCCGAATCGGTGAGCTTCGACCCGCAGCCCGGCATGATCATCCGCAGCGCACCGCCGGAGGACATCGAGGAATTGCCGCCCGAGCAGCAGCTGGATGGCGACAATGTGACCTGGATTCCCGGCTATTGGGCATGGGATGACGACCGGAGCGACTTCCTCTGGATCAGCGGCATCTGGCGCAATCTCCCGCCGGAACGCCAGTGGGTGCCCGGCTATTGGGACGCCTTGGAAGGCGGGGAATACCAATGGACTTCGGGCTACTGGTCGGATGCCGAGGAAACCGAAGTCGCCTACATCCCGACCGCGCCGCCGCGCAACGTGGACATCGGCCCGAACATCGAAGCCCCGTCGGAAGACCACGCCTGGATCCCCGGCAACTGGGTTTATGGCGAAAGCCGCTACGCCTGGCGCCCCGGATACTGGAATCCTCTCCGCCCGAACTGGACCTGGGTGCCTTCCCGTTACAACTGGACCCGCCGTGGCTATGTCTACATCGACGGTTACTGGGACTACGCGGTGGCCGGCCGCGGCGTGGTGTTCGCGCCGGTTTATTTCAACCGCCACGTTTACTCGGAGCCCGACTATTACTACACACCTAGTATCGTCGTGAGCCTCGACGTGTTCGCCTCGCACCTCTTCATCCGCCCCCGCTGCGGCCACTACTACTTCGGCGATTATTACGCGCCGCGTTACCGTGACAGCGGCTTTTACGCCTCGTTCTCGTGGCATTCCGGCGGCCGGGGCTATGATCCGATCTACGCCTACAACCGCTGGGACCACCGCCACGAAGACAACTGGGACCGCCACCAGCAGGATAACTACAACTATTTCCGCGATAACGATGGCTACCGCCCGCCCCACACCTGGGCGGCGATGCAGCGCCTTCGCAACGAGAACCCGGGCGACGACCGCGGCCGCAGCCGCAGCCGCATGTTTGCCAACTCTTTCGACGGGATGGTGAAGAATCCCGAGCGCGGCCAGAAATTCCGCGCCGTCGACCAGGAAAGCCGCACCCGGTTCGTTTCCCAAGGCAAGGAGATGCGCAAGTTCGGCCAGGAGCGCCGGCAATCCGAAGCACGCGGCATCGTCGCGGAAGATGCTTCCAGGAAGATCGTCACCCGTGAGAAAGTCGCCCGTTCGCCCTTCGTCGGCCGCAGTTCTGATCAATTCGCGAAAGAGAACGCCCCGCCGGTCCGCCCGGAACCGCGTGGCAGCGTGATGCGCGAGAGGCTCCAAGCGAAGAAGGCCGAGAAGGCGAATCCATCACCGGCCGACCGTGCCAAGCCGACCCGCGAAAGCGTGCGTCCGGGAACGACCCGCGAGATGCCCGGCAAAGGTCCGGACAGCGCGAGCGACCGCAAGGTCAGCCCGGAGCCTCAGACTCGCGAAAAGGCCGAGCGCAAGCCGATGGTCACTCCGGAACGCAAGGTGAAGCCAGAACCTCAGACCCGGGAAGTCCCGCAGCGCAAGCCGATGGTCACGCCGGAACGCAAGGTTCAGCCCCAGACCCGGGAAATCCCCAAGCGCCAGCCGCAGGTCACACCAGAACGCAAGGTTCAGCCTCAGACCCGGGAAGTCCCGCAGCGTCAGCCGCAGGTCACGCCAGAACGCAAGATTCAGCCTCAACGCCAGCCGCAAGTGCAGCCTCAACGTCAAGTGCAGCCGCAGCGCCAGCCGCAAGTTCAACCACAGCGGCAGATCCAGCCGCAAGTGCAGCCACAACGGCAGATCCAACCGCGCGAACGGTCGAACGAGAAGGGAAGCAGGGGCCGCCCTGACGCCTGAACCCTAGCGACATCACCCGCAGCCAAGCCGCCGCGTGGAGGACTTCCTCCGCGCGGCGGCTTTCTTTTGGGCGCGCTGCCCTCCGATCCTCGCAAATCCCCCGCACCTTCTCTTCCCTCTGGTGCAGCCGGATCGAGGCTGGTGTGGGATGGACCCTTGCCCCTGAAATCCCACTTCCATGCCTGCACCATCCGGACTTGTGTATGAAGATCAGCACGCAGTGCCGGGACCGCGGCTCTCCGGACGCGCCTGCCATTTGCCGTGAAGCCGGGCTACTGCGGCATTCGGGAAGTTTCGATTCGACGGGGCGCAAAGTCCGCGGGCAGGCTGCCGGCATGAATTTGAAATCCTGGATGGGCGTGGCGGCGGCGCTGCTGGCGACAAGCCTGGCGGAGGCAAAGCCGCTGCGGGTGTTGTGCTACAACCTCCGCTACATCACGTCCGGCGACAAAGGCGAGCGCGCTTGGACCGCGCGGCGCGACCAGGCGGCGGAGCTGATCAAGAGCGACGCGGCTGACATCGTGGGCATCCAGGAAGGCCTGCCGCAGATGTTGAACGACCTGCTCGATCGGGTTCCCGGCTACGCGGTGATCGGCGTGGGCCGCGAGGACGGGATCGACCAGGGCGAGTATTCCGCGATCCTGGTGAACACCCGGCGTTTCCGCATTCAGGAGTCCGGCACTTTCTGGCTCTCGGACACGCCCGGGGTGCCGAATTCCCGGACTTGGGGCAATCAGGTGACCCGGATCTGCACTTGGGCAAAGCTTTACGACCGCGAGGCGAAACAGACGCTGCACTTCTACAACACGCACCTGGACCACGAGTCGCCGGAAGCGCGGAAAAAGGGGACGGAGCTGATCTTGTCCCGAATCGCCGCGCGCCAGCCGGCGGGACCGGTGATCCTGACCGGCGACTTGAATGCCCGTGAGGAGGACCCGCTCCACGCCGCGATCAAGGCCGCCGGCCTGGCCGATGTTTGGCGGGCCGTGCATCCGGAGGCGACGGCGGAGCAGTCGGAGACCATCCACCAGTTCACCGGGGCGACGACCGGAGCGCGGATCGACTACATCTACGCGTCGCCGGATTTCAAAGCGGTGGATGCCGAGGTGATCCGGAGTTCGAAAAACGGAAACTATCCTTCCGACCACTATCCGGTGCGGGCGACGGTGAAGATTGAAGATTGAAGATTGAAGATTGAAGATTGAAGATTGAAGATTGAAGATTGTTGATTGTTG
>NEUO01000069.1 GCA_002304315.1 Verrucomicrobiia bacterium Tous-C4TDCM
GTTTCCATCGTCATCGACCGGTGACAGCACGCCCAGCCCATACTGCTGGCCGGCCACGTAGTCGTCCGCGCCGTGGCCCGGGGCGATGTGGACCGCGCCGGTGCCGGTCTCGGTGGTGACGAAGGTGGCGAGGATCAGCTTCGAGGTGCGGTCGAGGAAAGGATGGCGCGCTTCCAGGTGCTCCAGCTCGCGGCCCTTCAGCGTCTTCATCACCGAAGTACGACGCATCCCGGACTTCGCTTCCATCTCGGCGACCAGCTCCTTGACCACGATCAGGATCTCGCGGCGGCCGTTGCCTTCGAACTGGCAGACCTCGTAGGTGAAATCCGGATGCACCGCCACGCCGAGGTTGGCGGGCAGGGTCCACGGGGTGGTGGTCCAGATCGCGATCGACGCGTTGCCGATGCCGATTTTCGACGACGACTCCGGGGTCAGTGGGAACTTGACGAAGATCGCGGTGCTTTCCTTGTCCTGGTATTCCACCTCGGCTTCGGCCAGCGCGGTGTGCGCGCCGTAGGACCACTGGACGGGCTTCTTCGACTGATAGACCGCGCCGTCCTCCACCAACTTGGCGAAGACGCGCAGGATCTCGGCCTCGTAGCCGGGAGCCATGGTGAGGTAGGGATTTTCCCAATCGCCGAACACGCCGAGGCGGCGGAACGAGCCGCGCTGGACGTCGATCCAGCCGGTCGCGAATTCCGTGCAGCGGCGGCGGATCTCGGCGGGCTCCAGCCCGGCGGCCTGCTTGACCACCTTGAACTCGATCGGCAGCCCGTGGCAGTCCCAGCCGGGGACGAAAGGTGCCTCGAAGCCGGCCATCGTCTTCGACTTCACCACCAGGTCCTTGAGCACCTTGTTGAGCGCGGTGCCCATGTGGACGTCGCCGTTCGCGAAGGGCGGGCCGTCGTGGAGGATGAAGGTCGGTGCCTTCTGGGCGCGGCGGCGCTCGATGATCTTCTGGTAAAGTCCCGCCTTGTTCCAAATCTCGAGACGCTTCGGCTCGTTCTCCACCAAGTCCCCGCGCATCGGGAACGTGGTCTGCGGCAGCAGCAGCGTGTCTTTGTATGGGGTGTCGGAACTCATCGGCGGGCGCGGAAGTTAGCAACCGGTCCGCAGGGGGTCAACCACCGGGGCGGGGTGTTGGAAATCAGGCTTTTCCCCGCTCTTGCCCCCGGCACCGGAACTGCTCAGCTTCGTGTCATGGGAAAACTGAGCACTCACGTCCTCGACACCGCGCACGGCCGGCCGGCGGCGGGGATGCGCGTTGAATTGTGGCGGGACGGGGAAGCGCTCGTGTCGATCGTCACCGATGCCGACGGCCGCGGCGGCGGGCCGCTGCTCGAAGGCGATGGCTTGAGGGCGGGCACCTACGAGCTGCACTTTCACGTCGCGGCCTATTTCGTGGAGCTGGGAGTGAATTGTCCCTTCCTCGACGTGGTGCCGGTGCGCTTCCGGGTGGAGGACGGGAAATCCTATCACGTCCCGCTGGTCTGCTCGCCGTGGGCTTATTCGACGTACCGCGGGAGCTGATGATGGAGTTCGATGAGGCATTGGAGCGGCTGCTGGGCCGGATCGAGACGCTTGGCGCGATCACCGACACGCCCGGTTCGCTCACCCGCACCTTCCTTTCGCCGGCGAATCTCCGCGCCGCGCGGCAGGTGATGGCGTGGATGGAAGATGCGGGGATGGCGGTGGCGCACGATGTGGGTGGCACGGTGCGCGGGGTTCTGGATGGCAGATCGAAGATCGAAGATCGAAGATCGTAGATGGCAGATGGCAGATGGCAGATGGCAGATGGCAGATGGCAGATGGCAGATGGCAGATGCCTCGCCTTCCGGCTCGGGGTTCCAGAATCTACCATCTACCATCTACCATCTACGATCCACCATCTGCCATCCGCGGCTCCGCCGCTCCTCCTCGGCTCGCACCTCGACACGGTGATCGATGCGGGCAAGTATGACGGCGCGCTCGGCGTGCTGATCGCCATCGCGGCTCTAGAAATCACGGGGCCGCTCGATTTTCCGGTCCACGTGCTCGGCTTTTCGGATGAAGAAGGCGTGCGCTTCCATGCGACTTACCTCGGCAGCCGCGCCTGCGTCGGGAGGCTCGATGACGGGATGCTGGCGATCCGCGATGCGAATGGCGTGTCGCTGGGCGAGGCGTTGGAGCGCGACGGCTGGCAGGACGGAGCGACGGAGCTTTTCTACGATGAATGTAGTAGCCGCGGCTACGTCGAGGTGCACATCGAGCAAGGCCGGGTGCTGGAGGAAGCGGGCGAAGCCGTCTGCGGGGTGTCGGCGATCTGCGGGCAGAGCCGACTCGTGATCACCTTGACCGGCCAGGTCGATCACGCGGGAACCACCCCGATGGACCTGCGCCGCGATGCCCTGGCCGGCGCGGCGGAGTATGTGCTGGCGGCGGAGCGGCTGGCGCGGAGCGAGGCGGACCTGGTCGCCACGGTCGGCAAATTGGATGTGAAGCCGGGAGCTTCGAACGCGATTCCCGGCGAGGTCAGGTTTACCTTGGATTTCCGCCATCCGGATGATGAATGCCGAGAAAGCCTGCTGGACCAACTGAAGGCGGAGTTCGCGAGCATCGCGAAGGAGCGGCAGTTGGAACTCGCGGTGGATCTGGTGCAATCGAACGCCGCCGTGCCTTGCGATCCCGCTTTGACGGAGAGCTTGCTCGATGCCGCTGAAGCCCCGACCGGCCATCGCCGCCTGCTCGCCAGCGGGGCCGGCCACGACGCCGTGATGATGGCCACTGCGATGCCGGTCGCGATGCTCTTCGTCCGCTGTCGCGCCGGGCTGAGCCACCATCCGGACGAGCATGCTTCCCCGGAGGACATCCGGGTTGCCTTGGAGGTCTTGGTGGACTTTCTTCATCAGTATTCCTCCTCCGCGTTCGCCTCCGCGACCTCTGCGCCTTCGCGGTTCGTTCCTCCCAGCCCATGAGCGCCTTCGACACCCTCCTCCGCCGCGCCTCGGTCGTCACCGCCGACGGCTTGCGGACGCTCGACGTCGGGATTTCGGGAGAAACCTTCGCCGAATTCGGAGCGGATCTAACAGGATCGTGCGAGACGGAAATCGACGCCACCGGCGAGATCCTCTTCCCCGGTCTGGTCGATGCCCACGTCCACTTCAACGAACCCGGGCGCACCGAGTGGGAGGGCTTCGCGACCGGCTCCACCGCGCTGGCGGCGGGCGGCGGGACCTGCTTCATCGACATGCCGCTGAACTCGTCGCCGCCGGTGCTCGACCTCGCCAGCTTCGCGGCGAAGCGGCGGGCGGGGGAGGCTAACAGCAGGCTCGACTTCGCGCTGTGGGGCGGGCTGACGCCGGACTCCTTGGCTCAGCTCGCGGACCTCGCCCGGGCGGGCGTCGCCGGCTTCAAGGTTTTCATGTGTCCGAGCGGTCTGGAGGAATTCGCCGCCGCCAATGAAGCCACTTTGCGCCGCGGAATGCACGTCGCCGCGGAGTTCGGCTTGCCGGTCGCGGTCCATGCGGAAAGCCCGGCCACCCTCGCCGCGCATCAGGCGAAGTATCCGCATCCGAGCCCCGGCAATATGATCGACTGGCTCGCCTCGCGGCCGGTCGCGGCGGAACTCGATGCGATTGAGATGGCCCTTGGCTGCGCCCGCGACACCGGTTGCGCGCTGCACATCGTCCACATCAGTTCGCCGGAAGGGATCGCCATGGTCACGGCGGCGAAGCGCGAGGGGATCGATGTCACCGCGGAAACCTGCCCGCATTACCTGCTGCTCGACGCCGCCGCCGCTAGCCGCATCGGGCCCGCTGCGAAATGCGCCCCGCCTTTACGCGACGCCGCGACGGTCGACGGTCTCTGGCAATGCCTGGCCGCCGGGGAAATCGACGGCATCGGCTCCGACCACTCGCCCTCGCCGCCGGAGCTGAAGGAGGGGAACGATTTCTTTTCGATGTGGGGCGGCATTGCCGGCTGCCAGCACGGGTTTCCGCTGTTGATCGAGCGGGCCTTGCGGGAGTCATCGTGGCAAAAGCTCGCCGCCCTGCTGGCCGCGAATCCTGCGCGGCGCTTCGGGCTCGGCTCGCGGAAAGGCCGGCTGGCCGCGGGCTTCGATGCCGACTTTTGCCTGCTGGCGCCGGAGGACTTCGTCATCGAGCGCAAGGACCTGCTTTCCCGTCATCCGATTTCGCCGTATGTCGGGATGAGCAGCAGTTGGCGGGTCGCCGCGACCTGGCTCAGGGGAAATCCGGTGTCGCCCGCCACTCACGGCCTATTTATGAGTCCTGAATGATGAGAACTTTCTCCGATGCGCCGCGGCGGAGCGCTGGCTTTAGCCGGTGTGTCTTGTTACGATTTTCCCTTACTCGCCGACTAAAGTCAGCGCTCCTTTAAAGCTCCTTCTGAACTCTCATGACCCCGCTCTTCGGCAACACCCGCACCCGCGTCGCGCTCCGACATGCGCTGATCGCTCCCGACAGTCACGTCCCGAGCGCTTTTCCCGGCTGGGAAGGCGCGACCGCCTACGTGCTCCTCTCGCCCGCCATCGGTGCGGAGCTCAGCCAGATCCTCGTCCTCTACGAAGCCGAGGGCGGCACCGCGTGGTTCCCCGCCGACGAGCACGAGCACGCGATCTATGTCGAGAAAGGCGATGTCCGCGCGGTGTGGGACGACGGCGATGTCACCCTAACAGACGGCGGCTTCCTCTTCGTCCCTTCCGAAAACGTCCTCGCCCTCCACGGCAGCGAAGGCAGCCGCCTCACGGTTTTCCGCAAGATGTTCGAACCGGTGGACAACATCGAGGCGCCGCCCGCCGTCCACGGCCACGTTGCCGACATCCCCGCAGAACCCTTCCTCGGCAACGACAATGCGCGGCTCCAGACGCTGCTGCCGATCGATTCGCGGTATGACCTGGCGATGAACATTTTCACCTATCAGCCCGGTGCCACGTTGCCCTTCGTCGAGACCCACATCATGGAGCACGGCCTGCTGATGCTGGCGGGCCAGGGCGTTTACCGCTTGGATGAGAATTACTATCCGGTGAGCGTCGGCGACGCGATCTGGATGGCACCGTTTTGCCCGCAATGGTTCGTGGCGATGGGCGATGAGCCGGCGAGTTATCTTTATTACAAGGACGTGCACCGCTTGCCGTGAGGTCCGGGCTTCCGTGGTCGGGGGACAAACTTCCCGCTTGGAATCCTCCGCTTTGCATGGCAAAGCAAGGCGCATGACGACCCACCAGGAAGCCGCGGAGCAGTTGCGCGTGATCCGCACGATGATGGAACGCGCGACGATTTTCCGCGCGCTGTCCGGGGAGGCGGCGCTGCTCGGCGGCGCGATGTCGGTGGCGGCCGGGTGGATGTCGGAAGGCAAGAGCCGCTGGGCTTGGGGTGGGATCTGGCTCGGCGGGCTGGCGGTGGTGATTTTGTTCGCGATCTGGCAGCTGACGCGTCTTGCCCAAGCTCACAGCCGACCGGTGTGGTCGCACGGCCTCAAGGTCGCCTTGCGCGGGGCGTTGCCATCGCTGGTGGTCGGCGGATTCCTCGGGTTGTTCTATCTTCGATACGGCATGCAGGGTGCGGAGTTCACCGCGGCGTGTTTCTGGATCCTGCATTATGGCTTGGCTCTGCTGGCGATCCGCGAGTTCGCGCCGAAGTCGATGATTTGGCTGGGGCTGGCTTTCGTCACCACCGGCTTGCTTGCCTGGTCGGCGGCGACCTTTTTCCAGTCAATGGCACCGCTGCTTTTCCGCCTCGGCCCGTCCGGCCTGATGGCGGCTACTTTTGGCGGCTTCCACTTGCTTTACGGCGTGGCCATCGTCACCACCACCCGCCGCGACGGACCGGGCGCATGATTGATTTCTCGAAGCTCGACAAAACCATCCACGAGAAAGCGCGGCTCGGCATCATGACCCTGCTCGCTTCCCGGGGGGAGCCGTGGCCGTTCCAGGATTTCAAGACGGAGCTGGAGATGAGCGATGGCAATCTGATCACTCATCTCCGGACCCTCGAGCAAGCCGGCTATATCAGCGGTGAGAAGTTCACCGGCGACGGCCGGCCGCAGACGCTCTACACGCTGACTGCTGCTGGGAAGAAGGCCTTCGAAGACTACCTCGGCATCCTTGAGCAAATCCTCAACCTCGGGAAATGACACTGCGGCAAGCTTTCCGCATCGTCGCAGGATCGGGGCTCGCACTGGCATCCATCGGCCTGGCCGGCGGTGGGCGAGGCCGACATCTCCGCTGTAATCGAGCGCGGCAGTTTCGACGAGGACGAGTGGCGCCGCTTCACCGCCGTGAATCCGGATCACGAGTGGAAGCGCTTCGATGGAAGTACGCTGCTTGGCGTACGAGGGAAGATCCTTTCTCACGAGTCGCTCGGCGTGCACGACCTGTTCCGCTGCCACCGCGTCCTGGTTGCCCTACCGGACCACGGCGAGTTCGCAGTCGTCGTGGCCGACATCCGCTCGCAGCCGTGGATTTCCCGGGAGCAGGCGCTGGCCGCCATCCTGCGGGCGGCGGGCGACGATCCGCGTGCGATCATCCTCGGTGATTTCAATACGCCGCCGGAATCGGTCTGGTTCCGGGAGTGGCGGACGCGGGGATTTGCCCTCGCCAACGACGCTCCACGCCGCGGCTTCCGCGAGACCTGGGCCTACGGGCTGCCCTTGCTGACGCTGGACCACGTGTGGCTCGCGCCGGGTTGCCGGGCGCTGCGCTGCGATCACTTCCGGCTCGGGTCGGATCATCTCGCGGTGAGGGTTTTCCTATCCTCGGTGGCAGGAGATTGAGCAAGTGCGGCGGCCAGGCGGACAACGAACAAAAGGAGGGATGCCGATGGTTGCAGACGCCGAGCGAGCGGTTCTGGCCAAGTGCGGAATCATTCAATTTGGGTGTGACCCCCGAGCGCTTGGGACGCAGGATTGCTGCGCCGCTTCGATCCCGATGAATGCCGCCGATCCACAAGAATTGAAGGAAGCCCGGGCGCTGTGGCTTCAGGACCGCTGCGACGAGGCGTTGGCCAAGTTCGACGCGGTGCTCATGAGGCATCCGGACCATCCGCTCGCGCTGATCGATGCCGCCCGGGCCTTCGGGGGTCGCTATCAGATCGCGAAGGCGGAAACATTGGTCGACCGCTATCTGGCTACCGCGGGAAGGACCGCCGCCGCGCTGGCGCTGGCGGGGCAGACGTATCGCATGATTCATCGCGGACGAAAGGCGCTGGACTCCCTGAAGGAAGCGGCCGGACTTTCCGCGCCCGACGCGGCGACCGGGCTGGAACTCGCGATGCTGCTGGACCGCGCGGGTGAGATGGAAGCCGCCGAAGCGGTGCTGTCCGGGGTGCTGGCGCGGGATCCGGGCTTCGCCGAGGGCCGCTTCTTCCGGGCTCACGTGGCGATCCGCCGCGGCGACGCCGAACAAGCGCTGCCGGAGCTGGAAGCGATCGCCGGAGAAACGCGGCATCATCCCTACTTGCGGACCCGGGCCTGCTACGCCTTGGCCGAAGCCGTGGATCGCGCTGGCGATGCCGCCGGAGCCATCGATCAGGCCCTGCGGGCCAAGGAATTCGGCGCGCCCGATGCGGACCCGCTGAGGCGGATCGACTCGCTGATCCGCAAGCAAGGCGACCAGCTTGCGCGCGCTTTCACTCCGGCAAAGCTCGCGCAGTGGCAGCGCGAGGCGGGCGGACATCCGCCGCTGGTCCTGCTGACCGGAAGTCCGCGCTCCGGCACCACGCTGATCGAAAAGGTGCTGGACGCCCATCCCGGCCTCCGCAGTTCCGACGAGCACGATCTGTTCGCCCGCTTCATCGCGCCGCCCGTCTTGCAGCCGCCGGGCAAGGCGGGCACCGGAGACGCCGGCAAGCGCCTGCTGGCCGCCGATGCCCGCCGCGCCGCGAAGATGCGCGCGACCTACTTCGCCGGCATGGAAGAGCTGCTCGGCGAGCCGCTGGCCGGGCGCGTGATGCTCGACAAGAATCCCTCGCTCACCGAGCTGATCCCCGCCTGGTTGCGGATGGCCCCGCATTCGAAGATCCTCGTGATGCTGCGCGATCCGCGAGACGTGGTGCTGAGCTGTTTCCTGAACTACTTCCCGCTGAATGCCTTCTCGGTGAGCTTCCTCACGCTGGAACACACTGCGCGCCGCTACGTCCGCGAAATGGATTGCTGGCTGCGGCTGCGGGACAAGCTCCCGCCGGACCAGTGGCGCGAGACGCGCTATGAAGACTGCGTCGACGACCTGCGCGGCACCGCCGGGGGCGTGATCGGCTGGATGGGGCTCGAATGGTCGGACGACGTGATGGACTACCGCGAGACCCTCGCCCGGCGCCTCACCGGATCGCCGACCTATGCCGACGTGCGCGCCCCCGTCCATCGCCGCGCGGTGGGAAAGTGGCGGCGCTACGAAGAATGGCTCGCCCCGGTTCAGCCGATCCTCGCCCCGCTCGTCCGCCGCTTCGGGTACGAGGAATGATGGCGAGGTTGATGCCCGCGGTAGTGGCCTAAAGGTGGCCCCGGCATTTCGACAATGAAGAGCTCCCGCCCGGGGCGTTTGAGTGTTCCCACGGGATCGAGTGAAAGGATTCTGAAATGAGCTTGAGGTGCTTGTGCCGCTCGGTGCGCCACGACTGTCAGCTCTTCTTTTTGTAGTGGAGGACACCCTTGCCCTTGAGAGGCTCGGAATAAATCTGGCGCATCAAGGTCTTCATTTATGAGCCAAAGCTCTTTTTGCACCCACTTCTGCTTCGACGAATGACCGGCGCGATCCACCGCTCAATGCCGCGGCTGTAAGTCCGCGCGGTAGCGGCCGGGCGAGGTGCCGGTGAGACGCTTGAAGTAGCGGCAAAGTTCCTCGGCCCCGGTGAAGTCGAACTCGTCCGCCAAGGCCTCGAGCGTGGCGTTCTGGGAGACCAGGGCCATTTTCAGCCGCATCAGGCGGACGCGGTCGATCTCCTGCTTCGGGCTGGAGCCGATGCTTCCCTGCATCCGCTTGCGCAGCAGCTCGCGCGAGACGCCGATCTTCTCGCAGAGGACGGGGACCGAAAGCGATTGGTTCGGAGGGGCGGAGCGGATCGCGTCGAGGGCCTTCGCGACGAGCGGGTCGCCGGGGTCGGGCATGCCGGTGCTTTCCCGCGGGACCAGCGGGCCGGGCGGCACCCGCACCCGTTGGCCGGTGTCCGGGATCGTGCCTGTTAGAAGACCGTGGAGCAGCTCGGCGGCGATGAAGCCGACTTTTCGGCCGGGAAAGCGGATGCTGCTGAGAGGCGGGGTGGACGTGTGGCAGAAAACCGGGTCGTCATTCACGCTGAGCACCGAGATGTCGGCCGGGCAGCGCAGGCCGGCGGTGCGGCAAAGGCGGAGCGCCCAGGTGGCGGCGATGTCGTCCTTCGCGAACAGCCCGCAGGGTTGCGGCAGCTTGAGCAGTTGCGGCCAGGCGCGGCGCTCGATCTCCGCGGCGCGGCTCTCCGGCGGGTGGCGGCACGCCGGCACTTCCAGCAGATCGACGCGGCAGCCTGCCCGGCGGCCGATGCGCTCGAAGGCTTCCCAACGCTCGCAGGAATAGTTGCGGTCCGGGTCGTGCCAGAAGGCTAGGTTTTTCAAGCCGAGATCGCTACAGAAGTGGTCGACCGCCGCGACCGCGACCGCCTCGTTGTCCAGCGTGACGCGGGGAAAGGCATCGCTGCCGGCGGGAACTTCGGCGCTGAGATTGACCACCTTGATGCCGCGGGCCCGCCAGCGTTCCGCCTCTTCCGCGGTGTGGCGGAAGGTGAGCAGGCCGTGGCCGTCCCAGTCGCCATCGACCGGCGTCGAAGGCAGGTCGAATCCACTAGGGGCATCGTAGACCAGTTCCCAGTCCACGCCGGTGCGGATGAAATCGACGACGCCGGCGAAGATCCGGTGGGCGAATCCATGGGTCCAGTCCATCAGCCGGATGCCGACACGGAAGCGAGGCCGCAGCGGCGCGGGTTCCGGCGTGAAATAAAGAATCTTCCTGCTGTAGCGGACCGGCATGGGCGATTTGGTGGAAGGAAGCACCGCGGGCGGCGGCTGTCGAGCGCCGTCAGGCCCGGGCCAGCAGCGTGCGGATCCTTTCGAGGAAGCGGCTCAGGTCGGTAAGGTCCGCGCCGTCGTCCTTGCCGGCCTCGTCCCAATGCCGCAGCCGGATGTGGAGCGGGTGCAGCTCGTCGCGCTCGAATTCAGCGATCTCACCGGCATCCATCGGCCCGCCTTGGTGGAGCAGCGTCTCCTTCGACGCGGCGGAAAGCCGCTGGCTGTAGGCGGGATCGGTCGCTGTCAGGTAGCGCTTGGCCGCCACATGGTTCTCGATCAGACGTGCGACGGTTTCCGGAAAGCCGCGCGAACGCGCCCACTCGCCGCCGTTCGAGTCGTGGCAATGGCGGCCGTAGGTGCCGATCATTTCCGCGTCCGAATCGCAGATGTGGCCGATGTCATGGAGAAACGCGGCGACCACCACCTCGTCGGGTTCGCCGCCGGCTTCCGCCAGCAAGCCGACCTGCACGGCGTGCTCGAGCTGGGTGACATCCTCGCCATAATTCTTTCCGCCATGGCGGGAGAACAGATCCTGGACTTCGGCGACGACTTCGTCGGGGGTGAGGCGGGTCGGGGTCATGAAAGGGGTAACGGTTAGATCTCTTCCTTCGATAGCCAGCGGAAGGCCACGGTGACAAAGCGCCGGCCGAAGTTGCGCCCGCTGTCCGGCTCCGCGGGGTTGAGGCCGAGTCCGTCGGGATCGAGCGGCTGCGGCACGCGCTGGACGGTGGCTTCGCACCAGGCGCGTCCTTGCACGTCGCCCTTGCCGTCCCTGGACTCGCCGTAGGCGCGGATCAGGAAGGTGTCCGAGCGGGCGGAGAGCGCCGGCCCGAGAACTTGCAAAAGATCCGCCTGGGTCAGGTGGCCGGGCATGCCCCAGGCCTTGGTGGCCGGCTGGAGGGTCTGGCTGAAGCGGGTCGGATCGGCGATGTTGTCGCGGTGGTAGTAGTTCGGCAGCTCCTTGCTGTTGTTGAGTGGCTGGGCCTGTTGGTAGGCGCGGTTGATGGAGGTGCGGTCGATGGCCGCTTGCAGCGCGCCCTTGTCGCCGGTGGGGTCGTCTCTCAGCCGGCGGTTGACGAAGTCGCCCAGCGAAAGGAAGGGCCCGCGGGTCTTGACTTCGGTGACGATGGCCTCGGCGAGCTCGTCGGCTTCCTCGTCCGACAAACTACGGAAGCCGGTCCAGGAATCCTCGCTTCCGGGAGTCGCCGCGCTGCCATCGGAGCCCGGCGGGTTGAGGAGCCGCGGGAAGGCGGCGCGACCACCGGAGGTCGTGTCGCGGGTGGAAAGGAGCATCGCTTTCCACGCCTGCTTGCGGGTGGAGTTGATGTTGAAGGCGCCATCGACCATCAGTCTGCCCGCGGCGAGATGGAGGTCGCCGATGCAGTCCTCGAGGGGACCGGCGCTGCCCTTGACGGCCTGGAGGCGGCCGTTCGGCAGCGGGTTCGCCAGCGGATCCCGGGCGAAGCGGGCCCAGCGGTTGGAATCCCCGGCGCTCAGGAAATAGCGGTCCCAGAAGTTGTGGTTCAGCTCGAAGCTGAGATCGTAGGACACCGACTGCTCGTCACCCGGCCGGTCGCTCACCACGTTTTGCAGGAGGTTGCGGGCGTAGAATGCCCACTTATCCTGGTCGTCGGAGCGGCCGTCGTCCGCCCAGCCGATGGTGTAGCGGTTCCAGCCTCCGTTGCTGCGGTTGTTCAGCGAGCGGCGTTCGAGTTCGGTGCCTTCGCGGCCGATCCGCGGATCGACCAGCGAGTTGCCGAAGGCATAACTGGGGTGCCAGATGAACTCCGACATTTTCACATGTTGGAACATGCCGGGAGAAACGATTCCGGTCCCGGATCGCGGGACGTCGAAGAGGATGTACGAGCCGGTTCCCTCGATCGGCTGGCCGAAGGGAAATCCCGCTGCCCCGCCGCTGGACGCAACCGGCTGCATGCCGTTCCACGAGACGGCGTCGTCGAAAAGATCGCGGGTGTAGGCGCCGAAGAACGCCGGGACGGAATCGCTCAGGTTTTCCCACGGCGAGCGGAGCGAGTAGGTGGAGCGGACGTTCCAGTTGGCCAGCGGCGCGTTTTCGAAATGGGCGGTGCCGGAGAGGCTGCCGGAGCCGAGCCGGTTGGATGCGTGTTCGTCGAACCAACGCAGCCGGAAGCCGTCGCGGGTCCGCCGGTCGGGTGCCTGGAAAAGGCCGTCGGGCTTGCTGGCACCGGTCTGCTCGACGGGCACCGGCATCCTTTCCGACCAGACCACAGGGAGTTCGTCGTTGTCGCCGTACTGCAAGGCGCAGGAGACGAACTGGAGCATCGGCATCTTGTCGAAATCGGCGTCGATCCACCCCCCGGCGGAGCCCGAATTCTTCCAGAGCATCCGGTAGTCGTCGGCCTGGAACTGGAACTCGGATCCATACGCCTGCGACAGGGCGACCTCGCGGAATTGGATCGGAAGCGAGGGCACGCCGCCGTCGGTCAGGGACTTCCCGCCGCTGGTCCAGCGGACCGCGTCGCCTTGCACCGGGAGGACGTGGGTGAGGAAGCCGGGCCCGTGGGTCTGCGAGTCAAGGTGGAAGAAGCGGTTCACGTCGGGCACCTGGCCGGCCGAAAGGAAGTTCCCCGACGGCCTGGCGTTCTGATAGGCCTGCGCGCCGGAGGGTGAGAAGACGAGGCTTTGGCCGGGGCCCATCGTCACGCCGTCCAACGAAAAGAGCAGCGAGCCGCGCTGGGCGCCGCTGCGGCCGAGGGTCATGCCGAAGACCTCGCGCTTGCCGTCGCTGAGTTCGAGTTCGAAGGTCTTGCTGCCGTTGACGAAAAGGCAGATGGCGGTGGGGTTCACCTGCAGTTTCGCGTTGTAGGGATTCCAAAGCACCACCCGGGGGTAGAGGTGGAGGCGCAAGCCGTAGCGGTTCGTCTGGCCGGGGCCGCGGTCATAGTAGCTGATGGAGTAGTAAATCGAGGCTTCCGAAAGCACCGGCATCAGGGCGGTCTGGTCCATCTCCTTGATCGCCGTGGGCTTCGGATTCGAATCATCGTAGGAGTCCGCCATTTCCCCGGGCCGCGGCTCCAGCTTCGGATTTATCTGGGTAAGGGATGGCGCGCGGAAGGAAGCCCCGGTGCCGATGTCCGCCCAACTCCTGAGCAGCCCGAATTTCGGCGACACCAGGCGTTGCCGGTGCCGGGCGAAACTGATACCGCGTGCTTCGGCGTCGGTCGTGTTGGCCGGTCCGACGAGATTGTCGCTGTCCTGCAGGCCCGCCAGCAGCTCGCCCCCCGCCGACTTGGGCGCCACCCGGCCGTCGCTCGCAAGATAGACGCTGAGGTCCCGCTTCAGTCCGCCTTCCAGCGTGTTGCTGAGCACTCCGGCCGAGCCCGTGGTGAAGTCGTGGAAGCCGGCCGCCTGTTCACCGTCGGCCGCGAGTTCGAGCGTCTTGCGATCCACCAGCAGCGGCCGGATTTCGGCAGCCAGCGGGCCTTCCGGGTGCTCGGCATCCTGCGCCATCATCACCCGCCGCCAGCCTTCGCCGCCGCCGGCGTCGAGGTTCTGCGCCGCGAAGCGATCCGGTGTCGCGAGATTCGCCTTGGTGCCCAGGTCACCCACCCACCAGGCGTAGCCGCCGAGTTCCTCGTTCGCCTTGCCCAGGGCCACGCGAGGCACCGTCACGCGGTTCGCGGCCACGCCGCCGGCGCCTTCTTCCGAGACGAGCTCGATGAAATCACGGCCGCCGCCCGACATGGGCTCAAGGCGCGCGCCCTCCTCCTCGTTGCCCGAGACCAACCAGGCCTCCACTTCCTCTTCCGCCGCCCAATCTTCCTGCCAGCGGCGGTCCAGCGTGCCGCCGGCATTGCTTCCATGCTCGTACCAGGACGACCCGTCGCCGCGCGTCGAGCGCCAGACGCCGGTCCAATGCGGCTCGGCGATCCCGTCAGCCGTCTCGCTGTCGGGCGATGCGTCGAGCAACGCCGCGTCGCCGGTGACGCGGCGGTCGTCCCCGGCGTGCTTTTGCAGGGCCCCGATGGCCAGGCACAGGGCGAGCCGGGCATTGGCCTGGGCGATCCGGCGGTGCTCCGAAGCCCCGCTCGTGCGCAGGCTGATCGACGCCAGTCCTAACAAGCCGACCGACACCGTGGTCAGCAGCACCAGCATCGAGAGCGTGATGACGAGGGAAAAGCCGGACTGCCGCAGTTTGCGTCCGCGGCGGGAGATCGGAGTATTCACAGCGTGCATACCGGCGACTCTAGCCGGGCAGGCGGGAAGGGTCATTGGTGTTTTGCCCCCGGGACTTAGCGGATTTGCAACGGGAACCTGTCGATTCGTTCACTGTCTTATCCGTTGCAAATCATCGCTTTAACAGAAGCAGACCAGTGATCAAGCACCCACCGTCCACTTCTGAAAACAACCATGAAATCCCTGATTCCTCCAAACCACTCGCTGGCGCTCCTCGCGGGAGCCAGCTTCTTCGCGGGTGCCGCCGACGCGGCCAGCCTGCTCGTCAACGGCAGCTTCGAGCAAGGCACGCCGAACACCACCAACCCGGCCGACGTCACCGGCTGGACCGGCGTCCGGAAGCTCTATAACCATCCCTACAACGGCATCGCGGGCATCAAGCTCGCCGACACCGGCGGGGCCCAGTCCACTACCGCGACCGGGAACTTCGACTTCAACACCCTGACCTACGGCTTCAATGACGACGTCGTGTTGGGTATCGGCAGCAAGTTCCACGGCCTGACCACCAGCGGCAGCGCGGGTGCCACCCAGATCGTCAGCGCGGCCTCCCTCACCTCCGCGGTGACGCTCGCCCAAATCGATTCCGGTGCCGCGGCTTTCGCGTTCAGTGCCTGGCTGAGCTCCTACACCAGTGACGGCGATATGCCGGCGGTGCGCCTCCGCTTCTTCAATGGCGATAACGGCACGGGCTCTCAAGTCGGCACCACCTACCGGCTCGACCGCGGACTCACCACCAACCAAATCAACACCGCTCAGAATCTCGCCACGGGAAGCTTCCTGAACGGCGTGGAGGACAGTCGGACCGATCCGGACTACTGGGCGCTCTATGAGATCAAGACCAGCGTGCCGAACAACGCGCGCTCGGCGATCGTCGATCTTGTTGCCGGGACCGGTGGTGCTGGAAACGACTGGTATGTCGATGCGGTCGTTCTCGACGTGGTGCTGACTCCGGTCGCCGTCGCCACCCAACCGATCGGTGGTGCGGTTTACGAAGGAAACCCCTTCGCGCTCACCGTCGCAGCCGGTGGAACTCAAGCCGCCAGCGCCACCTACCAGTGGTTCAAAGGCCAGGGTGCGGCCCGGGTGGCCATCCCCGGCCAGACTTCCAATACCCTGTCGCTCGCCGCCACGACCATTGCCGACGCGGGCTACTACAGCGTGGACCTGACCGCCGGACCGGTCACCGTCAGCAGCAGCGAAGTGCTGCTCGAGGTCGATGTCATCGACATTCAGCCGCTCGGCGGCACGGTTTACGACGGCAGCACCTTCACCGCGAGCGTCGGCTTGGGCGGCGGTCTCGGAGCGACCGCGACCTACCAGTGGTTCAAGGGAACCGGCGCGGGCCGCGTGCCGGTTTCCGGCCAGACCTCCGCCACCCTCACCATCTCGCCGGCGACCGCCGCGAGCGAGGACGTCTACAGCGTGGACGTCACCGTGGCTTCCGGCACCGTGACCAGCTCGGAATTCCAGCTCGACGTGGTCCCCTTGCTGCCCACGACCGTTCTCTTCCGCGAGAATTTCGACAGTGCAGCGCTCGGCTTTCCCGCCCAGGAGGGAACCACCACCGGCTCCGGTCCCGTGGTGAACGGAGTGTGGACCGCCACCGCTCCCGCGGGCTGGTCGGTCACCAACACGAACGTCGTGGGGATCGGAAACCCGCTCATCGGTGTGGAAGACTGGGAAGGCTTCACTTTCGCCGATCCGGATTGGTGGATTGGAACCGCCGGCAACCAAGATCGTGTCCAGTTCACCCGCGGCGGCGGTGCCGTCGCGGTGGCGGACCCGGACGAATGGGATGACATCGGCAACCCCGACAGCGGCGACGCGACCGAGGCAAGCCTGGTTCCCGGTTCGAACCTCGGTTCGGTGATCCACTACAACACCGAGCTCATCAGCCCGGCGATCAACATCACGGGCAGCGCCGCGAACTCGGTGAAAGCCCGCTTCTCCTCGAGCTGGCGGCCCGAGATCCCGCAGATGGCGATCCTCTGGGTCTCCTTCGACGGGGCTCCGCGCCAGAAGGTGTTCCATTGGAACTCGGACTCGGCCGATACCGATCCGCTCGATCCCCAGGGCGACGGCGTGTTCAAGCCGGCCGCGACCAATGAAAGCCTGGCCGTCGACATCCCCAACCCGTCGGGCGCGGCCTCGATGCAGCTCACCTGGCAGATGCCCCAGGCCGACAATGACTGGTGGTGGGCCATCGACAACCTCGTGGTCTTCACCGGCAGTGCGCCGGCGGACATCCTCGCCGCGCCGAACAGCCGGACGGTCCTCGCCGGTGGCGGTGCCGTGAGCCTTGAAACCACTCCGGACGGTGTCGGTCCTTTCACCTACGCCTGGACCGGTCCCGGCGGATCCCCCGTGACCAGCGACGTGGCCACCGACCCCGCAAGCAAGATCACGATCAACGCTCCCGCCCCGGCCGATGCCGGCAACTACCGGGTCACCGTCACCAATCCGGCGGGCAGCATCCAAACCAATGCCGCCATCCGTCTGGTGCCGTTCCTCTTCGACCTCCAGCCGGCCGACCAGACCGGCACCTCGGGAGTCGTTGCGGGCACGGACGCCTTCATCGACGCGGTGGTGCTCTCCTATGACGACACCGTCAGCTACCAGTGGTTCAAGCTGGTGGACGACGACAACAACCCGCTCACCCCGGCCGTCAAGCAGCCGATCGTCGGCGCTGGCTCGGTGAACACCAATCCTGCCCTGGTCCAAGTCAGCACCATTCCCGCGGGCCAGCCGGGCCTCAGCCGCATCACGCTGACGCTCTCGCTGGATGCGGTCACGCCGACGGCAAACTCGGGCGGCTACTGCGTGGAGATCACCAACGACTACGGCACCCTGACCAGCCGTACTGCGGAGCTGCAGGTCGACGGCCTGGTCATTGTCGATAACCTAGAGCCGCTGATCGCCGAAGCCGGAACCGTTTCCAACCTAGCGGTGCTGGCGGATTCCTTGGACCCGATCTCCTACCAGTGGTTCAAGGGCAAAGGAGCGGCCCGCGTCGCTCTGTCCGGCGAAACCAACCCCACGCTCAACTTCGGTGCCATCGAAGGAGCGGACACCGGCTACTACAGCGTGGATGTCTCCATCGCCGGCAGTACCCCGCTGACGCTGACCAGCCGCGAGGTCAAGGTGACCGTTTACGTGCCGCAGGCCAACACGCTGCTCTTCGCTGAAGACTTCAACGGCCTGCCGCTCGGTCCGAACGTCGATGAAGCCGTGGCGGGAACCAATGTCTGGACCAAGACCGCGCCCAGCGGCTGGACCCCCGATGACAGCGGTGTTCCCGGTGCCGGAACCGCCAACGACGGCGTCACCGAATGGGCCGGCTGGGCCTTCGCCGACAACGATTGGTGGGCGAGCGTCGACGACCAGGATCGCTCCCAGTTCACCAAGTCCACCGGCGCTGCCATGATCGCCGATCCGGACGAATGGGACGACCAGGCCCACGCGCCCGGCCAGTACAACGCCTTCATCAGCACGCCCGACATCGCGCTGCAGGACGCCGCGGTGAACTCCGCCGTCCTCAGCTTCGATTCGAGCTGGCGCTACGAAGCCCCGCAGGGTGCCACCCTCGAGGTCTCCTTCAACGGCGGCACCACCTGGAGCGAACTGCTGCGTTTCAGCTCGGACACCGCCAGCGGCGACTTCAAGCCGGACAACACCAACGAGACCATCTCGATCCCGGTCTTCAATCCGACCGGCTCGACCACCGCTCGTTTCCGCTTCGGCCTGATCACCGCCGGCAACAACTGGTGGTGGGCGGTTGACAACGTGAAGCTCTCGGGCACCACCCCGCTCGACGGCTTCGAGACCTGGGCCGGCGGCTTCGGACTGATCCCGAATGAAAACGGCGACAGCGACAAGGACGGCATCACCGACCTCGTCGAATACGCCCTCGGCTCCAATCCGACCGTGTTCAACGCGCTCCCCGGCCTGACGCCAAGCGGCAACGACTTCGCGCTCTCCTTCACCAAGGGAGCCGCCGCCGCCGCCGATCCGGCCATCAGCTACATCCTGGAAACCTCCGGCAACCTGACCGACTGGTCGCCCGCCGGCACCCAGGATGCCAGCTCGATCTCGGCCACGCTGCCGGCCGGCCAGGGCAAGTTCTTCGGCCGTCTCCGTATCGAGCGCGCCGATTGATCCCTGACTTGTTTCCAAGGGCCGGCCGGGATATTCCCGGCCGGCCCCCATCCTTTTCTGCCACTCCACCCGTCACCCTCAGCCCTTGATGAAAGCTGCCACCTTCGGTCTCCTGTTCACCCTGCCGCTCGCGCTGTCCGCCCACGAGCCGACGCCCGATCCCATCCTTTTCTACAACTTCACTCCGAAGCATCTGGTCTTGCCGGAGCCTCCGCCCGCTCCCGCCGAGCCCCGGGCCACGCCCGACGAACCGGAGGAAGAACACGCCGTGCCGCCGGAAGCGCGGCTCAAGTCCCAGTTCGGCCCCGAGCTGATCCTCGGCGCGCCGCCGGTCGCCGAGGAAGAGTCCGCCCGCGGCCTGCGCTTCGCGGAGATCCCCACGCCGCACCGGCTCGATGCCGCGCCCGACCAGGTCGCAACCTTCCGGCCGGCCAAAGAGTTCACCGTGAGCACCTGGTTCACCCTCGATGTCCCGCAGCCCTATGGCGCGCTCTATTCCTGCATCGCCGACGACGGCGGCAAGGAAGCCGGCATGGCGCTCGGCTACCACGGCACCCAGCCCGCCGTGGCCCTGGCCACCAAAGGCGCGGACGACGGCGACGGGAAACTGACCTATCTCATCGCCAAGGAACGCCTCACCCCGGGGCTCTGGCATCATCTTGCCGCGACCTACGACGGCACCGAACTGCGCCTTTTCATGGACGGCCGGCCGGTGGCCTCCACGTTGGAACAGAGCGGCGAAATCCTCTGGCCGCTGGACACCGCGACCTGGATCGGCGGCTTCAGGGACGGCAACGAGAACTTCCCCCACCGCGGCCGCATCGCCGATGTGAAGCTCTTCGACGTTTGCGCCAATCCCGGCTGGGTCGCGAAGGAGTTCCAGCGCGGCGCGGCCCTCCGCGAACTGCCCGGCGAACACCCGCCGGGCGTCGCGCCCGCGGTCATCGTGGCACCCTACACCCAGTGGGTCCGCGGCAAGCAGGCGACCATCATGTGGGAAACCAATTTTCCCTGCAAAGGCACCCTAATGTGGGGCAAGTCTCCCGACTGCGCGACCGTCGTCGAGGAGAAGAAAGCCGGGCTGATCCACCAGGTCACCCTCACCGGACTGGAGCCCGAGATGCTCTATTATTTCAAGACCCGCGTCTCGTCGCCGTCCGGCTCCCACGAGACCGGACTGCAAACCTTCCAGACCGCGATGAAGCCCGGCTCGCCCTTCGGCTTCGTCGTCTTCTGCGACACCCAGGCCAATCCCGACAAGCTCAAGCGGCTGTCGGAAGCCGCTTGGGAACTCCGCCCGAACTTCGTCATGATCGGCGGCGACCTGGTCACCACCGGCAGCGACAAGAGCCACTGGACGGACCACTTCTTCCCCCACATGCGGCCGCTCATCGACAGCGTCCCGTTCTACCCCGTGATCGGGAATCACGAGCAGAACTCGATGCACTACTACGACTACGTGAAGCTGCCCGAGCCCGAGTACTACTACACCTTCAAGCAGGGCGACATCCAGTTCTTCATGCTCGACAGCAACAAGGATCTCCGCCCCGGCAGCGAGCAGTTCAAGTGGCTCGACCGCGAGCTGGCCGCCAGCACCTCGCTGTGGAAAATCTGCATGCACCACCACCCCCCGTTCTCGTCCGATGACGACTATGGAAACGACTGGAAGCATTCTCTCGAAGACATGACTCTCGGCGAGCCCGCCACCAAGCCGATCGTCCAACTTTACGACAAGCACGCGGTGGACATCGTCTGGAACGGACATATCCACTCCTACGAGCGGACCTGGATGATCCGCCATGGCAAGCCGGTGAAGAAGAACGGCACCACTTATCTCATCACCGGCGGCGCCGGCGGCGGGCTGGAGTCCTTCGGGCCCTACCGCCCGGCCTTCCAACGCCACGTCAAGACCGGCCACCACTTCACCTACGTCACCGCGTTCGGCGGCCACTTGGACATGAAGGCCTACGACATCGAAGGCCTGCTTTTCGATCACTTCACCTTCGACAAGAAAGAGAAAGCCAAGAAATGAGATCCCTCCTGCTCCTTCTCCCGATCCTCGCCGCGCTGGCCTCCGCGCAGGAGGCGCCCACCGCCAGCTTGCGCTTGCTGGCGCTCGGCGAATTGCCGCCGTTCCGCCAGGAGATCCGGGACGGCGTGCGGCGCGAACTCGATCCGCCGGAAGGCAGCGTGCCGCCCCGGACCCTGGAAGCCGGGCTGCCCGCCGCCGCGGAGAAAGACGCCAAGACCCCCGCGTTCCGGCTCCAGCTCGGCATGCTCGGACTGCCCGCGAAGGTTTTTCCGGCGGGAGGAAAAGTGAAGCTGCGCGATCCGGAACAAGGCGATTGGGCGGAAATCCCTTGTCCCGCCGGCGCGAAAACCCTGGCCGTGCTCTGGCGATCGGGCGACTCGTGGAAAAAGCCCGAGGTGCTCGCCTTGTCGGACCTACCCGCCGATCACGACCCGCGGGTCTTCCGCTTCGTCAACGTCTCGCCCCAGGCCGTCGGGCTGGTCTTCGGCGAGAAACGCCTCCAACTGGCAGCCGGCAAAACCCTTTCGCTGACCCTCCCCGACGGCGCGAAAGCGGCCAGCGTTTCGGTGCTGTTCGCCGGTCCGGGCGGTGCCTTGAAGCCCTGCTTTTCCGGGATGGCCGAGCCGCGGAAGGGGAGCGCCACGCAGTACTTCATCCACCGCGCCGATGGCGAATCGCCCCGGCGTCCGGTCAACGTGACACCGGTGAGCGGGGCGCTCGTGACGCCGTGACGCGGGAATGCCAGAGATCCTTGCGATATTGCCATGGCAGGACAGGGATTCCGCCGTTTGGATCAGTCAGCACCTTGGCGGCCAGCGGACCAGGAAATCCCTGCTTGCCCGAAGAACAATAAAAATTACCGTTTGGGAAACATCGTGAGCATGAAAAAAAACAAGGTCGGAATCGTGGGCGGCGGGATCGTGGGCATGGCCCATGCCTGGGCCGCGGCGCGGGCCGGCAGCCAGGTGACGGTGTTCGAGCGCAGCGACAAGGCGCGCGGCGCGTCGGTGCGGAACTTCGGAATGTTCTGGCCGCTCGGCCAGCCGGCGGAGCTCTATCCGGTGGCGCTGCGCAGCCGCGAGCTGTGGCTCGAACTGGTCGCGGCCGCCGGCATCTACGCGCGGCCCACCGGCTCGGTCCATGTGGTCGACCGCGATGACGAGGCAGCGGTGCTGGAGGAGTTTGTGCGTTTCGGCGGCGACCTCGGCTATGCCTGCGAACTGTGGACCCGCTCGACCGCGGAGGAGCGTTGTCCGGGGATCCGGCGCGGCGTGACCAAGGCCGCACTTTTCAGCCCGACCGAGATCAATGTCGACCCGCGCGAGGTGCTGGCCGCGTTGCCGGGATTCCTGGCGGAGAAATACGGTGTCCGCTTCCACTGGAGCACCGCCGTCGCCGAGGTCCGCAGCGGATCCCTGCGGACCGGCAGTGGCGACAAGCACGCGTTCGATGAGATCTTCGTCTGCTCCGGCCACGACTTCGAGACGCTCTTTCCCGAAGTCTTCGCGGCCGCGCCGATGAAGCCTCGCAAGCTCCAGATGATGCGCACCGTGCCGCAGCCGGACGGCTGGCAGCTCGGGCCGATGCTCGCCAGCGGGCTGACCTTGCGCCACTACGCGAACTTCGAGATCTGCCCGACGCTCCGTGCGGTGAAAGAGCGGATCGCCCGCGAATCGCCGGAGCTCGACCGCTTCGGGATCCACGTCATGGCCTCGCAGGACCGCTTCGGTTCGATCGTCCTCGGCGATTCGCACGAATACGGAAAAGACATCGAGATCTTCGACAAGGCGGAGATCGACGAACTGATGCTGCGCGAAATCCGCCGGCTTTATGATTTCCCCGACTGGACCATCGCCGAACGCTGGCACGGGATCTACGCCAAGTACCCCGGCCATGCCGAG
>NEUO01000007.1 GCA_002304315.1 Verrucomicrobiia bacterium Tous-C4TDCM
GGCCGTAATGCCCTTGCTACGCGGGGATTGCTGCCCTAATGCCCTACGCATGCCTACCGTCGCCATCGTCGGACGCCCGAATGTCGGGAAGTCCGCCCTCTTCAACCGCCTGGCCAAGCGGAAGATCGCCATCGTCCACGACCAGCCCGGCGTGACCCGCGACCGCATCTCCGCGCCTTGCATGGCGACGACCATTCCCTGCACCCTGATCGATACCGGCGGCATCGGCGGGACGCTCGAGGACGGCTTCGCCGAAGCCGTGACGATCGAGGCCGACATCGCGATGCAGACCGCGGACCTGATTCTTTTCGTGGTCGATGCCCAGGACGGCCTGACCGCGATCGACCTCGACCTCGGCGGGAAGCTGCGCAAGGCCAAGCCGCCGGTGATGCTGGTGGTCAACAAGGTCGACGACGACAAGCACATCAAGAACGCCGACGAGTTCAGCCGCCTCGGCTTCGGCGAGGCGGTCCGCGTTTCCGCCGAGCACGGCAAGGGCATGCAGTTCCTCATCGACCAGATCGACGAGTTCATGAAGCCGATCGCCGGGGAGATCGAGCAGGCGGTCGCCGAGGCGGAAGTCGCCGGCATCAAGCTGGCCATCGTCGGCAAGCCGAACGCCGGCAAGTCCTCGCTGGTCAATGCGATCCTCCACGACCAGCGGACCATCGTGTCGGAGATCGCCGGTACGACCCGCGACGCGATCGACCTGCCTTGCGAGTTCGACGGCGAGAAATTCACCCTCATCGACACCGCCGGCCTGCGCCCGCGGGCGAAGCGCGACACCTCGGTGGAGGTCTTTTCCGCGATGCGCTCCGAACGCGCGATCCGCCGCGCCGACCTGTGCATCCTGGTAATCGACCTCGCCGCCGGGGTCAGTTCGCAGGACCGCAAGATCGCCCAGGAAGTGCTCAAGGAGAACAAGCCCTGCCTGATCGTGCTCAACAAGTTCGACCTCTACCACCCCGGTGCCTCCAAGAGCGCGCGGATGGAAGAAGCGACCGAACACGTGAAGCGCGAGTTGTTCTTCCTGGCCTACGCCCCCTTCGTCGCCGTTTCCGCCAAGAGCGGCCAAGCGGTCGACCAGGTGCTCAAGGAAGTCCTCAAGATCCGCAAGGGCGCGAAGAAGGTGCCGAGCACCGGCAAGCTCAACCGGATGCTACAGGACGCCTTCCAGCTTAACCCGCCGCCGTCCGACAAGCGCTCGGCCAAGCGCGTGAAGCTTTATTACGCGACCGCCGCGGTGGATGAGAAATACAGCACCATCCCGGTCCCGACCTTCGTGCTCTTTGTCAACGACAAGTCGCTGATGCCGCAGAGCTACGAAAGCTACCTTTCGAACCGCCTGCGCGAGTTCAACCCGGTGGCTGGAGTGCCGGTCGTGTTTTCGATCCGCTCCCGTGACCGCCGGGAATGGGAGAAGCGGGACGGCCCTCCGGGCGGAGCACGGGGCGGGAAGAAAAAATAATTTGCGATAATGACGCCATCGGCAGCGGCCCACCCATCCCCTTCGGCTCCGGCTACCAAATTCGCGCCGATGAGGCGAACCTGCTGATCGCGGTGAAGCGATAACTACTGTGGCTGTGGCATGCTGCCGCAAGCCTCTCATCTATCGCACGGCATCCCCTCCGAAAGGATGAAGTCGAATGGATAAATCTCCCCGTCGGCCTCGGCGAGGATGGCATTCTCAGGGCGAACGTCCGTGGCGACGACATTGCCCCGACGCCACGTGAGGGTGGCGAGCATGTCGAGGCGGGTCGGCGGGGACTCGGGGTGCCAACCTTCGCGGTGCATCCACGCGTAACTCAGTTCGTCTTCAACCTGACGACCGTCGAGGCATTCGCCAAAGGCCGCAGCTTCAAGGCATCTTCCGGAATCACGGGCCCACTCCGCGATTCGAGCATCGCCGATCTCGCACGGTTGCGTCGGGTCTGTTCGAGGGCTTCCTCTGCGGTAACCCGGCGCTGCTTTTTCGGAGCCATCTGCGGAGCTAAGCAAGCTAGAGAGGTTCTTCAAGGTGAACGATGGGGTAGGAGGACGTCATCAAGGGAAGGCGGACAGCCCGCCCGTCGCGCCAGGGCATCCAGAAACGGCCGGTCCTTCCATGACCCAGCTGTTCGCGACAACGGCGATCCTTGCCTCCACCGGCTCACTTCAAGCGATCCCATCGGTCTCGCCGAGCAGATGCCCGGTTCGTCTTGGAAGCAGGTGATAACAAGAAGTCTTGGCAAAGGAAGCTATTCTGAGATTGTTTCGCCACCTTCTTCCATGAACTCCCCGACGTCGGCACGCACTGGCCTGAGTCTCTCCTCCCAGCTCGCTCGCCGATGGTTTTCCGCGCTGGCGGGTTGGCTCGCGCTCGCCACGCTGTCTGCCACCGCGCAGATCAATGGCACTTGGTCCAACCCGGCGGGCGGGTCGTGGGCCACGGCCGCCAACTGGACCAACAGCGTGATCGCCGTTGGCAGTGGCTCGAGTGCCAATTTCAATAACCTCAACCTTACAGCAGACGCCACTGTTTCGCTGAATGGAGCCCGCACCATCGGCAAGCTCTTTTTCAGCGATACCACGCCAAGCAACGGGTGGATTCTTAATACTGGCTCCGGGGGTTCACTCACCTTGGCCATTGGCACGGGCACCCCGGAAATCTCGGTGGCCAACGGCACCTCCACCATCAATGCCGTGCTGGCCGGCACCAATGGATTTACCAAAACCGGGTTCGGCACCCTGATACTCGGGGCGGCCAACAGCTACACCGGCACCACCCAGATTTCCGCAGGCACGCTGCTGGTGACCGGCAGCCTGGCGACTGGACCCTCCACCGTGGCCATCGGGGGCACGCTTGCAGGCACCGGGACGATCAACGGCCCGGTCGTGGCAAGCGGCAAGATCGCCCCCGGCAACGAGGGCGTCGGCACCCTGAGCATCAAGAACACCCTCAATCTGAGCTCTACCGCCCAGACCGTCATGGAGATTGCCAAAACCGGCACCGTGCTCACCTCCGACCGGGTCACTGACGTCACCACGTTTGCCATGGGTGGCACACTCACCGTCGCGCTGAAAGCGGGCAGTGCCGCGCTGGCCCACGGGGATGTCTTCAATTTGTTCTCCGCCACCACCCGGAGCGGCGCTTTTGATTCGGTGGCACTGCCTCCGCTGCCCGTCGGCTACACTTGGAAAACCAGCGAACTGGCCACGCAGGGCCGGATTTCGGTTTGGGCACCCTACGACCCGGGCGACCTGACCCTCTCGCCGACCACGGATTTGCTCGATGTCGGCTTTGGCCAGGCCGGCACGCTGTCCCGCACGCTGATCAACGCCAATCCGGATCTTCCTGCGCAGTGGGTCGTGTTCGCTCCGCCCGCCCGCGCCAACTCCGCCACGCTGGCGGAGACGCTCAGCGGTTTGGTGCCCCGCCAAACCTTGTTCAATCAAGCGATTTCGGATCGTTACCATTTTACCGGCGGGACCACTGGCAATGGCATCAGTGATACCAAGCTGTTTCCCTCCAGCAACGGCATCCGGGTGACTTACACCCCCAACCCGGCTCAACCGTGGATCACCCCCGACCTGAGTCTGGCAAACACGAACAGCACCATCGGCTCCGCAGGCGAATCCGGCGGCGGCGCACAGCCGTATTTCACCTGCAAGGGCGAAGGCTTCTGGGGCTTGTCCGCCGACCTCGTGCGCTGCACCACGCTGAGCATGTGGTACTTCTCGGCCACCGCCGCACGGGCTTCGTCCGCAACCACGATCAGCCACGCCGGAACCTCTTGGAAGGTGTTCATCTTCAAAGACAGGCCCGCCACCTCCAATTCCCTGCACCAGTTGATCATCACGCCGGATGCCCCGGCCATCATCCGTCCCGCGTCGGACAGCTATTTCAGTGTCACCGGCCTGCCCCCCTCATGCCGCGTCCATTGTATGGTGTTCTCCAAACCGGGAACGGCCTATTATGATGACGCCACCTGTCTCAAGGTGGCCAAGGCTTGGCTCGCGGCGGCAGCCCCGCCCGAGACATGGTTGGGATTGCCCGCCCTCACCGGCACACTGCCCGGCGGGCAGAACGCTCCATTGTCCCTGTTCCCGGACTCCACCGGCCTGAACCCGGGCAGTCATGTCGCCCGCTGGGCCGTCGCGCCCAGCGACTTCGACATTTGGACGCTGCCTGACGGAAGCTTCGGGTCCACCACGCTGCAGGTCGGAGCCGCAGAATTCACCGTGGACCGGCCCGCCATCGATCTGTCCCCGGCCGTCGGCGCGACCCCGGGTCGCCAACGCATCCGCCTGACGGGCGGCAATGGATTTTCACTCGCCGATCCGCTTTTGACCTCCAGCCAGCCCTGGGTAGTACCGATGGCGTCCGAGAACCGCCTTGGGGAAATCGACCTTAGCTTCGACACCCGCAATCTGCCCGCTGGCACTCATCAGGCCACCGTCACCATCACGCTTGGCAACACGCGCCAGAACGTCACGGTCCGTCTGACCATCAAGGCGCTGAATGTGGCCTGCCTGGTCGCCGACCCCTGGCGCAACCGCGTTTACGGCATCGATCAAACCGGTGCCGCGCCGGGTTCGCTGCTGGTGATCGATCCCACCGACGCGAGCGTCCTCCGCACGCTGCCCCTGGGTGCTTGGACCACCGATCTGGCGGCGACACCCGATGGGGCCATCCTTTACGCGCTCGGCACAGGGGAGGGCCGCATCCGGCGGTTTGATCTGGACCGCTTGGTGGAACTCGACTCGCGGGCGATCCCGGATTGGACCAACTCAACGGCCGCCACCACATTGCCTCACCTCCTCGTCGGCCCCACGGGTCTGCTGTATTTCCTGGGTGCGGAAGGTTCGGCTCCCGCCCTGCGCGTGTTCAACTACGATTCCGGCACGCTGCTCCAGAGCGTGCGGCCGGCCGGCTCGAATGGGTTTTCCTCGTTTTGCTTCGATCCGGGGAATCCCCGACTGTTGGCTACGACCGCTTCGTCATGGAGCTTCCAGGCCGCCGCGCGAACCATCGCCATTCCGGTCAACCCGGACGGCCAGTTGGGCGCGATTCCCTCTTTGGGTCTTGATGAAACCGATTCGATCCCGAGCGCTGCCAGCGGCGCCCGCCTGTTCGCCCCGCCGGAGGGTGGCCCGCTGTATTTCCGCGACTCGGCCATCGCCTCCTCGTCACTGGCCCGCACCTCGCCCTCCTTCGGCAGCCGCGTGCTCGCGCTCTCCGCCAACGGCAAGGCGCTGGCCACCCAGTCCGCCGTACTGCGGGCCGATGATGCCAGCAACCTGCTGGCCCTCAACGCCACCATGCCCGTGCTCACATTCTCCGCCGACCAGCGGCGACTGGTGGGCTTTGAATCAACAACCAAGACCCTCAAGTCGTTCGATCTCGCCCCGCTGGCCGGAATATTGGGCAACATCACCGCTCCGGCGGATGGAAGCGACGGCTTCAACGGCACGCTCGCTTGGGAACCGGTGACCGGGGCTTCGCTCTACCATGTTTACATGAGCACCGATTCGGCCGCCTTGCGACCCGCCGGCGGCGCACGGCCGGCTGATTCGCTGCGGGTCGGATCGGTCGCGGACAATCGCCTGCAGGTACCCACGACCCTGTCCCCGGGCAGTGGCTGGTTCTGGCGCGTCTACCCGGTGACGCTCAACGGCATCGGCGTGGGAACCGTCCGCAGTTTCACCGTGCCGGCCGCGTTTCCCGCTGCTCGCGAATTGCGCTTCGATGCCATCCGCGGGCTGACATTCGACCAGCGCATCGTGCCGCTCGCGCTGGCTCCTGGCGCGCCCGCGTGGACCGCCAGCAGCGACCAGCCGTGGCTCGTTGCAAGCGGCACCGGCAGTACCCTCGAAGCCGTCGTCCAACCGACCTCCCTGGCCGCCGGTTGGTATCGCGGCACGATCAGCGTGCAGTGCGCCGGCACCACCGCCCGCATCCCGGTCACCCTGCGGGTGCGCGCGCCGAAAATCACCCTGGTCCACAGCGATCCGGAATTGTCCCGCGTCTATGCCGTGCATGAGGATACCTCGGACGATCCGGCGTTCGGCGGCCAGGTGCTGACGATCAACGCGGCCACGACCGCCATCGTCCGCCAGACCCCGGCCGGGCGCTCGGTCACCAGCCTGGCCGCTCATGTGGCGGACGACCGCCTTTATCTCACCAACTGGCGGACCGGCGCACTGGTGGCGATCAACCGCACGACCTTGTCCGAGGAACAGCGCTGGCCGTTTCCACCCTTTGCGGGGGTGGGCTATTCACGGGAAGATGCCCATCAGGTCGCCGCTGGCGGCCCCGGCCGCGTGATAGTAGAAGGCGGCGATCAAACGATCGCGGCCCGCTGGTTCGATACCACCACCGGCACCATCGTCGCCCAAAGCCTGCTCAGCGCGGGCAACGGCCGGTTCGGGCCCGATGGACTGACCTATTACCACGGCGTGATGAACTCCTCCTACGCCCTCCAGAAATACGACCTCTCCGGTGGCTCGCTGGCGTTGCTGAAGTCCCAGCAGCCCACGAGGTCTCTCGGCTACTCCGCCCCCTTGCGTTCACTGGTGGTGGCTCCCAACGGCGAGCGGCTGTTCTGGCACGCCACGGCGTTCACCGACGAACTGGTGGAAATCAACAACTACGGCCAGATCGTCCATGATTGCGCCACGGACGGCGCCTACGCGGTGACCTCCGCCCGCATTGTGAACACCTCCAGCGCCGCCACCTTGTTCACCCTTCCGTTCACCACCGACCTGCTGGCCGTTTCCCATCCGTCGCGCAAGCTGTTCACATTCCGCGCCGCGCCCGCCGCCGGTGAAGCGATGTTCCAAGTGACGAATCTGGAATCCGCTCTCGCGCTGGGCACCACCGAACCGGCCTCGCCCATTGCCAACGGCGCGGTGGTCAACGGCAGCCTCTCCACCTTGACCTGGACCGCCGATTCGCTGGCGAAATCCTACCGGGTTTTCTTCGGCGACAACGCCGCCGCCGTCAGTGCCGCAGGGGCCGGATCTCCATTGGAAATCGCCGCCACGCCGCTGACCACCGCCACGCTTCCCGAACCACTGGTTCCAGGCCGCACCTATTACTGGCGCTTGGACCGGGTCGGACACTACGGCGGCGACGAAGGCGACGTCCGCAGCTTCGCCGTGGCACCGGTCGTGCTCTCGAAAGCGGCCTCCACCATCCAGCAGCCGATCCAAGTGCCGGTGCCGCGGACGGCGCTCGACCTCACCGCTCCGGCGGCCGTTTCCTGGCAGGCGACGACGCCCACGGCATGGATCAGCCTCGCGGCCACCAGCGGCAGCACACCCGCGACCCTGTCGTTCGACATCAATAAGACCGGGCTCGCGGCCGGCACCCACACCGGCGTGATCCGCGTGACCGCCGACGGTCGGACGCTCGACCATCCGGTCACGCTCACGCTGCTGGCCACCAATTACACCCGGATTGTTTCGGATCCCTCGCTGCCACGCGTCTACGGCATCAATCAGGCGGCCGTTTCCGCGACCGATCCGGCCTATCTGGTGGTGATCGACGCCGCCACCGGCAACGCTCTGTCATCCGCTCCGGTCGGAACCGCCGCCACCGACCTGGCGGTTCACGTCGCGGATAACCGCATCTATGTGACCAACTGGTATGGCGGCAAACTGCTGGCCCTCAACACCACCACACTGACCGAGGAACGGCAGTATGCCTTCGGCCCGCGCTATTCCACCACCGATGCCTACCTCGTCGCCGCCGGTCCCGCGGGCCGCGTGATGGTGGAGGCCAGCGACCAATCCATCAGCATCCAGTTGCTCGACACGGCTGCGGGAACAATCGCGGGGACTTTCTCCACCCGCCAGGGTGGCGGCGAGTTCGATCCCGCCGGGCGCTACTATTGGCACGGCACTAATAACATTTCGAACGCCGCCTTGCAGAAACTCGACACCCAGACCCATCCCTTCACCCGCACCGCCTCGCTGCGGCCCACCTCGATGCTGAGCACCTTCGGCTCCGGGATTCTCACCGTTTCCGGCGACGGTGGCCGCATTTTCTGGAACGGCAACATGTTCGACACCACCCCGACCTCGCTCTGGTATCTGGCAAGTCACATCTTCGCCTCCAACACCGACGGTTCGCGCGCACTCGGCTCCACCGTCCTGTTCAACACCGTGGCCAGAACCACCGTGCTGACCCTGCCGCGAACTGCGACCGACGGCGCATGGAACCCCGACACCGACCGCTGGTTCTACCTTAGTGCCGGCCAGCTCTATTCCTTCACCGCCCCGGCACCCGTCGCCGCCGCTCCCTCGCCGAACCTCGCCTCCACCACGGCGGGCGCGGACACCGCCGGGCTGTTCGGCGATTTCCTGCCGGTTACCGGGCACTTGATCGTGGATGACAGTTTCATCCTTCGTTTCCGCCGTGCGGCCGGTGATGCAGCCGTGCCGCTTATTGAGACTTCCACCGATCTTCTCACTTGGGAGCCACTACCGGAGCAACCTGTGACCGCCGTTGCCGGCGAGGACGGCGTGGAAACCATGGAGTCCGCTATCCCGCTCGCCGGTCCCAAGCGCTTCTTCCGCATCCGCCGCCACTAGCTTTTCCGCCCCTATTCCTACCGCCATGCGCCCGCTCCCCTGCTTTCTAACAGTGCTGACCCTGGTCGCCGGTGCCCGTGCGGCCACCCCGGTGATATCCACCCCACTCGTCACCTATGACGCGACTCCAGGCAGCGAGTTCGCGCCCACGTTCACATTCTTCGGCTTGAGCGCGAGTGCTCTCCTCACGGGCGACTCCGCCGGCACTCTGGAACCCGGCCTGGCCGTGCCGTCGTCGGTATTCCTAATGACCACCACGGCCTCGCCCGACGCCAACGCCGCCATCGCCAACCGCCAATACCTCCAGTTTACCCTCACGCCACAAGCGGGTCAGTCGATGGTGTTCGACATGCTGGAGTTTCGCGCCGCAAAAGGCGGTGCATCGGGTCCGCGCGGCTGGGCACTCACCACCAGTTTGGATGGATTCGCCTCGATCCTTTCCTCGGCCGACATTCTATCCACCGCGCCGAACCTCTCCGACTTTCAAGTCCAGTTGCCCGTCACTCCCCCGATTGATACCGCCACGGTATTCCGCCTCTACGCCTATGCCCCGGCCGCCGGCAACGGCATCTTTCTCGATTCCATCACGATATCCGGCAGCGCGATTCCTGAACCCTCCACAGCGGTCCTGCTCGTCCTCGCCGCCACCGCCACTCTACGCCGCCGCCGCTGACCGCGGTCCAGGCCGGGCTTGGAGCCCATTCCACCCGTCATTTCCCCGCCCTCCGGCGCAGCCACCGGACTCCTTCACCCGAACACGTTTCCAAAGGAGGCCGACAGTGGGTTTGAAGGAGAGAACGGGTGATTGTCCATCGATCACCCCAACGCCTCCAGAAACGGCCGATCCTTCCAACTCGCCGCCACCCCGAGCCGCGCCACCACCCGGTCCTGCGACGGCCAGATGAGGACCCGCCGGCCGGACGAACCGATCAAGGCGACCAGATCCGTGGAATGCTTCAGGGAAAGGCACGCGCTCTTCCAGAACTCCGAATTCCGCGGCGGGTCCAGTGCGTCCTCCACCTCGATCTCCACCGCGCCGGCCTTCCTCGCGTGGCCATTCCGCCAAAGCCCGCCGCCGAACATCGGGTTCACCGCTGACGGCCGGGCCATCGCCGCGAAGCTTGCGGCATCGATGCCGCCCGCACTTTCACCCCGCAGCAAGGCCGCGATCGCCCGGCCCAGTTTGCCCAGTTCTCCGACACTCAACTCCGCACCGGTCGAAAGATAAAAGCGGCCCATCCCGTCCGAGCGCCACTTCGGGCTGCTCAGTCCAAGCGGCGACATCACCGCTCGATGCAGGAAGCCTTCCAGTGAATCACCCCGCACGGCGAGTTTGCGATGCATCAACTCCGCCAGCACCTCCCAGCATGCCGGGCCGTAGCGGAACACCCGGCCCGGCTCATCCACCGCGCGCAGGGCAATGGCATTGCGGCCCTTGTCCGCCGGATTGCGGTAAAGTGCCGCAACCCCCGCTTCGAGGCCGGCGGTCTGTTGCAGCAGCAACCCCACGGTGATCCGCGACTTGCGCGGATCACCACTCCATTCCCGGATCGTCGCCACTACGGCCTCACGATCCGATAGCCATCCCTCGCCCGCCGCCTTCGCCGCCGCCAGCGCGGCGAGCGATTTCGTGATGCTCAGCGCCGGGCCTTCCTGACCGATCTGCCAGCCCGCGACCCGTGAGCCGCCCAGCCAAGCCGCCCAGCCGCGCCCGCCATCCCGCCGCGCGATCGCATCCGCCTTTCCCCACGCCGGCGACGCACGGGAATCCAAGGCACAGCCGCCGCCAAGCAACGGACCACTCACTGCGAGAAGGAAATCACGCCGGGAAATCATGCTCTTCTCATCACTTTCGAAGCATCATCCCAACCCGGCACCGCGTGAAAGTCAAACCGCCTCCGGCATTCCTTTCACGGCTGGATCTTGGTGATGAAGATCCGCGCCTTGGCCTCGGCGAATTTCAGGTCGCCGTTCGAGGCGTCATCCGGGGCACCCGCTCGCCGAGCTCGCCGAGCTTGTCCCAGATCTCCTGCAAGGTCTTCATTGCGGGAGCGGGCGTCGAACTCGGCGGGGTCAGTGGACCTTGGCCGGAAGCGGCGGCGAGGCATCCCAGGAACATCATGGCGGCGGTGGTAGTCGTTTTCATCGAAACCCCCAACTGCAGGGCACCACGGCGATTTCCAAAATAGATCCGAAAAAAATTACCCCCGGCCCTTGCGGACCGGGGGCATTGCACGCGGCCCGCCATCAGGCCGCGCACGGGTTTTTGCCGGGGAGGGAATTTCTCAAGGGAGGGACGCCTCGACCCTGAAGAACAGCCGCGGCGCTCCCCCGGTGGCGACGGCGGCGGAGTCGAGCAAGGTCGGAGCACCTTCGTCGGTCCATGTCAGCAGGTCGGGACTGCTCTTCACCTGGTAGATCCGCCGCGGGCTGTGGGTCCACTGGAGGGCCGCGCTCAAGGCGGCACGGGTGAAGTTCGTGATCCGTAGTAGTTCGCCGGAGTCGAAGGGATCGGTATCGGCGTCGAACTCGTCGGCGTCGCTCGTTCCATCGCCATCCACATCCCCCGCGCCAAGCGTGGCCAAGTTCGCCGGGAGGCCGGCCGCCGCGAGCTGCTCATACTCCCAAGCGTCCGCGATTCCGTCCCCGTCGCTGTCGGTGCCCGGGCCGAAGCTCGTGGTGATGCCTTCCAGCCCGATCCAGCCGACGTTCGAGCTATAGGCAAAGCCCGACATTTTCCCGGTGGCCAGATCCACCCGCGGCGGGGAGGAAACCGAGGGATCGAAGGCGATCCAACCGATGTTCGCCCCGTAGGCATAGCCGGACAGGTTGCCCGCGCCGTCGTGGTTGACGCCCCATTCCCCGCCGGTCTGCGAGTACTGGACGCCGCCGGCGGGCGTGCCGTTGCCGGTGTCGATCCAGCCGACGTTCGCCGCGTAGATCTTCCCGTGGAGGAGGTAGTTTTCCACGGTCACGCCATCGGGCGCGGCGGTGTCGTACTGCCAGTCGGTCCAGCCGATGTTGGCCCCGTAGCCGTGCCGCGCGGCGGGATCGATGGTCGATCCGGCCCGGGCCGCGGCCGTCGCGAGGAAGGCGAGCGCGAGGATTCTGAGTTTCGTTTTCATGTGCGTGTCGAATTGGCCGCTCGGCGGATCAGAAGCTGTAGTTGCCGTTCGGGTTGACGCTGGCGGACGGCAGGATGAAGGGGCCGACGCTGCCGCCCGCCGCGCTGATCGCGCCGGCACCGTTGCCGCGGACGTAGTTGCGCATCACCACGTTCTCATTTGAGAGGATGTTGATACCCCATCCGGCGTTGGCGTGGACGGTGCTGTCGGTGATGAAGTTGTAGTTGCCGCCGTTGATGCCGTGTCGGGCGTTGTTGGTGGCGACGCAGGCGTTGAGCTTGGAGCCTTCCGCGATGTCGAAGCCATCACCGTCCGGACCGGCCATGGCCGGCGGGAAGCCAGGCTGCGGCTGTGGTCCCTCGCCGTCGCCGTTCTGGT
Source organism: Verrucomicrobiia bacterium Tous-C4TDCM (assembly GCA_002304315.1). Classification (GTDB taxonomy): domain Bacteria; phylum Verrucomicrobiota; class Verrucomicrobiia; order Verrucomicrobiales; family Akkermansiaceae; genus Haloferula. The sequence goes on from NEUO01000007.1 coordinate 12,081, forward strand.
CGGCGGTGCAGTGGGTGAAGAGCGTGTTGATCCCGCTGCGGAAGCCGTCCCGCTTGTTCTGCGTGGCGGAGCATTGAAGGAAGTTGATCGCGGTGTGGTAGTCCTGGGGCTGGGTCACGTTGGCCGGCTGGGCGAGGAATCCTTCGAGCTGGTTGGACTGGGACACGGAGTTTTGCACGGTCGAACCGCTGCGCACCTTGAAGCCTTCCGCCACGTTCTCGGAGGCGGAGCAGGTGTCGATGGTGCAGCCGCTGTAGAAGTCGATGCCGGTGTTGCCGTTGCGGTGGGCTTGCGAGGTGCGGACCGTGTTTCCCTTCAGCCCCACGATCCCGCAGCCGAGGTTCTCGCAGGCCGCGCTGTCCACGATGGAGCTACCGTTGTCCACGCGGATGCCGATCCCGTGGACTTTCTTCACCGTGCAGCCGGTGACGACCGAGCAGTCACCGGTCGAGATCCCGGAGTGCGGGCCCGCACCGTTCGGCGGCGTGCTCGGTCCCATCACCTGGGTGTCTTCGACGAGGCCGTTCGACTCGACAAAGACGCCGTAGGTCAGCGGGCCGGAGACTTCCAGATCCTTGACGGAGCAAATCTGGCCGAGATGGATGCCTTCGGTCCAGCCGCCGGTGATGTGACCGTTCTTCACGGTGATGCGGTCAAAGGTGTTCACGCCGGCCAGCGAGGTGATCGCCACCGGCGGAGCGCCCGCACCACTGGGGACGAAGCGGATTTCAAAGCCGCGGAGGTCGAGCGTCACGCCGTCGCTCTCGATGATGATCGGCTTGTCGCCGACCAGGTTCTCGGTGAGGAAATAGTGGCCGGGGCTCTTGATGCGATACACGCCGGTGCTGCCGTTCAGATCGGCGAAACCGGGATCGCGGCTGGGGATCGGCTGGCCCGGGTCGGTCTGGGTCAGCGTCTTCATGGAACCCTTCGGCGCACCGCCGGGGGTCAGGGCTTCATCGGTCAGCGGCAGGCTGCCCGACGGAGGTGGTGAAAGCGGTCCCTGCGCCAGCAACACGGCGGGCACGAGGAAGGTGAAGCCGAAGGAGGCGAGGCGGACGAACGATGGGGTCTTCATGGTATGTTTTGGTTTGGTGGTCGAAGTGGGAGGAGGAAGGACTTCCCCCTGTCGCAGCCCCCAACCGGAGTCCTTCACCACGATTTCCAAATCGGCGGAAAATAATTTCCCACCGCGCCCGCCACAGTCGCCGCTCGACCCCACCCCGGCCTTTCCGTTAGTGATTTGGCAGAAGCCCGCGTCGATTGCGGTTGGAAATGACCATGCGCTCCCTGTTCATTCCCCTGTTTGCCTTGTTACTGCTCGGCCCGGCCCGCGGCCAGTTGCTCGAGTGGCGCGCCGCCATCGTGGCCAATGCTTCCGGCGGCGCGACTTTCACCGCCATTCAATCGCTCGCCGCCAGCAGCCCCACGGCACCTGATCGCGCTTTCACCTGCGGTCACTTCACCGGTTCCTTCGCTTTCGGCCCCGGCCCCGCTCTCGCCAATCCCGCGGGACAAGATGGCGTCGTCGTCCGCCTTTCCAACGCACCGCCGTGGGACATCGACTGGAAGGCTCACGCCACTTCCCCCGGCGATGTCGAAATCAACGACCTGTCGATCGCTCCGAACAGCGAAATTTTCATCTGCGGCAACTTCACCGACCAGATCCAGTTCAGCGGCTCCGCCTTCGGCTTCATCCGCAGCGGCGGGCCACACGGCTTTGTCGCATGGCTGAATCCCGACAACGGAACCTGGCTCGGTGCCTACGAAACGCCCGGCATCGAGCCCGCCAGTCTGGTCGCCTTGCCCGCCGGAAATGTCGTTCTAACAGGTCCCGGGACCCTCGCCGCCCGCTACTCCGCCACCGGCGCTCAGCTCTGGTCCACCCCCGCCCCGCCGGGCACCAGCGGCTGGGCCCACGTCGCCACCGATCCGCAGTCGGCCCACGCCTACGTCATGACCCGGCGGCCGGACCTGTCCAGCAACGATGTCTCGCTCACCCGCCTCCTCCTTTCCAATGGCAACGTGCTGTGGTCGAAGTCGATGGGCAGCCCCGGTCCCGACAGCACCGGCGGGCTCGATGTCGCGCCGGACGGCGAGATCCGCCTGACCTTCGCCGCCGACCACCCCGCCCCGCGCTACGACGGCATCCTCGTCCCCGGTGTCCCGCCCGTCGCCGCCATCCACACCGTCATGGGCCGCATCCGCCCCGACGGCTCGCCGCGCTGGCTCGTCCCCGTCGGACTCGCCCAAGGTCCGGGCTCTCTAACAAGCGCCGACCTCGATTGCGATTCCTACGGCAATGCCTGGCTCGCCGCCCGCTTCGACGGCCCGTGGAAGATCGAGTCGCGCATCGAGACCGGCAACGATGATGCCGCTCTCATCGCCGTCGATGGCACCGGCCTGCTCTTCGATTTCCACCGCAGCACCGGCACCGCGACCGAGAAGCCCCGCGGAGTCGCCGCACCTATTAGAAAGCTCGCCTTGCTGGCGGGCGAGTATCTCGGCACCGGCTCCACTTTCCCAAACCGCCCGCCCTTCCCGGCCCGCACGAACCCGGAGGCCTTCGTCACCGTCGCGTCGCCGGTGCCGGTCCAGGACCACTACGTCTTCCGCCCCGCCGGCACCACCCCGCCGACGCCTCAACAGCTCGCCGACATCCTCGACCAAGCCGGCCTGCAAGTTTACGCCATCGCGCAAAACTCCACCACCGGCCTCTGCGTTTCCGCCCACGCGACTCCCGGCCAGATCAACGCCCTCACTTCAAACCCCAATCTCACCTTCGAACTCGAAGCCGGCCTCGCTGCGAATGGCAGAAACCCCGACGCGGGCTGGGCGCTCGGCCGCCTCAACGACCCCGCCGCATCGGCGGCAGCCGTGAATCCCTTCAGCTATCCCGACACCGGCGGCGAGGTCGTCGTCTATCTCATCGACACCGCCATCGATCAGCTCGCCGGCTGGTTCGCAGGGAATGCCAACCTCGCCATCGAAGACAGCACGCTGATCCGCGGCGCGGGCGATCCCACCGAGTCCTCGTCTTTCAAGCACGGCACCCAGGTGCTCTCGATGCTCGCCGGTCCTTCTTGCGGCGCGGCGCTCGGCACCCCCGTGCGGCTCGTCAATTTCGACATCTATCCGGCCGGCCCCTCCAGCTACACCACGCTGCTGAACGACGCCATCCTGGAGGCGATCGACCATCGCGCCACGAACCACCCCTGCTCCCCCGCGCTCATCTGCATCGCCAGCAGCAGCAGCGCCCCCGCCACCAGCATCAGCGTGTCCGCGGCGCTGAGCATCGCACTCTCCGAAGGCATCCCGCTCATCCTCTCCGCCGGAAATCTCGGGGCGAACGCCACAAACTACGTCCCCCAGCGCTACGCCTCCACCGGCATCCTCTGCGCCGGTGCCAGCGGCACCGCAAACACCCGCAGCGCCCTCTCGAACTTCGGCGCACCCGTCGATCTTTACGCGCCGGGCTCCGGAGTGCGTGCCGTCGATTTCTCGAATCCCACCGGCCCCTACGATGCCTTCAGCGGCACCAGCGCCTCCGCCGCCCTCGTCGCTGGCATCGCCGCGGTCCACCTGTCCGTGAATCCTTGGCAAACGCCTGGCGAACTCGAAAGCGCCGTCCTCGCCGATGTCCACCGCGCCGCCATCGACCTCGCCCAGCTCCCCGCCGCCGGCCCCGCCTTCACCGGCAGCTTCAGCGACTGGGCGACCTGGCACGACCTCGCCGCGACGGACACCGCCGCCGACTCCGACGGCGACGGCGTGACCGATGGCATGGAGTTCGTGCTCGGCGGCGACCCTTGCACGGACGACGAACTTTCGCCCGTCGCTTTCAGCTTCGACGGCACCACATCGGAGCTCTCATTTACGATATCCGCCGTACTTCACGACCCCGCCGCACCGGGCACCCTGCGCGATGGCACGACGTGGGAAGTCCGGTCCAGCCCCGACCTTTCCACCTGGTCGCCCGCCGCCGGCACCTTCGGCTTCGGCAGCGCCGCATCGTCGCGGATTCCCGTCACCCTCACCGACACGCCCGTCGATCCCGCATGCTTCCTCCGGCTCGAAATTTCGCACGCGCCCTGATCCTTGCGCTCGCCTTGGAAGCACGCGGCGACCTTGAGCAGCATCTCGCCGCCGGCGACCTCGCGGCAGCGGAAGCGGAACTCGAACAACTCGCCACCGAATGGCGCGACGCCGCGACGAAAGACCCGTCGCCCGGGCAGCGCCTCGACCATGCGCGCGTCCTGCAAGCCCTCGGCACCGTCGAGCGCCAGCTTGGCCGCGCCGGAGAAGCCGTGCCGCATCTCACAAGTGCGCTCGATCTCGCCGCGGATTCGCCCGCCGATGCCGCAGCGATCGCCGAGGCGCTGGCGCTTTCCCGGCAAGACCTCGGCGAACTGACGACCGCCGAACCGCTGTTGCGCGGCACCCTCGCTTTCCGCGAAAAGGACGAAAATCCTGCCGCCCTCGCCACGACCCGCGACCACCTCGGCCTGCTCCAGCTCCAGCTCGGCCGTTACCCGGAAGCCGCCGCGCTGCTCCAAGCCGCCTTCGACGCCACGCCCGCCACCGATCCCGTCGCGCTCGCCCGCCGCCACGGCCACCTCGGCCGCTACCGCCACACCCTCGGCAGCCATGCCCGGGCGCTGCGCCACTTCGAACAAGCCCTCGCATTGCTTGGCGACCGCGCCGATGAAGCCGAACTCCGCCTCGCCCTCGTCTCCCAGCAAGCCCTCGCCCACCTGCGGCTCGGCGATCTCGAGGAAGCGCGCGCCGGCTTCGAGGCCGCCGCCGATAGCGCCCGATCCTTGTTCCGCGGCCGGGAAATCGCCGCCGCCCCCCACCTCAACAACCTCGGCACCTTCGCCATTGCCGCCGGCGACCCCGAGCTGGCCCGCGCCGCATTCGCCGAGTGCCTCGACATGTTCGAAGCCGCCCACGGGCCCGACCACCCGGCCCTCATCGCCCCGCTCAACAACCTCGGCGCCGCGCTCCAGGAACTCGGCAACTACGACGAAGCTCGTACTTCCTTCGAACGCGCCGCCGCCCTCCAGCAGCGCCACCTTCCGCCCGGCCACCTCCGCGTTGCCGAGACCGCCCGCAATCTCGCCCGCAATGCCATCCTCGCCGGCGACCCCGCCGCTCCCGGACTCGTCGAACGCGCCACCGGCCTCGGGCTCGAACTGCTCGATCGCCTGATCCGCGAGGGCAGCGAAACCGAGCGCCTGAACTTCCTCCAGCGCATCGATCTCGTTTCCCTCCCCTGTTCCGCCGGCGACGCGCCTGCCATCGCCGCCGTGCTCGCCGCATCGAAATCCCGGCTGCTCGACACCCTGCTCGCCGCCACACCCGGCGGGCGCGTTCCCACCGCTTCGGAAATCCGCGATGCCCTGCCGCCGCAGTCCGCCTTCGTCGACTTCTGCCGCTATACCGAAATTACGAGGGATGCCGTACTTCGCTACGGAGCCGTCGTCCACGCCCCGGGCAAGGAACCCGCCTGGATTCGCCTCGGCACCGAAGACCAGCTCCGCGGCCTGCTCGACGCCCTCCGCCTGCGCCTCGAATGGAAGGCCGCCACCCTTTCCGGAAGCACCGCCACCGCCCCGCCGCTCCAGCTCCGCGGCCTGCTGCGGGAACTCCACCGCGGCTTCATCGAGCCGCTCGAAGCCGCCCGGCCGCCCGGCTGCCGCCAGCTCGTCGTCGCGCCCGATGCCTCGCTGCACTTCCTCCCCTTCGCCGCCCTCGTCACCGCCGACGGTTCCCTGCTTTGCGAAAAGCTCGACCTCCTGGTCAGCGTCGGCAGCGCCCGCGATCTCGTGTCGAACAACCCGCCGCCCTCGCTCTCGGGAGCTCCCTGGCTCCTCGCCGGCGTGACCGATTTCCCCGCCGCGGCTCGCGATCCCGACGCCCCCCTCGCCGCCGTCCTGTCCCACCTCGCCCAGCTGCCCGGCACCCGCGATGAACTCCGCCGGATCCTCGAAGTCGCCCCGCCCGGCACCCAGGTCCGCGAAAATGACCAGGCCGCCGAAAGCAGTTTCAGCCAACTCTCCCCCGCGCCCCGCGTCCTCCATCTCGGCACCCATTCCTTCGCCACCGCCACCGGTGAATCCACCGCCGCGCCGATCGACTTCGACCGCTCGGCCAACCTGCTTTTTTCCTCCGGCATCCTCCTCCACCGCGCCGCGCTCCGCTCCGCCGATGCCCCGCTGTTAGACCCTGCTGACGACCTCCTTTTCCCCGCGGAGATCGCCGCCCTTCCGCTGGCCGGCACGCGCCTCGTCACGCTTTCCTCCTGCCACTCCGGCAGCGGCACCGCGCTGTCCGGCGAAGGCGTCCTCGGCCTCCGCCGCGCCTTCACCCTGGCCGGAGCTCATGAAGTCCTCGTCGCACTCTGGCCCGTCTCCGACCAAGCCTCGCCCGACTTCATGCACCGCTTCTACCAACTCGCGCTCGCCACCGATCACCCCGCGCAAGCACTGTGGCAAACCCAGCGCGAATTCCTCGCTGCCGGCGATGACTTCGAAGCCGCCGTCCTCCACGCCGCGCCCTTCGTCCTCAGCCAGCGCGGCGGCCCGCTACCGCTGGCCGCGATCCCGCCACCCGACCGGACGCTGCCGTGGAAATGGCTGCTCGGCCTGCTACCGCTCGGGCTTTTTCTCGGCGGCCGGCTGGCCCGTCGCTCCGCCGCGCATGCCGAAAAACGATAAACGTCGTAGCAGCGGAGCCGCCGGCTTTTTCGCTATCTGCACCGACGCCGCCCGGTCGCGCTGCGAGTCGCTGCTCGCCGTCATTGGCACGTCTTTCCGCAAATCCCGCGCCCGGCTCGCCGTGGATCCATCCGGCCGCTTGAGCTCCGGCAAGCGCAGCAACGAGCTGTTCGCCGCGACCACCGCGTCGCCCTCGTCGCCGCCCAGCACCGTGCCGTCGTTGTCGTAGCGACCCTTGATCTTCACCCGGCCGACGATCACGCCGCTGCCTTCATTGAGAATTTTCCCGCCCCGGCCGACTTCCAGAAAGACCCGCGCGCCTTCGATCCGGCCGGCGTTCGCCACTTCCTGCCGCGCTTCGATCTCCACCTCGCTGCCGCGGCTTTCACCCAAGTGCTGCACCACCCCGGTCGAGCCGCTCGTTCCCAACCTCCAGCGCCCGTCCGCCGCCACCGTCACCGATCGCCCGCCCGCCAACCGCACCGCGCCGGTCGCCTCGAGCTTCGCCCCGCCGCGGACGTTGACGAATTCCCCGGCCACCACCGCATCGCCGCCCGTCGCCGTGACCGAGCCGTCCACCGTCATCACCCGCAACCCCGCGGCGGTGGCATTCATCGCGTAGCCGCCGCCTGTTAGAAACGCCACCGCGTCGCCGGTCCCGAGCGTCGCCAGCGTGACCGACCTGCCCGTCACGCTGCCATTCACCCGCAGCCCGGCCCCATCCGCGAAAAATCCGATCACCCCGTCCGCCGCCACGATGCCATCGATCCGATGCTCCCGCGTCCCGCCTAACAGATTCACCACACCCGCCCCGCCGGAGAACACCAGTTCGTCGCCCGCCGGCAGCAGGAAGCGCCCCCAGTTCAGCACCGTGTCGCCCGTCAGCGTGTACTCGGTCCGCGTTCCGATCACCGTCGTCACGCAGTCCCAGCTCGCCGTGCCCGGCGTCAACACCACCGGCCCGCCCGGCGATCCCGGCACCAAGCCCGCCCACGCCGCCCCGGGCAGCAAAGCCCACAGCCATGACATCCATCGTTTCATCTGCCGATTCCAACCGCAGTCCATGCCGGTCCTTCCCAAATTGGGAGGAAAATTCGCACGCCACCCCGCCCCGGCTCCTTCCTTGCCAAGCCCCGCCCCCGCCGCTCTTCTCACAGGCGTCCGAATGAGCGACCTCCGTCCCTTCCTCCAGTCCACTTGGCACGCCTGCTGTCGTCGCGCGCGCCGGCCGGTCGAAGGCGTGCTGGTCGATCCCGCCCTGGCCGCCCGCATCGCCGAACGCGCCTTGCGGAACCTCTCCATCGAACTTTCCACCCCGCCCCCGCAGCCGCGCTTTCTCGCCTCCGCCCTGGAGGAAACCACCCGCCACGCCGCCGGCACCGTGGCCGCCGAGCGCCGTGAGCCTCCCGATCCCCAGCGCCACCACGACCCCGCCGACACCCGCTACCCCGCGAACCTCGACCTTGACCGCCTCCAGCGCCATGACCCGCAGCGCGGCTTCCACGACCCCGAATGGAACCACCTGCCGCCGCTCCTCAAGCCGCTCGCCTTCGCCCAACTCGCGAAAAAGGACATTCTGGGCCCCGACGCCGAGGATCTCTTCCTCGAAATCCTCACCGAAATGGCCCGCGAGCGGAGCAGCGACCGCCGCGCGCCGATCACCGACCTCACGGTCTTCGAAGAGATCGTCCCCTTGCAGAGCCGCATGCTCCAGTTTCGCTCCATCGACTGGCACCGCCGCCGCTCCGCGATCCGCAACCAGACCAACACCGGCCCCAGCTTCGACGCCCTGAGCGACGACCCGGACCGTCCGATGCAATTCGCCGACCCGGCCACCGCCGCCCACGCCTGGCCGCGCTTCGAACACATCCACGCCCAGTGCGAGGAAGCCCTGACGCCGGCCGAGTGGACCCTCGTTTTCGAACTTTATGTCGCCCAGACCGTCACCATCCAGGATCTGGTGGACGATGAAAACCACTGCGCCTCGCTCGGCCTCAAGCCCGGCACCTCCGCCTCCACCCGCCGCCGCGCGGTCAACGCCGTGATCGAGACCGCGCTGGAAAAACTCCGCGAATGCCTGCTGCCGTGAAAATCCCGCCCGCGGCCTGCGGTTGAGGCCGCATCGACATGAACGACGAACTTCCCGAACACCTCCGCCCCGTGCGCGACATCCTGATGAACGCCGCCCATGGCAGCGACGACGAGGACTTCCCGCCCGCGCCGGACGATCTGCTCGATGACCTCGAGGAAAAGCTCGGCGGTCGTCGTGCCGTCCCCGCCGCGCCCGTCGCCGCGGTCCCTTGGCACGTCAGGCTCACCCGCTTCCTCGGCAGCCCCGGCTTCGGCCTCGCCGCCGCGGCCATCGTGGTCCTGCTCATCGCCGTTCCCTTGTTCAAAGGCCCCGACCGCTTCCGCAACAACGGCTCGTCCACCACCACTGCGGCCGTCCGCGTGGTCCTCGTCGCCCCGGACAGCGCCACCCTCGACCGCATTTCCGGCAGCGACCTCATCGACCCCGCATCGCGGGTCATCGCGGAAAACGCCGCCGCCGCGAAAGCCGTGCCCAGCCCGAAACTCGTGCTCGATTTCCAAGCTTCCACGCTCGAAGGCTGGTCCGCGGACGGCACCCTGCTTTTCACCGATCCGCTGCCCGCCGCCGCCGATCAGCCCGCGGCCATCGCCACCGCGCTGTCCCGCCTCGGCCGATAAGCCCTCACTTCGCCCTTTTCCCGCACGGCCGGAGGGACTAAACCCCCCGCGTGCTTACCATTCACAAGCTCAGCAAGACGCTCGGCGGCCGCACCCTTTTCCGCGACGCCGAGTTCTCGATCAACTGGGGCGAACGCATCGCGCTGGTCGGCCCGAACGGCGCCGGCAAGTCCACGCTGTTCCGCATGATCCTCGGCACCGAGGAACTCGACGGCGGATCCATTGAGCGCGACGACTACGCGATCACCGGCTACCTCGCCCAGGAATCCGGCGACCCCGGCGACGAGACCGTGCTCGAGATCGCGATGGGCGTGACCCCGGAAATGGTCGGCTACCTCCGCGCCCTCCGCGAGCACGAGGCGAAAGGCAGCACCGATCATCCCGAATACGCCCACGCCCAGGACCAGTTCAACCACCTCAACGGCTACCAGCTTGAACCGAAGGCCAAGAAGGTCCTCAGCGGCCTCGGTTACAAGGAAGTCGACTTCCACAAGACCGCCCGCGAGTTCTCCGGCGGCTGGATCATGCGCGCCTACCTCGCCCGCCTGCTGGTCATGGAGCCCGACCTGCTGATGCTCGACGAGCCGACCAACCACCTCGACCTGCTTTCGCTTCTCTGGTTCCAGCGCTACCTGATGAACTACCCGGGCGCCATCCTCATGATCTCGCACGATCGCGATTTCATGGACGCCATCATCGAAGGGGTGGTCGAGATCGACCCCGACGCCCAGGAGCTCCTTTCCTACACCGGCAACTACTCCTCCTATCTCGAACAGCGCGAGGCGCGTTACGAGCAGAAGGTCCAGGCCTACCGGAACCAGAACAAGGAGATCGAAGGCCACCAGGAATTCATCGACCGCTTCCGCCAGGTCGGCTCCAAGGCCGCACAGGTTCAGTCGCGGATCAAGTTCCTCGAAAAGATGGAGCGCGTCGAAAAGCCGCGCGCACCCCGCAAGCCCTTCAAGTTCGCCTTCCCCCAGCCGCCGCGGTCGAACCAGAAAGTCATCGACCTCCAGAAGATCAGCCAAGCTTACGGCGAAAAGGTGATCTACAAGGACCTCGATCTCACCATCGAGCGCGGCGACAAGATCGTCCTCGTCGGCCCGAACGGCGCCGGTAAATCGACCCTCCTCAAAATCCTCTCCGGCCACCTGCCGATTAACGGCGGCAAGCGCGACGTCGGCTACGCGACCAAGCTCGGCTACTACTCGCAGCACCGCTCCGAGACGCTCAACGAGCACAACACCGTGCTCGAGGAAGTGATGGCAAGCTGCACCACCCTGCGTGAGGAAGACGCCCGCGCCATCCTCGGCTCCTTCCTCTTCCGCCGCACCGATGTCGAAAAGCGCTGCGGCGTCCTGTCCGGCGGCGAAAAATCGCGCCTTAACCTGGTCAAGTTCCTCGTCGATCCGCCGAACCTGCTGCTGATGGACGAACCGACCACCCACCTCGACATCCTCTCGATCGACTCGCTGGTCAACGCGTTGAAAGCCTACGAAGGCACGCTGGTCTTCATCTCCCACGACGTGCACTTCATCCGCAACCTCGCCGAGACGACCCTGCAGATCACCCGCAACTCCCAGGACAGCGCCAGCGTCCTCACCCGCTACACCGGCGGCTACGACTACTTCCTCGAGAAGAGCGGCCTGAACGACGACCGCGGCGCAGTGACGGCGTGACGAGGCATCGATTGAGGAAGCTGGGGTTTTGGCCAATCATACCGGCACCACCAGACCTTCCTCCTCGGCGAGCTTCTTCTGGTTCCCGTCGAAGGTGAGGAAATGGGTCGAATTCATTTTCAGGGCGCTTGCCACATGGAGGATATCGAACCCTCGGTGACCTCCTGCGAGCGTGCGCAGGGAGGACAGGCGCTTGGCCTCATCGACCACATCGGCGAGATTGGAGGTGGCAACGATCAACCGGCCTTGAGCGATGGCAGCCTCAAATCCAGCCCAATACAGAGCGGCGCAACCCGCCGGGATGGCCTTTCGGAACTCGGAAAACCTCAAGGCATTCCCGAACTCGAAATGAGTCAGGCTGTTGAGGTGGAGCGGCCTCGTGTTTTGGGCAGACCAAGCCACCGCCTTTTGGCTATTGGCATCGCTTCCGTAGAGTGAAAAAAGGAAGCTGGTATCACAGGCGATCACCATCGACCGCCAGCCTCCGCAAGAATTTCAGCCGATTGCTCGGCACTCAAAACGGGATCCCCGCTGCGGTCTCGCAGCACTTCGGGACTGGATGCCCAGTCGATCACTTGAGCCGTCTGGGCGCTTTCCGGGCTCAGCCTGGCGATGACAACGCCTCGTTGGGTGATGAGCACATCTTCCCCGGCGCTTATCCAGCGCAGTACGCTCTTGTAGTGGTTCCTCAGATCTCGAACCGTCGCGATCCTCATTGTAGCACAAAAATGTAGCCACCTTCTACGCGCGTCAAGTCCAATTCCCTTTGGGCGTCGAGTTGGCGGACCTCGGTTTTCAACGCTCTCGCTCAGGATGAAGAAACAGAGGGCGGCACAACCCGATTCGGAACATGAAAGGTTTCCCAAGGCGGGTTTCCCAAGAGACAGGAAGTTTTCTGCAACGCACATCATGCGCAGTGGTTTCCCAAGCGGGTTTCCCAAGGGACAGGAAGTTTTCTGCAGGAAGTTTTCTGCAACGCCGGATTCACGCGGAAAAGACCCAAGTGAATCCGTGAGAACCCACTCCATGCGCAGCTACTCGGAGGGGCTCTGATTACCCGTCACCGGTGGAGCGCCTCAAGAAAGGCCTCCGGGTGGCATTCGGCCACGCGCAGAAGGGCGCGGGCGGTGCCTTCGGGCTGGCGGTGACCCTGCTCCCAGTTTTGCAAGGTCCGGGGGCTGATCCCGATGAGGGTGGCAAAGCCGGTCTGGCTGAGACCCAGCTTTTTGCGGATTGCCCGGGCATCGGGTGACTTGAGAGTGGTCGTGCGCGCGGCTCTCTTCTTGCCTCGCAGGATCGCTCCGCCTTCCTTGAGGCTGGCGGCAAGTTGCTGGAACAGTTCTTCTTTCATGGGAATTCGGTTTCGATGATGGAGCGCAAGACCCGGAGCTGGGCGGCCGTGAGCGTGTCTTGCTCGTTTTTCGGGTAAGCAAGGAGCAGCAGGATCGTGTCTCCGGGAACATACCAATAGTAGATGACCCGCAGGCCTCCTCGCTTGCCCCGCCCGGATCCTGCCCAGCGCAGCTTCCGCAAGCCGCCGGAGCCGCGGATGAGATCTCCGCGTTCCGGGCCGGCCATGAGAGCCCATTGCATGGCGTTCAATTCGTCGTCCGGAAGATGCTCGCCCGCGAGGCGGGTGAAGATCGAGGTCTCGCGGAAAACGAATCGCACGTGGGAACCATCCGTCATTGACGGATACTTGTCAAGCGGTAGGCGCAGTCTTCAATTTCCCGTGAACGACCTTGGCGCGGTGACGGCGTGAGCTTGGTCATTCGTCCTTTTCAGGAGCGGCGTCGGGAGCATTCAGAATCACGGGCTTGAAATAGCCTTCGATCTTGTAGCTCTTCACCCTGCCCGAAGTCTCGTCGATCTCGTAGAACTCGACCGAGATCCATCCGCGGAGCCGCGAACCCGGCTCCCCGATCGCGTCCTTCAGCTTCATCGCCTTCTTCCTCACGACCCAACGAAGGGGAGTTGGCGAAGAAGGGTATTCCGCCTTGAACTCGCAAGTGAACTGGTGCTTCGCATCCACTCGCACGGTCAAGACCCCTGTGTAAGCGGGAAATCCTCCCCAAAACTCCAGTTTCAAACCGTCTCCGGACTTCCCGGCATCGCAGAAATCCAACGCGTGCTCACCTTGATGGGTCGAGCTGCAGTTCGCCGTCCGCTCGACGAGCAAGAGGTCGTCCGCATCGACCTCCCCATCCGTGGCATCTTCCAAGCTTCCATCGGAATGCTCCACGATCCAAGGCCGCCGGCGCGTCTTGGTCTTGCTGAAAAACTCGGAATTCAGCGTGGGATCAAGAACGGCCTCCGCCACGAGTTTGTCCTCACACTCTCCATGCCGGGGATCGCGAGCAAGCGCGCGCCGGGTCGCGAACGAAGTCTTCCACAAGCCAGCCTTCTGGCAGACATCGATGACCTCAACGATCCGCTGGTACTCGACCGCCGCATCGCCGCGGATGCGAACTGCCTGGTCCTTGTTCCGCTTGGCCCGCTCCTCGAGCAGTTCAAGCAGGCCATCGAGTGTCAGCTTGTCTTTTTTCACCACAATCCCTCCGTCGACTTTCACGTTGATGACGATCTCGTCCTCCTCCTGCGCTGCGTCATCGGAATTGGCCGGCACCGCGACTTTCATCTTCGTCTCCGCAGCCAAAAAGTCCCGCAGCTTCGCCAGTTCTTCGACCGACTTCTCCAGCTTCGCCACCCGCTCCGTAAGCTCTTCGACCGTCGGCCCGGCGATGGCAGACGAAAGCATGGCGGAGTGCAGGATAGCTGCGATGATTCTGAATTCCATGGTGCTGACTGAAGGTGACCGTCCTTGCAGGCTTTGGCGTTCGACTCTCTCGCTCAGGACGGGTTCAAAGGGGCCGGTCCGCCTTGATTCGGATCGTGAAGCGGGAAAGCAAAACCGGCGGCTGTGGTGAGAAGGGAAATGCCAGCGGTTGAGAGCACGACAAGAGTCGTCCGCCCGATCCGCACCGCCTTCTCGATGTATATCATTTCGTCAGGATAGCCCGAGATCTCCATCCCTTGATGCACCGCGTGCCAATGGAACACCCACTGGCCCAGGCCTAACAGGCCGAAACCCAGCGGAAAAATCAGCAGCGAAACCAGATGCTTCACGCTTCGGTTCCGGCGGAAAAAGTAGCGGAGGGTCGTGCCGATCCAGATCAACGCGAACAATAGAAACGGCCCCATCAGCACACCGCCTTCGATCACGGTTCGGGTCAGCGATGGTTCGGGGTCAGGCATTCTCAAGATGAACCTTAAACTGCCGGGAAATCGCGTCAAGGTTGCGAGTTATCGGAGGCCCCGCCACTCCAGACGAAAAAAGCCGCCTCCCCGGAAGGAAGCGGCCTTTGCCAAGAGCACCCGTTGAATCACTCCACCCCCGCCGGGCGGACCTGGCGGTGGGTGTATTCGGCGAAGCTGATCTTGCCGTCGCCATTGCGGTCGGCCTCTGCGAAGATCGCTTCGAGCACGCCCGGACCGGAGGGCCGCAGGACGGCGGTGAATTCGCCGAAGGTCAGGAAACCGTTGCCGTCGAAGTCCAGCGCATTGAAAGACAGCCGGGCATCGTAGGCTTCGAACACGTCGAGCGATGCGGGCATGACCAGCGGAACGGATCCCTTGTTCTTGAACTCCGCAACGGAAAGCAGGCCGTTGCGATTCTTGTCGGCGCGGCGGAAGGCCTTCGCGTTCGACTTCGCCGCGCCGGGGCGGTGGACCGAGAACTCGTCGGTATCCAAGCTGCCGCTGGCGTCGGTATCCAGTTCCTCGAAGGTCACCGCACAGCCGTCGGCGATGTCCGCCGCCAGTGCCGCCTTCTTTTCCTTCCGCGTCTGCTTCGGCCCGGCGGGAATGCCGGACTGATAGATCACGGGGTCGATTTCGATCGCCTCATCGTAGGGATCGAGGACCGGATCGTCGTCGACACCATCGAGCGTGTAGAAAATCACATTCGGGTCATCGCCGCGCTTGAGCCAATCCGGATCCCAGCCGCCGGGCAACCAATCGTCCGGAGCCGGGTCTTCGATGACATCGGGGACTTCACCCTCGTCGCCTTCTTCGTCGATGACTTCGTCATCGGCTGGAACGTCTTTTTCGACCGGGGCGAAGGGCAGGATGAACACGGATTCCTGTGAAAATGCAGGGCTGGTGCCGCAGGCGATCAGGAAGGCGGAAAGGAACAGGGTGGGCTTCATGGGGATGTTTGAGGGAGGAAGTTCAGACCGGAATCATCCGGCTCGCGAAGCATGACGGGCATCGGACGCGGTCCTTGGAAAAAATCGAGGGAAATTTAAAACTGGAGCCCCAGCTTCAACAAAAGGCTGTTTTCAGAATCCCCTCCATCGCGCCATTCGGTGCTAGAGACCGCGTCAAAAAACAGCAAGCCGCTCGGCGGCACCCAGCGCAGGCCGCCTTCCAGCAACAGCGAATCGCGCTCCGGGGAAACCGGGGGCACCACGAAGTTGCCGGCCGGCCCGCCCTGCGCCATTCCGCCGTCCGCCAGGATCGAGCGATGCCGCCATCCCAGCACCGCGTGGGGCAGCCAATCGCCGGCCGCCGTGTCGAATCGCCCGGCCATCTGCCAGCCGACCAGCGAGGTCATCAACCCGAAATCCCGGCCCGCCATGCTGACCCCGCCGGCAAAGGGCTCTTGGTAGCCTTCCAGTGAGCCCCACGAGCCCTCGACTCCGGCCACCGGACCGTGGGTCCAGCACCCCGCTTCGAACTCCCGGGTCATCCACAGCGACAGGAGCTGCACCGTGGCGTCCTGGCCTGCCGGATACAGCATGCCGCCCGCTTGACGCCGCAGGTCTTGGTCGAAAGTTCCCAGCGTATGGGTCAAGGCCGCATGATACCCGTTCTGCCGCCAGTCCAGCGACCACGAGAAGGCCGCGCCCTCCGCGTCCACCGTGCCGAACCCTGGCACTTCCATCCGTGAATCGATCCCCGCGAGGGAAACCCCGGCCTGCCACGACGGGGAAAGCAGCCACGACATCCCGGCCTCGATCCTCCATGAGTCCGACTCCACCCCGCCCTTGCCCGATGGCAGATTGAAATCCATCGCCTGGAAATCCGCCGACAGCCATCCGCCGCCCCCCGTCCGCGAAACATCCGGCCGCCCCGAAACCGGACCGCGGAGCAAGGCGGAGAGCCGATAGGGCTGCGATTGGGACAAAATCAAAGAGCCGGCTTCCGGAGTCGCGGCCGCCAAAGCCCCCCCGGGATCCGCATCGTTACCGGCATCGGGATCTGGATCCGGATCAACATTGTCCACCCGGGAAATCGCCGTGGCCGCAGTCACCAGATCCCGGCTGCCGCCGGTCATCCGGGGAGTATTCATCGGCCCGACCCCGTCCAAGCTCGCAAGGAGGCCCGCGGCCGACGCCTGCCCGGTCGCAATCGACTTCGTGGAGATCAGCGGGTCTTCCGCCCGCACCTTAAGATTCACGGCAAGGAGCTGCTCCAGATCGGGCGCGGGTTCACCCGGAGCCGGTCGCAGCACGGGCCGGGTAGGATTCGCGGAGAAGACAAATGCAGGTTCCACCGGAGCCTCCTCGACGGGGTTCGCGATCCAAATTCCTTCCGATGGCTGCCGAGTCCGCGCCGGGCTGGGACGGGTCGCGACGCCCGCCCGATCCGCCCTTTCCACCAAGCCGGGGCGCAGCGTCACAAGGGCCGGCTCCGGCGAACCCGTGGATGTTTCCACCGCGACCGCCTTTTCCCCGGGGACCGGCAAAGCAACCCGGGCGGCGACCGGGAGTTCCGGCGAACCCGGCCGCTGGAACAGGGCGACGAACAGCGCGACCATCGCCGCTGCCACTGTCGCGAAACCGGCGACCCGGCGACCCGGCGCGGGTGCCGAAAAAATCCGCCGCAGCCGTCGCCGCTCCCACCAACCGGGAGCCCCCAACGGCGGGAGCAGGAGCTCTGCCCGATGACAAAAATTCCGAATTGCCAGGCCCTCAGATCGCAAATCCTCATCGGTCTCCATCCGGGCCTCCAGAGGCGAGCATCGCTCCACTGGGAGTTCTCCCAGCGCCCAGGCCGTGAGGTCTTCCTCCTTCACCGCCGTGGAAAGCCTCGCAACCAGATCCTTCCGCTGTGCCGGCTCGAATTCGATCTCGCCGGGATCCAGCTCTCGGGCCAGCAGTGTCATGAACTCCGCCGTTGCCAGCAGCTCCGCTTTCTCCGCTGCCGACAGATCGATCTCGCCGGGGTCCAGCGCGGCCCCGAGCATCCGCTCGAAGTCATCGGGTGTTTCGCCGGAATGCTTCATCGCTCGTGGCCCTCCCGTTGCCAATGGTCGCGCATCGCCTTAACCGCGTGATGCAGCAGGTAGCCGACATGTCCCTCGGTGATCCCGGTGATCGCACTGATCTCCCGGTAGCTGAGGCCCGCTTGGAATTTCAGCCGCACCAGCTCCCGCTCACGCTCCGGCAGGGAATCCACCATCCTCAGCAAAGACGCCGATTGCTCGCTCGCTTCAAGCCGTGCCGAGGGCGCCGGCACCCCGTCGAGATCCTGCTCGAGGTGCCCGTCCTCCAAGGGGACCAGCCGGAACTGCTTGCGCCGGATATCGATCAGCCGGTTCCGACAAACACTGAAGAGCCATGCTGGGAGATTCTGCGGACGCTCTTCGATCGACTCCGCCGCCAGTTTGAGAAAGGTGTCCTGCACCGTATCGCGCGATAGCTCACGGTCGCCACAAAGCCCGAGGGCATACTTCAGCAATGGCTTCTCATAGCGCTCTAGGGCGCCAAGCAACCATTCTTCCGAAGGCTCGGGGGACAGGGCGGACATGGGAGTGCAATTCGGCACCGGGCTGTCCTCCAGCCGCCGGGATGGATCCGACGACGGAAGGGCCATGGTTAGGGAAGGGATATCGAGGATCGGATGAAAATCCGCTCGTGGCATGACGGCGGAGACGGGAGTTCCTTGGGAAATTCTTGAAAAAATGTCGCGCACCGATTCATCGAAACTCCCACGACCGCTCGGATCCAAGCGCCCGCGTCCTCTTTCCCATCAGCGCGTGCCCTATCCAGCATGGGCGACTGCGTGCCTCTAACAGCCTCAGAGCAGGACCGCGAGCCGCCGCAAGTAGTCGAACGTGAAAATCCCCGTCGAATGCCCGTCCGCCCAAAAAAGCTGAAGGGCGTAGCCACCCACCGCCTCGCTTCTTAGGAGTTCAAAACCGTGCGGACCGATCTGCTGGACCGGCCGCAGCACACGACCCAACGCGTCCGGCTCGCCTTGGCACGCGGCGCAAGGACAGGCGCGTCGCAGGAGGTCGAGCGCTAGGTAAATCTCCTCCCCGCCCTCGAAAGCGATCGCGAGTTCCGGGCCAATGACGACCGCTTGTTGAAGACGACTCATGCCGGGTAGCTGCGGTTGCCGAAAAGGGCGGAGCCGACCCGCACGATGGTGGACCCCTCCTTCACGGCTTCTTCGAAATCCCCACTCATGCCCATGCTAAGTCCCGGCAAACGCAATCCGGACCGAGCTTCCAGAAGATCCCGAAGCTCGCGAGTCCGAGCAAAACATCCACGGGCACCTGCTTCCGGAGGAATTGCCATCAATCCCAGCAGCTCGATATGCCTGAACTCATGAAGGCTTTCCGCTGCAGAAAGCAGCTCATCCGACGAAAAGCCGCCTTTGCTCTCCTCACCCGCCACGTTCACTTCCAGATAAATCTGCGGGCGCTTTCCCTCGTCCCCAGCCACTCGGTCCAAATATTCCGCCAATCGTAGCGAATCCACGCTATGGATGCAGCCGAAGCCGGCCACCACCTTGCGCACCTTGTTGCGCTGCAGCCCGCCGATGAAATGCCATCGGATGTCCGGCGGCAACACCTCGATCTTCGGGGCCGCCTCCTGCTGCCGACTCTCGCCGAAAGCCCGCTGCCCCGCGTCGTAAGCCTCTCGCACGGCTTCCGCCGGAAAGGTCTTCGACACTGCCAGTAGTTCCACCTCAGAGTCATCTCGGCCAGACTCGCGGCAAGCCGCTGAAATCCGTCCACGCAAAGCAGCAAGTCGCTCGGCAATGTCCGACATCAGCGGTCAAGAAGTCCGGCCATCCGGGCATTCCGCGTGATCTCGACGAGATCTCCAAGGATCTGGACGCCCTCGCGCTTGTGAAGGTCCAGTCCACTCGGCCAGTTCGGCGTGTCATCCAGTTCAGCCGTCTCGTCCTTTGCCCGGAGCATGTATTCGTCGTTTTCTTTCGAAGGATCGAAAGGCCGCAAGTCGCCGCCCTTCTCGACATCATCCAGCGTGAGCTTGGAAAATGCCAGCGATGCCTTGTCTTCCTTCTCAACCGCCGTGAAGCGCGCCTTCCGCTCCTCGTTGCGCTGCCGGGACTGGCGCTCGATCTGGTCGAGCTCCTTCTTCCTCTCATCCAGATTGAGGGAAACCTTGTTGTCGCGGATCCGGGCCTTGGTCTTGGTCACATCTTCGATCACGTAGCCGAAATCCTTCGATACCGAGACTCGTCCGGTGCTCAACTCTTTGAGCCGAGGAACGAACAACTGCTCCTTTTTGAGCGGCGCGAAGTCAGGTGCCTTGCGGATCATGTCGTATTCCAACGGATGATCGAGGAACGCCTCGCCCATCTCCAGCGCGTCGGTCAAACTCGGCAACACGATATCTGGCACCACTCCCATCTTCTGGGTGGAAGATCCCGACGGACGATAGAACTTCTGGATGGTCACCTTGAGCGTGCCCGCCTTGTTGCGCGCCTTGAAGAAGGGCAGCATGCGACCGATGTCCATCGGTTGCTGGACCGTTCCCTTGCCGAAAGTCGAGGACTCCCCGACGATCACCGCACGGTTGTTGTCCTGCAAGGCACCGGCCAGAATTTCGCTCGCTGAAGCGCTGCTCTTGTCGGTGAGCACGATCATCGGGCCATCATAGATCGGCTCCTGCCGGTCGGATTCCTTCACCTGGATCTCGCCGAAGGTATTCTTCACCTGAACCACCGGACCCCGGCGGGTGAAGAACCCGGTCATCCGACGCACCTCCTCGAGAGCGCCGCCACCGTTGTTTCGAAGGTCGAGCATCAGTCCATCGATGCCTTCCTCCTTCAAGCGCTCCAGCAAACGCTCGACGTCCACCGAGCACCGCGTTTTACCTTCTTCAAAATCCGCGTAGAACGAGGGCAACGTGATGATCCCGATGCGCTTGCCTTCGCCGTCAATTGTCTTCATCTCGATGATCTCAGCGCTGGCCTGCTCATCCTTGAGGGCGACCTTGTCGCGGGTGATCGTGATCAACTCGGTCTCACCCGGCGCTCCACCCGCGGGCTCGGCTTTCATCCGCACCGGCGTTCCCTGCTCGCCACGAATCAAGTCGACCACCTTGTCGATCTTCATGAACATGATATCGACCATCTCGCGAGGACCGTCGGCATCGGGGTCGACCGCCACGACCCGGTCGTTGAGCTTGAGCACGCCGTGTTTGTCGGCAGGTCCACCGACGACGATTCCCATGATCTTGGTCGCCCCGTCTTCTTCCCCTTGGAGCAGGGCGCCAATGCCGACGAGCTCGTTTTTCATCCCGTCCCGGAAGCGGTCCATTTCACGGGTGCTCATGTAGTCGGTATGGGGGTCGAAAGCCCGTGACACGGCACTGAGAAACATCGCGGCGACATCCTCGTCGTCCACGTCCACGACCACGCTGTGGAGGAAACGTTCGTAGCGCAGGGCGATCTTTTCCTTCGGCTCCTTATCGTTTTTGAGTGGGTTCTCCTTGCCCTGTTTCTTGGCAATGTCAGCGATCATGTCGCGTCGGAGCATCTCGGAAAGCAGCGCCTCCTTGATCTGCTGTCCCCAAAGAACCATCGCCTCTGCCTCGTCCTTCGGCCACTTGGCGTCCTTCCGGCTGCGCTCGAGGGATTCCCCCTTGGTAAAATCGAACTCGTTCGAGACCAGCAGGCGCCTTGCCTCTCCGACGCGGGCTTCGACACGCTTCTTGAATGTGGAGTAGATGTCGATCGCCGCACCCATGCTGTTTTCCTGAAGCAGCATTGCGGAGAGATCCTTCGCGTAGAGCCGGTTGAAGCGGTCGATGTCCTCTTGGATGAAGTAAACCTTCCCAGCGTCCAGATCGCGGATGAAATCGTCGAGGAAACGTTTGCTCAGGTCATTGAACGGCAGGCGCGCGAAGTGACTGTTCTGCAGCATGATCGCCATCTGCCGGCCGACCTCGTCGAAATCCGCCTGCTGGGCGCATGCGGTCTGGGATGTGGCTGTGAGAAGGGCCGCCATGGCGGCGCTGCGGATGCGGGTGAAGTTCATGAGAGATTCAGTGCCGATGGTGCACGGGGGTAAAAGTCGCACTCACAGGCGAATTGTCGATTTTTAAAAAGTCTGCGGACGCCTGCTCAAGGCTTGCCATTGCCGGCTCGCCGCTCCTTGAGCCATGCCTCGAAGCAATCTTCCTTGGCCTTTTTCTCGTCCGCCTTCTGCTTCTCTTCGAGCGCCTTGAATTCCTCGTCTCCCATTTGCATGAGGTTGAGACGAATTCCGGGGATCCCCTGAAGACCTTGGAGTCCCTGAATGCCTTGGAATTGGATCGCCGGGCCTTTGCCGACCTCGGGCAAACCCATCGGCCGTGCGGCCAGGGTGACCTTGACTTTCTTGAGTTCCCCGCCCCGCAGGATGCCGAGTTCCACCACGTCGCCCGGCTTGTGCTTCATGATCATCTCCTGAAATCCGGTCATCGCGGACGTGTTGATCCAGCGTTGCTTGTCGACCGATACCACCACGTCTCCCGCCAGAAGGCCGGCCCGGCTTGCCGGGGTATCGGCCTGCACGCGGCTGATGCTCACTCCGGCGCAGGCCTCCGGCCCTTTGTCACCCGGCACCATGACTTCCACGTCCATCATGCTGATACCCACATAGCCGGGCCCGTCCTTCTGGTGTTCCACGACGACCACCTCTTTCATGACCTCCCGCAGCCGATGGCGGACCTCGGGGTCCTTGGTGGCTTCGAATTCGTGGAACAGCCAGTCCTGGCTGAGATCGGGCTGCTCAAGCGACCAACGCGATAGAGCCATCTGCGCCTGGGTCCGCTCCTTGAATTCCTCGCTTGCGAGTGAATCCACCAGCGCACGGGTGGCATCGTCCTGGCACAAAGCCACTGTCGGAGATCCCCAAAGGAGACTTCCGACAATTAAAATGGCCAGTTGAGGGGCGGTGCCCATGGTGACGAGGTTGGATCAGTTGCCAAAGATATCCTTTGGCGGCACTTGGATCGTGTCGTTCGGCTCAACCAAGATGTTCATGTGCTTGGTATCGGTGAGATCATACACCTTGGTCTGAGCACCTCGGGTCAGACGGACTCGTTTCATGCTGCCGAAAATGGTCGATCCCCCCGCCGCCTGAACCGCATTGTAGAGAGTCAGGCCACGGACGTATTTCACCGGTCCAGTCTTGTTCACCTGTTCCCCGACCGTCACCACCAACTCGTTGATGGATTCATTCGTCGAGTGGATCACGTTGACCGTGGGAGTCGTGTAGATCTTCTCGGAACGATAAGCCGCCTCGATGGCGCGCGCCAGAGAGGTGGCGCTCTGACCCGACGCGCGGATCGGACTGGTAAGCAGGGGCATGCTGATCATGCCCGTTTCGGACACCGTGTAAGTCCCGCTGACGAGGGCCATTTCCTCGCTGGGAACTCCTTTGAGTTGGATCTCGATCGCGCGCCCGGCACTGATCGTGGTCTGGGCCATCAATGGCTGGAAAGCAGCCAGCGCGAATGCGATGAAGACAAGAATGTGTTTCATGGTCTAAAGTTCCGGTTGGGTAGGTTGGGTGTCAATAGAGGTCTTGTTTGGCGTCGTCCGCGGCGTCTCCCCGTGAAGTGGAGCGGGGCGGGGCGGGTTTGGCAGGGGCGGAAGACGAACCCTGCGAAGGCAGCGACTGCGACTCGGCGGGAGCGTAGTAGGTGTAGTAGCTGGTGTAATACTGATACTGGCTGTCGCTGCGGACGTCCACGTTGTTCAACACGACTCCGATGACGTGACCGCCGACGTTTTCGACCGCCTGCTTGACGCGCATCAGCATGTTCCGCGGCAGCTTGCGATGCTGGACCACGATCATCGTCAGGTCCACTTCGCTGGCCAGCACCGAGGCATCGCTGACGCCGAGGATCGGCGGGGAGTCCACCAGCACCAGGTCGAAGCGCTGCTTCACATCCTGGATGAGCTCGGACATGCGGCGGCTGTTGAGAATACCCGCGGCATCCGCTGGAAGAATGCCCGAAGGCATGAAATAGAGATTATCCACCGGCGTCTGGAGGATGACGTCTTCCAGCATCAGTTCGGTGGTCAGATAGTTCGTCAGACCAACCGAGTTGTTGATTTCGAAGAACGTGTGCAACCGCGGACGGCGCAAGTCGGCATCGATCATCAGGGTGGTATAACCGCCCTGCGCGCAAATGTAGGCGAGATTGACCAAGGTGGTCGATTTGCCTTCACCGGCACCGCCGGAAACCACCGTGATGGAATTGTCTTCCGGATTCTTTCGGTTGAACTCGATATTCGTCCGGAGAATCCGGTAGGCCTCCGCATCGGGGCTCATGCCACTCTGCTTGTAGAGCACTCCGACATCCTTGGGAATCACGGCGAGCACGGGCACCTGCAAGTAGCGCTCGACATCTTCCAGCGTTTTCACGGACGTATCGAGATACTCGAGGAAAAAAGCCACGGCGATTCCGAAGATCAGTCCCACGACCGTCCCCAGAGCGAGATTGAGAGTAACGTTCGGGCTTACCGGCACCTGGGAAACCACCGGCTCTTCGTGAATGATGATCGGGTCATCGGTGACCTTGTCTTGCATCCTCTCGACGATTTCCTTAGCCTGGAGGGTTTCGAGCAAACGCAGGGCAGACTCGAACTCGTTCTTCGCGTCGATGAAAGTCTGGTTGGCAATCCCTTTGCCGATGGCGTCTTCGTTCGTCGATTCCTTCCGGCTCTTCAGTCGGGCCAACTGCTCTTTGGAGAGTTCCAATTTGACCTTGAGTGTTTCGCGAAGGTTTGCCACTGCCTCGTCCAACTGCTTTTCCATGGCGACGAGGTTTGTGGCCAAAGAGACCATCTTGGGATGCCGCTCGCCAAGTCCGGACGACATCGCGGAATCGTATTCCCGTTTCGCCGACTGGAATTGGGGAAGTAACACCGGGATGACGTTGTCGGGCAAACTCAGCCCCGAAGCGTGCGCCAACAATTGGGCACCATCATACTTCAAAAGGGTCTCGATCTGACTTTCCAGCTGGATCTTCTCCCGGTCCAGCCGGTCGTATTCGCGGGCCGCGGTTTCGGCTTCATCCGCCTTGTCGAAGCCGCTTGTTCCTTGGAACACGGAACTGTCGCCCTGATAGATGATTCCTTCCTGACGGATGATCTGCGAGAGCAGCTTCCTCTTGTCTTCGACCAGATCCTTCTGCTGGACGACCGCCTTGCCCAGTTGGTCCATCGCTTGGCTGGCGACTTCGCTTTGAAGGGCTGTCCGCCGCTCGCGATAGGCCTCGGAAACCGCGCTTGCGATGGCTTGAGCATCTTTCGGGTCGTTGTAGCGAACCCGGATTTCGATCAAGGATGTGCCGCGGATGTTCTGGGCGGAGACAATCCCCCTGAGGGTTCCCCGAACCGACTCCCGATCCGAATTCCAGCGATTGACGAGATCAAGATTCTCGATGGCCGAATCCAGCGTTTTCTGGGCCTTGATGACTTCGAATTCCGTTGGGAAGAAAGTCGACGTCATCTCATACTGCCCGCGGGGTTCGGTGCCCGGCATCATGACCGCGCCGGCTCCCTTGGGCCGAACCTGAACGACAGCTGTACTTTCGTACTTTTTGGGCATCACGTAGGTGATGACAAGAGCTGTCATGAAGACCAAGAGGAAGGTCAGCAGGATGACCCCGTAGCGGTTCTTGGCGACCTGCCAGTAGTCAATGGCATGGAGCGATGCCTCCGATGTGTTTGTGGTTGGATTCATTTCAAGCGTTTGCTGGTTGATTTATGGTCGCTAATTTCACCACGTTC
Source organism: Verrucomicrobiia bacterium Tous-C4TDCM (assembly GCA_002304315.1). Lineage (GTDB taxonomy): Bacteria > Verrucomicrobiota > Verrucomicrobiia > Verrucomicrobiales > Akkermansiaceae > Haloferula. Next base: position 37,240 of record NEUO01000007.1, read on the forward strand.
AAACGAAAACTCCCGCAATGGTTTCCATTGCGGGAGGTCTCGTGTTTCTTGAATGGAGTGGTGTTGAAAAAGATTTCCTTGCGGGATCAGAACTCGGCCCGGACGCCGACACTCACGCGGTTGCGGTCGTAGGACTGGCCCACGAAATCTGAGCTGGAATCGGTGTAGTTGTAGGAAAAGGTGCCGTAGAGCATTTCGGTAAATTTGACTGAGAGACCGATGTGAGCATTCACGATGTCCTCATCCAAACCGCCAGCAGTTGCTCCTCCTGCCCCCCCAACAAGCCGGCCGTCGTCGAAGGTCGCCGGAATGTAGTCGAGTCCGCCGAAAACATTCAGCATCGGCGAAATTGCATACTCGCTGGCGATTCCCAAACGAAAGGTCTGCCGGTCATCGAATTCATAGACACCTCCGCCCACCGGACGTACCGTGTCGGAACCTTCCACGCCATAACGGACGAATCCTCGCACGGACAGCTGCTCGTTGACCTGGGTTCTTACTGTGGCTTCGACATACGGGGATGTCGTATCGCCGCCGCCAGTTGCTTCAGACTCATGCAGCTGGGCACCGACCCGGGCCACCAAAATGGTGTTGGGGCTGAAGCGGTGCTCGATGCCGCCAAGAAGGTAGTGGTCGGTGTAGTCAGAAGAAAGGTCGTCTCCATCGGTCTGGGAGTAACGGTAATCCGCCGTCAGGACCGTCTGCGGGGTGAGCTGATAACGGAACTGATTGTAGAGCGTCCAAGTGAACCGGTCTTGATTCAAGACGACGTCGTCATAGTCCAGACCCGTGACCGACAACCCGGTGTAAGTTCCAAGCCGCTCGGTCCAACGATAGCCGACCGAATTGTCCGTCTGCCAATTGAAATACTCGCCCAGTTGGCGGGTGGTCGCGATTCCGTTGGCGTAGTCCGGCTCCATCTCGTAAGAGAGGAAATTGCGGCTTGAGAAGCGAAGCCGCTCACTGACCCGGTGGGTCCAGTTTACTCCCACGCGGGATTGACTGTAGATGTCCTCCGTGTTGGCTGCTGCGGGCTGGTCGAAATAGTAGACTGCGCCGAGGCGCGCGTAGACGTCCCACGTCGTCTGCGGACTGATGTTGACAAAGGTCAGACCGATATGGGGGGTGATGCTGAGCGACTCTTCATTCGCTCCGGGTCCGACAGTCGCCGGACTGACGTTGTCATCCCAAGTAAGGTCCGCACCGATGCTCCACTTGAGTGGCAGGCTCTCCTGAGCCTCGTCTTGAATGTAGTAGAGATCGCCACTGGCGACCCCGAGAGACGAGGCAATGGCGAGCGTGGAAAGAAAATTGCGTTTCATGTAGGGGTAAGGGGAAAAAATTAATACGAACGAGAAAACCCGAATTACCGCGCGGACTGTTTGATCCCCCGGATGAACGGGCGATCAATGCCAGTGCCGGAGGGCGGGGCGATGATCGGCGGGACAGTCCCCGGCGGCAGGCCGGGGGGAAGAACCGAAAGACCTCCGGGACCACCGGGAGTCGGTCCGACGGGTCCTTGGCCGGGGAAATCCAGCGGATTCCATGCTGGTTGGACCGCTATATCCTTGGCACCCTTGGCGCTTTCCGAACTGTAGCTGGCTTCGCCGAGATTCGGGTCGAGACGGCTCATCACCGCTTGAACGTCGCCTAAGGCTTCCGGGGCCACGGCAACCGCACATTGGGAGACGAGGCGCATCTTCTCCGGAGCGGCAGTAGAGGCGGTTTCGACAATGCTGGCGACCAACTTCGAGTCGGCTTCAGTGCCCTGGATGGCCGCTTTCACCACCTCGCAGGCACAGTCGGGATTCGCAGTCACCTCTTTTTCAACCACTTCAAGAACGGTGGAAGGGGCCGCTGTGACCGCATGTGTGACGGAGACCGCAAGCTCGAGGCAATTCACTCCGTCCGCCGCAGAGGCTGGGAAGATGCTCAGGCAGGCTGCTACAATCGTGAATCGGGAAGTGATCTTCATATTGGGAAATTTGTAAGGGAGCTTGATCCGGACGACGAGAGCGGGTAGCGGGAATCGAACCCGCATAGCTAGCTTGGAAGGCTAGAGCTTTACCACTAAGCTATACCCGCGTCAACGGGGGTAAGCTAACAGCGCGGAAGATGGGCCCGCAAGTTCTTTTTTGCTGGATTCCTCGGCCTCATTAACGGTCCGGGGCCATTGGAAGGTGGCCGACAAATGGTATTTCGATTGCATCCCCCGGCCGGGGCATGTAACCAGCTCCGCTCTAAGGCGGGTGTAGTTCAATGGTAGAACGCGAGCTTCCCAAGCTTGAGGCGTGGGTTCGATTCCCATCACCCGTATTCCCCCTCGCCCCTTCCCTATCGGCTGGGCCTCCCGCTGAGGTAGCCGCTGCCGACTTCCGAGAACCGCTTGGGAAGCTCGCGGCCGCAGGAAATTCCAACGCGGGTTCCCGCCACGATTTCCCGGGCGATAACGGGAACGATGCCGGTGGCCCCCCGTCGGGAAAGCCCGTCCCATGGCAGCTACCGCCGATTCCTAGCGGTCCAAGCGCTCCATGAATCAAAGGCCCGTTGGATGATCCATAAATGTCCAAGTCAGCCCGAAGTCCCCGCCGAGCCGCCGGGCCAGCGCTTTCACGCCGAAGGTTTCCGTGGCATAGTGCCCCCCGTATAACAAATTGATACCCAGCTCCTCGGCCAGCGGGTAACTCCAGTGGGGACCCTCGCCGGTGATGAAAGTGTCGATCCCCTCCCGTGCACAAAGTGCCACCTCGGATCCTGCTCCGCCAGTCACCACTCCGATTTTTCGGACCCTCTCCGGCCCCCCCGGACAAAGGTGGACCGCGCCGCCGACCGCCGTCGCTACCCTCTCCAAAAGCTCGTCGCGCGAAATCTCCACATTGGCCGTCAAACCGAGCCGGGTTCCTTTCCAATCGAAAAAAGTCCCGTTTGGATAAAAACCCAACTCTTTCATCAGCAACATGTTATTCCCCATCTCAGGATGCACGTCCAAGGGCAGGTGCGCCGAATAGATCGCCAGCCCGCCATCCATCGCCGACTTGATCTTCCGGTAAAACGCGCCCGTCAACGGCTGCGCACCCTGCCAGAACATCCCGTGATGCACCACCAGGAGGTCCGCGCCAGCGGCCACCGCGGCCTCGACCACGGGCAGCGAGGCGTCCACCGCCGCCGCCACTTTGCTCACCGTTCCACCATTCGCCAACTGCAAGCCATTGACCGCCCCGGAGTAGTCCGGAATCTCGGCAATCCTCAGCTCCGCATCTAGAAACGCCACGATCTCCTGCAAACTCGCCATGCCCCAGTCTTCACTCCCCGCAAAACCGAGTCAAATCCGGTGGCAGTTCAGAGCGCCAATCCATCCGCCGGCCGTCCCACTCCGCCATCAGCCGGCACGCGTGCAGGGCGTGTCGCGGCAAAATCAGGCGCGCCACCGACTCATCAGACAGCCCGCCCGCGACCTGTTCCAGATACGCCCGTCCATCGGTCCCGTAGATCTTGTCCCCGACCAGCGGATGATTGGCATGCTCCAGATGCACCCGGATTTGATGCATCCTCCCGGTCTCCGGAAAACAACGCAGCACCGCGAAATCGCCGAGCGCGTTCGAGAATCGCCGCTCCACCCGGAAGCCCGTCACGCAGTCCCGCCCCGCCGGATCGACCGCTTGCCGCAGCCAGATTTCCCCACCCGCTCTGTGAATCGACGCTTGGACCGCCCGCTCGTCCCACTCCGGCCAGCCGTGGACCACCGCCAGATACTCTTTCCCGATCTCCCGCCGCTCGAACTGCCGCGAAAAATGCCGCGCCGCCGCCGCGTGCTTCGCCACCAGCACCAGCCCGCTCGTTTCCCGGTCCAGCCGTGTCAGGATCGAAAGCCGCGCGCCGTTCGCGATCTCATACATCAGCAGTTCTTGCAGCCCGCTCAGCAGCGTTGCCTCCACCTTCCCATTCGCCGGGTGCACCGCCAGAGGCGCCAGCTTGTCGACGACGATCCAATCGTTCGTCTCGTCGATCACCCGGAAATCACACACCACCCTCACGGATCGAAGTTCCAAGGGAAAAGTGCCAAGTGCCAATGAAGAAATCACCGACCACCTCTCATTTGGCACTTGGCACTTCTCCCTTGGAACTTTCCCCTCCCCCCATGTCCGCCGACGTGCAGCACACCCTCGCCACCTCCGCCACCCTCGAAGGCACCTCCCTCCACACCGGGGCGAAAGTCACGCTCACCCTCAGGCCCGCACCCGCCGGCCACGGCTTCAAGTTCCGCCGCACCGACCTCGCCGACCAGCCCTTCATCGATGCCGATGCCGACAAAGTGCAAACCGTCGAGCGCGCCACTACCCTCGCCGAAGGCTCGGTCAAGGTCCACACCGTCGAGCACGTCCTGTCCGCTCTCACCGGCATGGGCGTCGACAATGCACTCATCGAAATGGACGCCAACGAGCCGCCGATCGGCGACGGATCCTCCCGCCCCTTCGTCGAGCTGATCAAGAAAGCCGGCCTCGCCCCGCAGGACGCCCCGCGCAAGATTTGGGAAATCCGCGAGCCGATCCACCAGGAAAGCGGCGACGGCACCCTGATCACCATCGTCCCCTGCAAGACCTTCCGCGTCTCGGTCACCAACGTCGGCCCCGAAGGCCGCTTCACCCAGTATTTCTCCAGCGAAGTCACCCCGGAGCTCTACGAGAAGGAAATCTCCCCCGCCCGCACCTTCGTTTACTACGAGGACGTCAAGCCACTCCTCGAAAAAGGCCTGATCAAAGGCGGCTCGCTCGAGAACGCGGTCGTCGTCCGCGGCAACGAGGTGATGAGCAAGGAAGCACTCCGCTTCCACAACGAGTTCGCCCGCCACAAGGCGCTCGACCTGATCGGCGACCTGATCCTCTCCGGCAAGCGTATCCTCGGCCACGTCATCGCCGTCAAGCCCGGCCACGGCCCGAACTCCAAGCTCGCCGCCACCCTCAAGCGCGAATACGCCCGGATGCGCTCGCTTGCCGCACCCTTCGTCCTGCCGCACGGCGAGACCGTCCTCAATATCCACGACATCCTCAAGATCCTCCCCCACCGCTACCCCTTCCTGCTGGTGGACCGGATCATCGACATGGTCGGCGACACCAAGTGCACCGGGATCAAGAACGTCACCATCAACGAGCCCTTCTTCATCGGCCACTTCCCCGGCCACCCGATCATGCCCGGCGTCCTCCAGTTGGAAGCCATGGCGCAGGTCTCCAGCGTGCTGATGCTCCGCAAGCCGGAGAACGCCGGAAAGATCGGCTACTTCATGAGCGCGGACTCCGTCAAATGGCGCCGCCCCGTGCTGCCCGGCGATACCCTTCACATCGAGGCGGAGGTCATCAAGATCCGCGGCTCGATCGGCCAGACCCGCTGCCGCTGCATGGTCGGCAACGAAGTCGCCTCCGAAGCCGAGCTCAAGTTCGCCCTGGTCCAGCAGTAGGCGGAGCCCTCGGACTGCGCGCAGCCTGCTGCCGCTTTCGTCCGCCAGCCTGCTGGCGAGACCGGCCAGACTCCACAGCAGGCTGTGGCAACAGAGCGGCAGCAGGCTGCACGCAGTCCAAGGCCGGCTTCGCCTGCGTCATTCCGCCTTCGCGAATGCCCGATACTTCCGGCTCCGCCAGACGATGAGCCCCGCCCACCCCGCCACGTAGCCGATGACCGGCCAGTGGTAGGCGATGAAGACGTATCCGATGGATGGAACCGCCTCGCTAACCGCCATCCAAATTCCGCTCGTCTGCCGCGCCTCCTCCCCCCTCATCGCGTCATGCCCGACATCGAAATCCCCCCAATCCGGCCCGACGTCGGAGTTCCCCCACGCATAGACCCCTCCGCCCACTTGCCCGGCTTCCCAAGCAGAAAGTGCTTGGCCATAGGACACCCCCGACCAGTGCCCCATCGAAACCCACCACCCCCAAAGCAAACCCACCAGCCCCGGCACCCCGAACCAGAACCCCGTGACCGGAACAAGCGGACCCTCATGCCCTGCTTCTCGCACGCCGCCCGATCAAGGGAAAGCTGGCAATTCGCTCAACGCCGCCCGAAAAGGCGGAGCCCTTGGACTGCGGCAGCCTGCTGCCCGCAGTCCATGGCCGGCAGATCCGCCAGCCATCGTTTCGCGTGACGGCCGCCGCTCCGCCAAGTATCCCTCCCGCCAATGGACCCCGAATTGGAAGCAGCAGCCCGCGCGGCGGGAGTCGACCGCGGGGAACGCCACATCTTCCTCTGCGCCGATGCCTCCAAGCCGAAGTGCTGCGACCCGGCGCAGGGCCTGGCATCGTGGGAATTCCTCAAGCATCGTTTGGCCGCCCTCGGCAAAGCTGCACCCGTCATCCTGCGAACCAAGGCCGACTGCCTGCGCGTCTGCATTCGCGGACCGGTGGCGGTGGTTTACCCGGACGGCGTCTGGTATCACTCCTGCACGCCCGACGTTCTGGAACGGATCGTCACCGAGCATCTGTTAGAAGACCGGCCGGTCGAGGAGTTCCGGCTCCGCGGTTAGTCTCCCCCGGGAGCGCCGGTCTGCGACCGGCCCGAACGGTCCCCAAGCACCGTCGCCCATTCCAACCCGTATCACCGGAGCGTGGCCTTTCCCTTGCTTCTGCGAGCCGGTGGCACGCGGTCCCGGGAAGGCTTGCCGAAACATCATCCGGCGGCCATCGGTATGCGGTCACACCATGAAAACCCTCGCCGCCCTCTGCCTGATGACCACACTTGCCGCCGCTGCCGATGATTGGAAACCACTCTGGCCCGGCGAAGCCCCTGGCGCCAAGCGCCCGCCGGCCGGCACCGAGAAGATCAACGAGGGCGGGCGCTACACCGACATCGAGATCCCGCAGTTCCAGGTTTACGTCGCCCCCGAAGGCAAGCGCACCGGCCAGGCGGTGGTGATCCTGCCCGGCGGCGGCTACGGCATCCTCGCGATGAACCACGAGGGCCACGATTACGCGAAGTGGCTCGCCGAGCGAGGCATCACCGGCGTGGTCGTGAAGTACCGCGTCGGCAAGCCGAACTTTGGCTACCAGTTCCCCGTCCCCTTCCTCGATGCCCGCCGCGCGATCCGCACGGTGCGGGCGAATGCGAAGGAGTGGGGCGTCGATCCCGCAAAAGTCGGCGTGATGGGTTCCTCCGCCGGCGGCCACCTCGCCAGCCTCTGCACCACCCGCTTCGCCGACACCTTCCCGGAAGAGGGCAAGGACGACATCGACAAACTCAGCGCGCGGCCGGACTTCTCGATCCTGATCTACCCCGTCATCTCGATGGGCCAGGTCGCCCACGGCGGCTCGCGAAACAACCTGTTAGGTGCGAAGCCCGCACCGGAGCTGTTGGAGAAATGCTCCACCGAAAAGCAGGTCACCAAGGCCACCCCGCCGGTCTTCTTGCTCAGCACCTTCGACGACGGCGTCGACTGCCGCAACAGCCTCGACTTCGCGTCCGCCTGCAAGGCCAACGGCGTGCCGGTCAGCCTGCACCTCTTCGAAAAAGGCGGCCACGGCTACGGGATGAACGTGGCGGACAAGGGGGATCTGAAGGTGTGGCCGAGCTTGCTGGAAGGGTGGTTGAAGCGGTGAACGTGGGGAGCAGAAGCAACGATGAACCCCTACCTCCCGCCTGGACAAGATGAGACCCCGCCGATTGAGACTCGAAAAGTCGGCCAATCAGCGCCGCTCATCGGATGTGGGTTGGGCGGGTGCCTCCTTCCCATTCTATTGTTTTTCGCGTGCACCGTTCTCCTCGGTGACACGGGTGGACCCTTGATCTGGCCGATTTTTGCAGTCCCACTCGGGATCATCGGACTGATTGCAGGCTTCGTTTACAGGGCAGCCAGGGGGAGGTGAAAACTACCATCGAGACCATGAGCGCATCCACCTGATTGAAGAATCGAAACCGGTGGAATCCCGGGAACGGCTTGCGGCAAGACCACACCGCTGAAGCTTCGAGGCCCAGGGATGCCGCAGCCACGGTGCTGCGGGCCAGCCGCCCGCGCCCCTCTTCTTCTGAATCCCATGCATCCTATCCATCCCGGTCCCAAAGGACGCTGGGCCCTTGGTCCTGGTTTGGGTAGGAATCGCGGGGACGGAGAGACGAAGGCTTGTCCGGTGGGTTCGGAAGCGCCGCAGGAGGCGGGCCGCGAGAAGCGCGCAACTTGCAAAGTCGCGCTACTTCGCCAGCGCCACCAAGATCGCCTTCTGGGCGTGGAGGCGGTTCTCGGCTTCCTGGAAGATGATGTCGGCGTGCTTCTCCAGCACTTCCTCGGTGATCTCCTTGCCGCGGTAGGCGGGCAGGCAGTGGAGCACGATGTGCTCCGGCGCGGCGCGGGCGACGAGGTCGGCATTCACCTGGAAGGGACCGAAGGCCTCCTCCTTCTCCTGCTGTCCTTCCTGGCCCATCGAGAGCCAGACGTCGGTATTGATGACGTGGGCACCCTGCGCGGCAAGTACGGGATCCGTCGTAACAATGACGTTCGGCGCGTCGAGCTTCTCCAGGAACGAAGCCGGCGGCTGGTAGGCGGCGGGCGCAGCGACGGCGAGTTCGAAGCCGAGCTTCTTCGCCGCCCACATCCAGGAGATGGTCATGTTCGAAAAGCCGTCGCCGATGAAGGCAATCTTCTTCCCGTCCCAGCCGCCGAGCGCTTCCTTCACCGTCAAAAGGTCGGCGAGGATCTGGCAGGGATGCTCGTCGTCGGTCAGCGCGTTGATCGTCGGTATGCCGGAGAACTCCGCGAAGTCCACCACGTCCTGCTGCGCGAAGGTGCGGATGATGCAGCCGTGGACCATCCGGCCGAGCACCCGGGCGGTGTCCTTGATCGGCTCACCGCGGCCGAGCTGGATGTCGTTCTTCGAAAGGAACATCGGAAAGCCGCCGAGCTCGCGGATACCGACTTCGAAGGACACGCGGGTGCGGGTGGACGACTTGGTGAAGATCATCGCCCAGGTCTGCCCGGCCAGCGGCTGCGACGTGTGATGGCCGCGCTCGGCTTTCAAGCGCACGGCATCGTCGAGCAGCGCGGTGATCTGCGCGGCGGTGAGTTCTTCGATGGAAAGGAGATGCTTCATGGGAAATTTCCAAGTGATGAGAAGTGCCAAGTGCCAAGGGATCAGCCTGCCCTCCGCAGCTTTAGCGAAGAAGGGTGATCAGGGAAGAGAGGGTGGCGTGGAAGATTTCGAGAGCCTCGTCCACTTCGCTGTCGGACACGTTGAGGGGAGGCAGCAAGCGGATGGTTTCGGGGCCGGCGGGGGGGACGAGGAGTCCGGCTTCGAGGAGCTTGCCGCAGACATAGGCGGCGGGGAGCTTGCCTTCGGGGACGGCGAACTTCGTAACGTCGAGGCCGATGCCTAACAGCAGGCCGAGGCCGCGGACTTCGGTGATGGCGGGCATTTGCCACGACGCGATGGTCGCGCGGATCCGCCGTTCCTGGCGGAGGACATTCGCCTCGAGGTTCTTTTCAGTCACCTCAGCAAGCACGGCCAGCGAGGCGGCGCAGGCGAGCGGGTTGCCGCCGTAGGTGGTGCCGTGCGAGCCGGGGCCCATCAGCGAGGAAAGGGTCTTGCCGCTGGCATCAACCGCACGATCCGACAGCCAGAAAGCGCCGATCGGGAAGCCGCCGCCCATGCCTTTCGCCCAAGAAATGCCATCGGGCTCCAGCTCGGGGGCGATTGCCCGCCAAGCCATCGTCGGACCGCAGCGGCCGAAGCCGACCTGCACCTCGTCGAGCAGCAGCAGCAGGTCGTGCTTCTTGCAGACGGCCGCGACGCCGCGCAGGAATTCCGGCGTGGCGACATTCACACCGCCCTCGCCCTGCACCGGCTCTAACAAGATCGCGGCGGTGATCGGCGAGATGCCGGCCTCGAGCGCGGCGAGATCGTTGAAAGGCAGGTGGCGGAAGCCGGGGAGCAGCGGGTCGAAGCCTTCCTTCACCTTGTCCTGACCGGTGGCGCTGATGCCGCCGAGCGTCCGGCCGTGGAAGGATTTGTTGAAACTAAGGACCTCGTACCTCGGCGAGCCGTCGGGCTGCGGCCGGGCGTGGCCGAACTTGCGGGCGGTCTTGATCAGGCCGTCGTTCGACTCCGCGCCGGAGTTGGCGAAGAACACCTTGCCGGGAATCTTCACGTGCTCTTCCACGATGACCCGCGCCAGTTCCTCCTGCTGCGGGATGCCGTAGAGGTTCGAGACATGCATCAAGGTGCCGGCCTGCTCACGGATGGCATTCACCAGCCGCGGCGGGCAGTGGCCGAGCGCGCAGACGGCGATGCCGGTGCAGAAATCGAGGTAGGATTTCCCGGCATCGTCCCACACGCGGGTGCCCTCGCCGCGGACGAGCGTGACGGGAAAGCGGGCGTAGGTGGACAGGACGTGGCTCATGGGAAAGGGGCGGACGCTAGCGGGGTTCATGGTTTTGGCAAATCGGGAATTTGAGGCGAAAAAGGCGGGATTTCACCGCCAAGACGCCCAGGTCGCCAAGTCAAGCAGACCCAGGTTCCAAAACTTGGCGCACTTGGCGTCTTGGCGGTTCACCTTCTTCATCGCGACGCGGCGACGCGCCAGGTGGCGAGGAGGGTGAGTGCGGCCCCGGCGAACTCCGGCGCGGTGAAGCGCTCGTCGAACAGGAACCAGGCCCCCGCGGCGGTGACCAGCGGCAGCAGCATCTGGATCGACGAGCCGCGCGAGACCGGCAGGGTGCGGTAGGCGTTGGTCACTGAAAGGTAGAACGCGGCGGTGCTGAAGGCGCCGATCACCCCGCGCAGGATGACCAGCTTGCTGCCGAGCAAGGCCCGCATCGAGAACCCGCGGCCGAAGCCGTAGAGCGCGACGACCATGCCCATCCCGATCACCCCGCGATAGAGCAGCGCCATCCAGCCGTCGGCCTGCGGCAGGTGCAGGCTGAGGGCGCGCAGCAGCAGCGTGTTCGCGGCAAACAGGAACACGGAAAGGAGCATCAACAAGGTGCCGCGCGGGTCGGTTGGATCGGGTGGTTTCATCGGATCATGGGGATCCGGAAACGGCGGGCCAGCGGATGGGATTCATCGTTCCTCCGGGTGGCCGTGGGCCGCGTCCGGAGGTGGCAGGGTGCCATCATGCTCCGAACGCGCCCGCACGCCAAATGGCGCGGACGACGAGACGGACAGCTTTGCGATGGATCGAGGGCACACCGCGGAAGTGGCAGGCATGGCGCGGGATGTCAAGAAAGCGGGTTCCCCATTTCTTATCCTTCCTCGCGAAGTCGGACAGCTGAAGATTTGGAGTGCTGCGGCATGACGCAGCTTTAACTGCGGGGGCGGCCGCTTCACTTCGCTGGCCACGGATCGCCTTGCCGGCCGATCCGCGGTCGCTGGGGTGGGGCGGACTTCATCCCAAGCCAAAGCGACGTCGTGCCGTCGCACTCCACAGGGCTCATACTATCTCGGAGCACCTGCCTTGAGCGAAGCCGCTACCGCATCGAGTTTCCCTAACAGACGCGCCACAATCTCCGGCTGTTCCGCCGCGCGGTCGATGCGTTCGCCAAGGTCCTGCTCGACGTTGAAAAGCAGCGGCTTCTCCATCGAGGCCGCGAAGCCGTGGTTGCTGCCGGTCTGGCTGATGAGTTTCACGTGAAGCTTCCACGGTCCCTCGCGAAAGGCATTCGGCAGGTTGTCCGGGCCGGAGTAGGCGAGTTCGAAGGGCTTGACCGCTCCCTTGAAGCGGCCGGGCGAGAGCAGCGGCCGGATGTCGCGGCCATCGAGACCCTTCGGCACTTCCGCGCCACACAGCGAGAGGACCGTCGGCAGCACGTCCAGCGTGCTCGCCGGCTCAAGCTGGCGCAGCGGCTCGATCACCCCGGGCCAATGGAAGATCCCCGGCACGCGATGGCCGCCTTCCCAGTTCGAGCCCTTGCCATCGCGGAACGGCTGGGCATAGCCCACATGCAGCCGGGCCTCACCATACTTCGTCTCCGCCTCGTTCTCGAAGCGGATCCACGGACCGTTGTCGGAAGAAAAAATCACCAGCGTGTTATTCGCCACGCCGTTGTCTTCCAGCGCCTTCATGATCCGCCCCACCGAGTCGTCGATCTCCGCCATCACGTCGCCCAGCAGGCCGCGGCGGGACTTGCCCCGGAATGCCTCGCTTGCGAACAGTCCGAGGTGCGGTTGGTTGTGCGCGACGTGGGCGAAGAACGGCCGCTTCCGATTTGCCGCGATGAATTCGACCGCGGCTTCCGTGTAGCGGTTTGTTAGAGAAGTCGAAGCCGCGATGTCCGACGGCAGATTGCGGGCGAGAACCGAGTAGCCGGGCACTGGTTCCTTGCCCTTGGGATCGGATTTCATCAGCAGGGCATCGCCGTAGTCATGCAAGACATTGGTTCCGACCCAAGTGCCGAAGCCATGGGCCA
>NEUO01000070.1 GCA_002304315.1 Verrucomicrobiia bacterium Tous-C4TDCM
AATCCCTTTTTGAACCAGCGCATCCGCTGCTCAGACGTGCCGTGGGTGAACGAGTGCGGCACGACGCGTCCCTGCATTTTCTTCTGAATGGCATCGTCACCGATGGCATTCGCGGCGCGCATCGCCTCTTCAATATCGCTGCGATCAAGCTTCAGATATTCCTGGGAGTGATTCGCCCACATGCCGGCGTAGAAATCGGCCTGCAACTCCAGTCGCACTGAATAGTCATTGTAGTCCGGGCGTCCTCGCATCGACGCCACTTTGTCCGAGGTGCCCAACAACTTCTGCACGTGATGGCCGACCTCGTGCGCGATCACATAGGCCTGCGCGAAATCGCCCGGGGCATTGAAGGTCTGGGCCAGCTCGTCATAGAAGCTCAGATCGATATAGATCTTGCGGTCGCCCGGACAATAAAACGGCCCCATTTCCGCGCTGCCAGTGCCGCATGCGGTGCGCGTTTGGATGCGGTAAACTTGCATGCCGGGCAGTTCGTATCTTTGTCCGATCCGCGCGAATTCCTTCGTCCATACGTCCTCCGTGCCTGCAAGTACGACGCTTACGAACTGATAACGCTCTTGGTCCTGCTGGCTGACCTGCGCCTGAGGCGCGGGGCCTGCAGCCCCCCCGCCGAGGAGGGTGTTGAGATCCACGATCCCGAGCTTCAACAGCACAAAACCCAGCACCACCGCGGCGATGATGCCCTTGAGGCCGAAAGCTCTCCCGATGATCCCCAGCAAGCCAAGCCCGCCGCCCCCGCGGCTCGCGCCACCACCGGAACTCCGTCCACGCGCGTCGTCCACGTTGTCACTCTCCCGCTTTCCTTTCCATTCCATAGTTTTCGGATGCTGTTGTTCATCGGATAGTCGGATGCGCCGCCGAGGGCAAGCTCGTGGTGCATCCCCTTGGAATCGGTCGGGGTCCGGTTCGTTGGCCGGTCGGGTGGAGCCCGCTTCAACTTCCCGGTAAGGTGTCCATGATTTGTTGAAATAGCAACCGTGTCCCGGGCGTTGAGGTTCTGATGTTGAATCGGCTAGCAGGGTCGGGGAGGATCGCGCGGGCATGAAATTCCTGATTCGTCTTCCCCTCGTGTTTCTGGCGCTGTGGGGCTTGCTCCACGGGCTGGGGAAGGTCGTGAGATTGTCGCCGGATTGGCCCTTGTGGGCGGTGGCGGCCGTGGCGGCGATCGCGATCGAGGCGGTGCTGTTTCTCTACCGCTACGAATCCGGTGCGGTGACGCCGCGGCGGGCGCGCTGGTTGACCGGGCTGCGGCTGGGGGCGCTGGGGGTGCTGGTTTGGATTTTGGTCGAGCCGGTGTGGGTGCGGATGGTCGAGCGCGAACGGCAGCGCGAGGTGGTGGTGGTGCTGGACGACTCGGCGTCGATGCATTTGACCGACGACGGCGCGACGGCTTCGCGGCTGCAGATCGGCGAGGCGGGTTTGGCGGAGTCGGGGATCCTCAAGTCGCTGGAGGAGTCGATGAAAGTCCGCACGGTCCGCGCGGCGCGCAGTGTTCGCGAGGGCGATGAGGCGCAGGGCGAAGGCTGGGGCGATGCGACGGATCTGGTCGCGGCGCTGGGCACGGTGCTGGAGCAGGTGCCGCCGGACGATCTGGCGGGAGTGATTTTGGTGAGCGACGGCCGCCACAACCGGCCGGGCCGGGTGGAGGATGTGGCGCGGCGCTTCGGGATTCTGGACGCGCCGGTCGGGATCGTGGCGACGGGCACGACGGCACCGCCGCGCGATGCCTCGGTGCTGGAAGTCCGCGCGCCGGAGGCGATCCACCTCGGCGACCGGATGCGGGTGACCGCGTCGTTGAAGTTCGACGGCTACAAGGGCAAGGCCGCGAAGGTCCGGCTGCTGCGCGACGGCGAGGTGGTCGAGGAACGCGAGGTCCCGGTGCCGCAGGAGAATCACCGCGAGGAGGTCCGCTTCACCACGGTGCCGGAAGAAGGCGGCGTCGGCGGGTTCCGGATCGAGGTGGCGGAGCTGGAAGGCGAGCGCTTCGACGACAACAACGCGTGGGATTTCGAGACTTCGATCACCGACGCGCGGACCAACGTGTTGATCCTCGAAGGCACGCCGCGTTGGGAATTCCGCTACCTGCGGAATCTGTTCTACGGCCGCGACAAGTCGGTGCACCTGCAATACGTGCTGCTCGAACCGGACCGGATCGAGGGCGAGGAAGACGAGGCGATCGCAGCCTCGGCGTCGCGGCCTTTCGGCGATGCCCAGGCGACGCGCTTGCCGGCGAGCCCGGAGGAGTGGCGGAAGTTCGACGTGATCATCCTGGGGGACATCGAGCCGGAAGCGATCGATGCGGCGACCTGGACGACGATCTCGGAGTGCGTGAAGGAGCGGGCGGCGCTGCTGGTGATGGTGGCGGGTCCGCAGTTCATGCCGCACGGGATTTTGGCGGAAGCGGGCCGCGAGCTGGTGCCGGTGGAGACCTACGAGGGTCGTCGTAATTTCTATGCGGCGGGCGGCGAGCCGTTCCGTTTCGAGTTGACCGCGGAAGGGCGCAGTCATCCGGTGACGCAGCAGGCGACCGGCGAGTCGGCGAACGATGCGATCTGGGCGGGCTTTCCGGAAGTGCCGTGGCGGCAGCCGATCCGCGGGCTGAAGGAAGGGGCGGAGGTGCTGCTGACGGCGCGCGGCGAGGATAGCGGGACGTCGATTTCCGGCGGCGACGGATTGAACGCGGCGCTCGATGCGCTGGCGAAGCGGCGCGAGCGCGAGGCGGCGTCGGCGCTGCTGGTGACGCGGCAGACTGGCAAAGGGAAGGTGGCGCTGCTGCTGACCGACCGGACCTGGCGGCTGCGCGAAGGGGCGGGGGACCTTTATCACCATCGCTTCTGGGGCAACCTGGTGCGCTGGGGCGCGGGGCCGGTGCTGCGGGCCGGCGGCGCGCGGGTGCGGCTGGGGACGGATCAACTGACCTACACCGCGGACGATCGGATCAAGGTGACGGCACGGCTTCGCGATACCGGGCTGAGCCCGGTGCAGGACGACGAGCTGATGGCGGATCTGGTGCGCGACGGCGTGGTGGTGACGAGCGTGCCACTGGCGGTGACGGAGAATTCAAACGGCTTGCACGAGGCGGAGCTGGAGCCTTTGGCGGAGCCAGGGCGCTATGAAATCAAGCTGCGCGGCAAGGGGGCGGACCGGCTTTCGGCGGAGGATGGAAACGCCGCGGTGAGCGCGGGATTCCGCGTGGTGGGATCGCGCGGGCCGGTGGAGCTGGCGGAGACGACCTTGAACCTCGGATTGTTAGAGACGGTCGCGGACCTGTCCGGCGGGCGGGTGGTCAAGGCGGACCAGGCCGGCGAACTGACGGGATTGTTTTTGAAGGAGGGCGATGCCAAGCGCGAGCTGCGCGAGACCCCGCTGTGGGACAACGCGCTGGTGCTGGGGCTTTTCGCCCTGCTACTGTCGATCGAATGGGTGATGAGACGGGGCGGGGGACTGCCGTAATGAGAACTGGAATTTTAGAACATGAGGGCGTTGGGGTTGGTGGGCTGGCTGTTGAGGCTCGCCGACTGAAGTCAGCGCTCCGCCGGAGGAAACAACCATGAGCACGAACCAAGCGAGAGAAGACATCGGACGCCGGCTGGGCGCGGTGAGGTCGAGCATCCGGCGGGCGCAGTTGCTGCGCGGCGGGCTGCTGCTGGCGACGGTCGCGCTGGGCGGCCTGCTCGCGATGATGGCGGCGGACCACTTCCTCGCGCCGCTGCCGTCGGCGGTGCGCTGGGCGATGTTCGTTGCGTGGTTGCTGGCGACCGGCGCGGCGTTGGTGGTCGGGATGCGGCCGCTGCTGCGGAAGATCGGTCTGGTGCAGGTGGCGCGGTGGATCGAGGGGCGGCATCCGGAGATCGAGGAGCGGATGAGCACGGTGATGGAGCTTTCGGGTACGGACAGCGGTGCTTCGGCCGGGCTGTTAGAAGAACTGGCGAAGGCGGCGGGCGAGGATGTGGGCAAGGTTGACGCGCGTGCCGAGATCAAAGCGGTGGGGGCCGGGCGGCGCTGGGCGAGGCCCGCGTTGGCGCTGGCGCTGATGTTCGCGGCGCTGTTCGCAATCTGGCCGAAGGAAGCGGCGCGGCTCGCGGTGCGGGCGGTGGCACCGTTCAGCAATCTCGGCAACGCGGCCGCGGTGAAGTTCGAGGTGAAGCCGGGGGACATCGAGCTGTTAGACGGCGACGCGCTTTTGATCGAGACCGCCTACGACGGCCCGGCGGATTCGCTCGATCTGGTGATGACGATGGCAAGCGGCACCGAAGTGACGCAGCCGATGAACCGGGACGGCGATGGTTGGAGCTATCGGATGGATCCGGTGCGCGAGGGCTTTGTGTATCGGGCGCGGGCCGGCCGCGGCGAAAGCGATGCGTTCACGGTGACGATGTGGCCCTTGCCGGGAATCGTGGAGCCGCGGGTGAAGCGGGTGTTTCCGGATTACGCGGGACTTTTGCCGACGGAAGAGGCGCTCGGCACCGGCGTGGAAGCGGTGCGGGGGACGAAGATCGAGCTGGTGGGAAAGTTGAACACGGCGATTGAAGCCGCTTGGTTGGAGGTTGAGGGCAAGCGGCTGGCGGAGGGTGCCATCGAGCGCTCGGCGACGGGCGGGCGGGTGAGCTTTTCGTGGACGCTGGCCGCGGATGGCGGTGGCGAGGCGGTGGTGACCTTGAAGCATCGGCTGGGCCGTGAGGTGGAAGCGTTGCGATTTCCGGTGCGGGTGCTGGAGGACCAGTTGCCGGTGGTGCGCTGGCTGAGTCCGATCGCCCGCGAGCTGCGGGTGCGGCCGGACGAGGTGGTAGGATTGCGCTACGAGGTGGCGGAGGATTTCGGCGTGGCGGAAGTCGCGCTGGAGGTGAAGACCGCCGGGAAGGAGCCGACGCGGATGGCGCAGGACTTGCCGGTCAAGCTGGGCGGGGCGTCGAAGCCCGCGCGCTACCGCGGCGAGGGCAAGCTGGCGATCGGCGCGCTGATGGAGACATGGCCCGGCGCGAATGAGATCCGCTTGCGGGTCCGGGCGGCGGACGCGCGGCCGGCGGAGCTCGATGGACCGGGCGTGGGGCATTCGGAGTGGCTTCTCATCCGGATCGACCGCAATGCGGAGTCGCTGGCGCGGCAGGAAATGCGGGCCGAGCATGAGGAGGCGCGCGAGAAGATCGAGCAGGCGATCAAGGCGACCCAGGAGGCCCGCCAGAAGATGGATCAGAGCCGCTGGGAGATGCAAAACGAGAAGCTCAGCCCGCAGGCGGAGAAGAATTTCGAGGAAGCGCGGGAGAAGCTTGCTGATACCAAGGAGAAGTTGGAGGAGCTGGCGGAGCAGATGGAGGAAGGTGTCCACGCGGCGAAGGCGGACGAAGTACGAGAGGCATCGGAGCAGGTCGAGAAGGCCCGCGAGGAGTTGGAGAGCGCGCCTTTGCAGGACGGCAAGGAGCAGCGGGAAGAGAAGATGAATGCCGCCCGCGACGAGGCCGAGAAGGCGGTGAAGAATTTGGAGGAAGTGCGGAACGCGATGGATCGCGACCGGCAGAAGATCGAGGAGCTGGCGCGTTTCCAGGAACTGGCGCAGCAGCAGCAGGAGCTCGCGCGGCAGGCCGAGCAGCAGGCGACGGCGCAGCAGGAGGCCGATTTGCCGCAGGAGTGGCAGGACAAGCAGCAGGCGATGGAGGAGCAACTGCGGCAGCAGCTTCGCGAGCAGCCGCAGGCCCGGGCCGAGGTGCTGGAGCAGCAGGCCGAGGCGGCGAAGGCTTTGGCGGAGCAGGCGCGGGAGTTGAGCGAGGCGCAGAAGGCTCTGGAAGAGCAGTCGCGCCAGATGCCGGCCGCCGCGGAGCAGGGGCAGCCCGAAGCACCGGCGCAGGAGCAGGCTCAGCAAGCCGCGGTGGACAGCCTTCGCGAGGCATTGGCGAAGGAGCAGGAGAAGATCGCCGAGGCGGCGGCGGAGCAGCTCGCGGAAGCGCGGCAGGAGCGGAGCGAAGCAGCGGACCTGCTGCCCGAAGCGGTGGCCGCGACCCAGGAGGCGAGCGAGCAACTTTCCAAGGGCGAGGATCAAGCGGCGGCGGAAGCGGCCCGCGAGGCGGTGGAAGCGCTGAAGGAGTCGGTTTCTCCTTCTGAGAAGGGTGAGTCCGAGCAAGGTCAGTCCGAGCAAGGTCAGTCCGAGCAAGGTCAGTCCGAGCAAGGCCAGTCGGAGATGGGCGAACCGCAGCAGGGTGAATCTCCACAAGGGCAGTCCGGTGAGACGCCGGCCGAGCAGGCCGAGCGCAAGGCGGAGGTGGAGGCTTTGGCGGAGCGGCAGGCCGAGGTGGCGGAGGCTTTGGAAGCTTTGGCGGCGGGCAAGACCGACGAGGCGATGCAGGCTTTGCAAGAGATGCAGGCGGGCGAGGTCGGGGAGCTGGCGGAAGCGATTGCCGAGATGCCGCAGGCCGAGGCATCGGGGCAGATGAACGAGGCGGCGAATGCCGCCCAGCAGGGCAGCCAGCAGGCGGAAGCCGCGGCGCAGAGCGGCAGCCAGGGCAAGCCGCAGGAGGCTGCCGGCCAGCACCAGCAGGCCGCGGGAAATTTGGAAAGGAGCGCTGAGGCCTTGGGGCGAGCAGCCCAGGAGTTCGCCCAAGCCGCCGAGCAGGCGCGGGGCCAGCAGGCGGACCCGAACCGCGCTCCGGTTTCTCCGGGCGATCTGGCCGAGGCTTTCCAAGCGGCATCGCAGGCGGAGGGCGAACCGCAGGCCGCGCAAGCCGCCGGTCAGGCCCAGCAGGCGGCCGACGCGATGGCCCGGGCGGCGCAGTCGGCCAAACAGAGGATGCAAGGTCGCCCGCAACCCGGCCAGCCGGGACAACCCGGTCCGCCGGGCCAGCAGCCCGGTCAACCGGGCCAGCAGCCGGGCGAGAAGTCGCAGGAAGGTCCGCGGATGCGCGAGGCCGACCCGGGGGTCCCGCCGGAACTGGCGAAGCTGGGGATCAGCGCGGCCGATTGGGAAAAGATCCAAGCCACCTTGAAGTCCGACGTCGGCAGCGGCGGCGGAGCGGGCGTTCCGGAGGAATATCGGGGCCTCGTGAAGGAGTATTTCAAAGCCATGACCGACGAATGAGACCTTTCCCGATTCACTCCCTGACCCTGCGGATCGTCTCGATGATCGCCGCGGGCCTGTCCGTCGCCCTGGCCCAGGAGCCGGCCGATCCGGTCTTCGCCGAGTGGCGCGAGAGGGTCGATCCGGCGGTGGAGCAGGCGCTGGAATATTTCGCGCGGGTCCAGCGGGAAGATGGATCGTTTCCCGAAAGCTACGGCGACTCGACCGGGATCCCGGCGCTGGTCGGGATGTCGTTCCTTTCGAAAGGCCACCTTCCGACCGAGGGCCCCTTCTCGGAGCCGCTGAACCGCTGCATCGACTTCGTCCTTTCGAACCAGCGGGACAGCGGGCTGTTCGAGCGAGGGAATGCCGGCAGCGGCCCGATGTATGCTCACAACATCTCGACCTTGTTCCTTTCCGAGGTCAGCGGGATGGTCGATCCGGGGCGGCAGGAGAAGATCGCGGTGGCCTTGCCGAAAGCCTTGAAGCTGATCTTAACCGCGCAGGCGGTGAAGAAGGATGAGCGCAATCAAGGTGGCTGGCGTTATCATCCGGGATCGCGGGACAGCGACACCTCGTGCAGCGGCTGGGCCTTGATGGCGCTGCGCTCGGCGAAGCTCAACGGGGCGGCGGTGCCGGACAAGGCGATCGCCGACGCGGTCGGCTACCTGAGCCGGCATCAGGACGAGAAGGCGGGCAGCTTCGGCTACATGGACCGCCACGATCACGCCCGATCGCTGACCGGGATGGGGCTGCTGTGCCTGGAACTCTGCGGTCGCCACGGCACGCCGGAGACGGTGAAGGCGGCGGACTATGTGATGAAAACCTTCCGCGACCTCCCGGGCGATCAGTTCGAGTTCTACGGCAATTACTACAATGCCCAAGGCATGTTCCAGATCGGTGGGCGGTACTGGAATGACTACGCGAACTGGATGTATGGCACCTATTTGAAGAAGCAGTCCGAAGACGGATCATGGAACAGCCGCGAGGCCGGCCGCGTGTATGGCACTTCGATGATGGTGCTGGCGTTCACGGTGCCCTACCGCCAGTTGCCGATTTACCAGCGCGACGAGACGGTGGACGAGACCGAGTGAGCGGTCACTCGGCCGGTACCGACTCTGGAGCTACCGGAGCGGCCGGAACCTCTTCGGTCACAGGCTTTGTGTTGGCACCCTTCATGGTCTGGATCAAGGAATTGCCGGTCTCCTTTTGGTGGCGGATCGACAGGCCGACGAAGAACGCCGCGGCGGCGAGCACCAGGAAGAGGAGCGTCATGAAGAAGCTGGCGGCGGAGCTCGGCTGCTGGGCGGAAGCCAGCGGGCGCTGGATGGCGGGCTTTGGCGCGGCCTTGCGGGGCGCGGGCTCGTTGAGCTCGTCTTCCATGATGATGGGCGACTCTTCCGGTGGCTTCTCGCGGGCCAGGGCCTCGCGTTCCTCCTCGGTCAGGGTGAAATCGAAAGGCACGTCACCGATCTTCACCGAAAGCCCGTGGCGCAGGGGAATGACTTCGCACACCTTGCCTTCGATCTTAATCCCATTGGTCGAGCCGAGGTCGCGGAGCTGGTAGCCGCCATCGATCCGCTCCATCACCGCGTGACGCACCGACACGGAGCCGCAGTCGATCACGATATCGTTCTCGCTACCCCGGCCGAGATGGACTTTCAGGCGGTCGAGCTGGAAGCGGTAAGGCTGCGGGTTGCGCTCGGGGACGGTGATGGTGACGCGTGGCATAGGATGAAAGACGTGAACTGCGAGACCATTCTAGCGGGAAAGAGTGGGAACCGGCCCAAAAAACTCCCCGTCTCGGTCGAACTCGCGGCTCCGGGGGGAATCCGATTGCCAAGCCGCCGGGGCTCTGCTGGATTCTTCCCCATGGCAAACGCTACCAACGTCCTCGCGAGCGGGATCGAGATCACCGGCTCCATCCGCTTTTCCAACGACATGATCATCGACGGCAAGATCGATGGCGAGATCATCTCGGAGAAGGGCCGGGTGACCATCGGTGAGAACGCCCTGATCAAGGGTAACGTCACCGCTGGCGATGTGAAAGTCTTCGGCAGGGTCGAAGGCAAGATCACCTCTGAGCGCTGCGAGCTGAAGGCCAAGTCCCGCCTCGACGGCGACATCAAGGCGAAGATGTTCTCGATGGAGGAAGGTGCCCAGCTTTCCGGCCGCACGGACATCGGCTGAGCCGGAGTCCTTTGGAATTTCAAGAGCCGCCCGCGGGATCCCGCCGGGCGGCTTTTTCGTGGCCGTGATCGACTCAGCGGAAGCGCATTGTGCCGGGCTGCTGGACCGGGCGGAAGGCGATGAAGTTGATCGCCTTGCACATCGCCGACATGACCGGGAAGGCGAGGACGATGGCGACCGGCGCAAACACGATGCTCGTGATGCAGTAGGCGAGGAACAAACCTTCCGGCATGCGCGGAGCAAGGCGGGTTTCTTCATGCGCCGCGGTGATGCGGTTCCACTCCTGAGAGAGGCCGTAAAAGGCGCGGAAGAGCCAGTAGAGGTTGAAGAAGGGGATGAAGAGGAATCCAACCGCGGATCCCGGGGTCACGGTGGCGCCGGCGAGCGAGAGGCATTTCCAAGTCCGGTGCAGCGTCATGAGCTGGAGGATCATGGCAATCACCGAACAGAGAGCACTCACGCCGAATAGCCCGAGGACGACCATCATCATCGTCGGATTCGTTTCCGCCTTCAGAGCGGCCTGGGGCAGCAGGACAAAGCCAATGATGACGAAAAGAACGCTGCCTACGATCGTTCCCGCCCAGAGGCCGAACGAGGCGGCCGCGATCTGCGGGTGGCGGAAGCCGCCTTGGACCTGGGCTGTGGCCTGCCCGCTCAGTTGCCCGGTGGCGTATCCGGCCGTCTGGCCCGGTCGCATGAAATTGGAGGCCGCCGTGGTGGACCTCACCATCGCCGGAGCGGCGGCGGGTGCCGGAGCTTCGGGTGGGAACAGCCCTTCGATCTGCGCGGCGGGCAGCCACTCGGCCATGCCTTCGGTCCAGACCATCGATTCGCGGGTGATGTTGCCGGTCCCGGTGAACTCCACCAGTTGCTCACCGCTGTAGGGGCCGTGCTGCTGGCCTTCGACCGAGACATACCATTGGGGGGCGGGTTCACTCATGTTAGGCGGAAGCCAAGACGGCGGGGGGCGGAAGGACAAGACGAAACGCTCAGCCCGCCGGTGGCGCGCTCCGGCGGGTCAGGGCATCCGCGGCGTAGATCGCCACGGCGGTCCAAATCAGCCCGAAGGAAATCAGGCGCAGGGCGTTCATCTCCTCGCCGTAGAGACCCCAACCGATCAGGAACTGAAGGGTCGGGCCGATGAACTGGAGGATGCCGAGGGTGGTCAGCGAAATGGTCCGCGCCGCGTGGCCGAAGCACAGCAGCGGGATGGCGGTGGCCAGGCCGGTGGCGAAGATGAGCAGCGCCCGAGTGTCCGATCCGCCGAAGACGTCGGCACCTTGCTGATCCTGCCAAAGCAGCCAGATGAGCGCGACCGGGGCCAACAGCGAGGTCTCCGCGGTCAGTCCCGCCAGCGCGCCGAGCGGGGCTTTCTTCCGCACCACTGCGTAGAGCGAGAAGGTCAGGGCAAGCACCAGCGCGACCCAGGGCACGCCTTTCACCGCCGGGAACTGGCACGCGACGCCGGCCAAGGCCACGCCGACCGCGACCAGTTTCCGCCGGCTCTGGCGCTCGCCGAAGAACAGCGCGCCGAAGAGCATGTTGAGGAAGGGATTGAGGAAGTAGCCGAGTGCTCCTTCGAGGATCCGGCCGTTGAGGGTGGCCCAGACGTAAAGCAGCCAGTTGGAGGCCAGCAGTCCGCCGGTGAGCAAATGCCAGCCGGCCCCGCGCCAGGTTGAGAGGCCGCGGATGACTTCGCGGAGCTGGCGGTTCCACGCGAGCAGCGGCAGCAGCAAGGCCAGCGACCAAAGCGTGCGGTGGGCGATGATCGTCGCCGGAGGCAGAAAGTGCAGCGTTTTCCAAAACAGCGGCAGGATGCCCCACAGGAAAAACGCGGCGATGGCGCTCAGCACGCCGCTGCGGGATTCGCTCACGTCGATGCCCCGGACTCGAACTTCTTGCAGATCCACGCGACCCGGGCCGCGGCGGACTCCATCTCCAGCAAGTCCTGCCGCTCGTCGGCGTGATGGACGAACTGCTGCGCCATCACGTCGGCAAGGATCGACGGATCGTCGATTTGAGCGGTCATGGCGTTCAAGGTTTCGCGCACCTCGTCGGGCAGCTCGCGGGTCACGGCTTCTGCGGCTTCGTGGAGGGCTTCGAGCGCGGCGCGGGACTGGGTTTCTGGCTCGAAGATCGACGGGATCGGCTCGATCCGTGCTTTCGGGTAAGGCGCTTCCAGCCATTCGACGAAGCGGACGCGAATCACCCCGTGGAGCAGGAGATTGGAAGTGCCGTCGTCGAGTTCGCGGGACGCCCGGACCAGTCCCATCGTGCCGACCGGCGCGACGCAGCGGGAGTAGTTCTTCGTTTCCTTGCCGAGCAGGCGACCGACGGCGAAGAAGCAGCTCCCGGAAAGGGTGTCGGCCAGCATTTCCCGGTAGCGGGGCTCGAACAGATGCAGCGGCAGCCCGCCGTGCGGGAACAGCGTGCAGTCGGGCAGCAGCATCACGCCGCAGGTCTGGGGGATGTTGAGCGACGACATCGGTGAAGGGTTGCGTGGCAGGGTTCCGGCGCAATGCAAAAAGTCTGGAAATGAGGGGAGGGCGGGGGAGGTCCCGGTTTATGGACTGCGGGCAGCCCGCTGCCGCTTTCCCTCGTCAGCCTGCTGACGAATCAGCCCGACTCCACAGCAGGCTGTGGCAACAGAGCGGCAGCAGGCCCCACTTCGCTCAAGCTACGAGGGGCAGAGCTGCACGCAGTCCATGGATGGGAAGAGCGCCGGGTTTTTCCAGCCTTGCACGTTTCGCCGTCGTGGCGGACGGATGGCGCGTGACCGAGGAAACCGCACCCCGCCGCGACCGCCGCGTTGTCCTACTGCTCTGGATCCTGCCACTTTGGCTGGTGGTATCCAGCCTCGGCGGGCTGTGGTTTTACCTTCGCAAGCAGGAGTCAGCCAAGGAAGACGAACAGGCCCGCTTTACCACCGGGGTCA
The DNA here is from genome assembly GCA_002304315.1 of Verrucomicrobiia bacterium Tous-C4TDCM. Taxonomy (GTDB): domain Bacteria; phylum Verrucomicrobiota; class Verrucomicrobiia; order Verrucomicrobiales; family Akkermansiaceae; genus Haloferula. The sequence continues at coordinate 12,189 of NEUO01000070.1, forward strand.
GCGAGGCCGGGCTGCGGGATGATGTCGGGAAGTTCCTCCGCTTCGTCGGGGAACGGCATAGTGCGAGTTCCGAGGGAGTCCAAGGCCTGAAGCGCGCCGCGGCGATGATCGAGGGTTCGCTGGGGCCGGGCAATGCGGGCTATCTCGTCGAGAGGGTGGCGGGTCCGTCGCTTCCCGCCGGACGCTGGCCCTTGCTGGTCGTGAAAGTGAAGGGTTCGGACGAGGACTTGCCGCCGCTGTGGGTCATGGCGGGCTACGATGCCCGTCCGGGATCGCCCGGTGCCGAGGCCAATGCGACGGGCGTGGCCAGCGTGCTGGCCGCGGCGCATGCGATGGCGTCCGAGCTTCCGCGGCGGCCGGTCCGCTTTGCCTTCCTGCCGCATGCCTACGAGACGGAGGGGCCGCTGTTAGAAGCGTTGGGGATCCTCAAGCAGCGGGTGGGCGAGGCATCGTCGCTGCTGGTGGTCGAGTCGACCGGCGCCGGCAAATCGCTGCTGATCAGCTCCCGCGATGCGGAGAACCCGGCGCTTGCCCAGGCGGGTGGGCTCGGGGAGGTGGTCGGGGCGGAAGCGATTTGCTTGGAAGACGATTTCGATCTCTCTTCGGCCCTGTTCGAGGTTGGTTTGCCGGCGGTGCGGGTGGCCACGCGGCCGGTGGTGAAGGCGGACGAGGCGGATGACCGTGCGCCTGATCCGGCGCTTCATGCGGCGGCCACCACGGCATTGGTGGACTTGATCCGGCGTCTTTCGGATTCCTGAAAAAAACCTCTTGCACGGGCCGGGTCCATCTCCTACCAAACCGCCCGCATGCGGCTCCAGTGGCCGCTAGACGACACGGGGGATTAGCTCAGTTGGTAGAGCACTTGCATGGCATGCAAGGGGTCAGCGGTTCGAATCCGCTATCCTCCACGTTTTTTGAAGATGGCTTGAGTCTTGTCGGAGGCTTTGGCGGAGCGCTGACTTTGGTCGGCGTGGGAGGGCTTGGCGGGCTTGCTGCCGACTAAAGTCAGCGCTCCCTTGGAGGTTCCCACGAGGGCTCCCTTTACAGGTCGAAGATCTCGATCCGCGCGCCTTTCTCGGGATGGCTGATGAGGACGGCGATGCGGCGTATCTCGCCGAGGGTGCTGCCGGTGTGGCTGAGGTAGTCGAATTTGCCGCGGAGGTCGGTGTAGCCGTCCTTGTGGAAGACCGCCTCGCCGTCGCGGCCTTGGGTGTAAACTTTGACATAACTCCGCGGCAAGGGCAGGCGAGTCGCGCTGTCGAAGACTTGCAAGGTGCGCTCGGCGGGCTGGCGGACGATCTCCAGTGCCTTGCTGTCGAGGACCTTAAGGACGCGGGTGCTGCCGGAGTTCGCGGCGACGAGGACATTGCCCTGGCGGAAGGCTTCCGGCAGTTCGACGGCGGTCTCGGCGCCTTGCAAGGCGACCTCGCGGGTCTCGTTGGCGCGGATGCCGGGCAGCGAGGCGCTGTCGCCGCTGAGGAAGGGGTCCTTGGAGAAGAGGACTTCGAGATCGACGCTGAAGAGCTGGAGCAGGGTTTTGTCGATGCGGCGGTGGGTGATCCGCAGCTTGCCGTCGGCGGCGAGGGCGAGGTCGAGCGACGGGGCTTCTTTCTTCGGCTTGGCGTCCTCGGGCTTGCGCGGGACTTGCAGGGCGAGGATCTCGTCGGCCTGGGGGACGATGGCGGCGAAGCGTTCTTTCCACAGGCCGGGCGGGAGGGTGGCGCGGCGGGTGGCGATGGCGCGGGCGTCCTCGGGCTGGGCGCGGTGGAAGAGGACGACGGCGTTCAGATAGTCGTAGGCGAGGCGTCCTGTTAGGGCGGCGGGTTCGATGGTGTCGAAGCGGGCGAGCGCTTCCTCGACGCGGTCCTGCATCAGGAGGTGGGCGGTGAGGGCGAGGCGGTCGTCGGCACTGAGCTGGGGTTTCCAGGCGAGGAGGTCGAGGAAGGCCTCGTAGTGCTCCGCGGCTTCCTCGTGAGTCAGGCGTTCCTTGTCGGCGAAGCGGTGGGCGCGCGGGTTGACCAGCGGGTCGAACTCGAGGGTTTCCCAGCCGCGGTGGGTGACGGGGCGGATTTCTAACAGGGGGCTGTCGAGCCAGTCGCCGAGTTGCATGGAGTCCGGTGGCGGCGGCAGATCGTCGTCCGGACCTGCCGCATACATCTCGTTCTCCAGGTAATCGCGCACCGCGGGCAGCGAGTCGTGGACGAAGCCGAAGGAGGCGACGTCAGGCGAGTAAAATAGGCGTTCGCGGAGGATGGCGATGGCCTTGCGGAAGAAGCCGGCGTCGCGGAGGCGCCAACGGATTTGTTTGAGGTCGAGGGTGGCGAGGTTGTCGTTGCGGAGGCGGTCGAGGACGGCATCGGCGGTTCCGTCGCGGGCGAGGGCGGGCCAGGAGTTGGCATCGACCGGCGGGGCTTCGGCGGTGGCGCGGAGGGTGCGGACGGGGGTGCGGGCGAGGACGAGGTCGCCTTCCGAGACTTGCAGCGGGTAGAGCGGGAACTCGCCGGCGGCGGGGAAGTAGAAGGCGAGGCGGAGATTGAGCACTCCGTAGGGCTTCAGCTCGTGGGTGCTGGACGGGGTGGCGGCGAGGCCGTAGAGCGGGATCGCCCCGGCGGGGATCTGCGCGAGGGCATCGATGCGGCGGCCGGCACCGGAGGGATTGGTGACGACGAGCGATGCGCCGTAGGGCACGCCGGCGAGGAAGTCGCCGGTGATGCTGTTCTCGATCTGCCGGCCTTCGACGGTGCGGAAGCGGTCGTCGAGGCGGTGGAAGGTCTGGCGGACCAGCACCGGCGCGTCGGGGGCGATCTTCTGCGTTTCGCGGGTGTCCTTGTAGAAGAGCAGCATCGGCTCGCGGGCCTTCACGCGGAGGGTGGAGCCGTCGACCTTGGTTTCGGGGCGCGCGGCCTTGAAGGGCAGGTCGAGCATGGCGAGGCAGAACAGCGCTTCGTTGGCGTGGGAGGTGCAGGCGTTGAAGTTCGGCGACAGGAAGCCGCCCTTGCCGTCCCAGGTCGCGAGGTCGAGCCAGAAGCGGTTGAGCGGGATGAAGGTCTCGTCGGTGGCGCCACGGTGTTTGTAGTAGTTCGACTCGTGCCAGAGACGCGTCTGGTCGCGGTCGGAGCTCCAGGAGGGGCGGGCGGCGGGGGAGTTGAAGGCTCCGACGATGGATTCGGACTCATCCAGCCCCATCATCTTGCCGCGAAGGTCGGCAAACGGATCCTCGCCTCCCGTTACGCCCCCACCGCCGCCGGCGGCGAAGGGGTCTGATTCGGACTCGCTGTCGCTGGAGCCAACGTACGAGGTCGTGATTTGCTCGATCATCTCGAGATTGGTTGGGGTGTTGCGGACGATGAGCGTGTTGCTGCCGGGGTTGAATCTAACTGATGCCCCCTCGGGGAACTTGATCCCATTTTCCTTAAGCAACTCCATTTCTGATTTGTGAGTGGTCGGAGTTGCTGGGTCGCTCGGGCCTTCCGCGAAGGGATCATCGCCACCGTCTTCGCCATTGTATGAACCTCCAATTTTCGCGATGAAGTCCGGTGGGACGCGGAAGACCCGGGTCATGAGGTCTTCGTCGGTCTCGGTGGCGGGGACCAAGGTCACGGCGTAATCGTCGATGCTGTAGCGGAGAATAGAGGCCCCCGTGATGTATGCGAGGGCTTCTGAGATCGGGACATTGCGAAGACGAAGTTCCTTGATCCGAAGACTTCCGACGTCTCGAGCGGCTCCAAGTTCTCCTGTAGCTCCGCCCCGGGGTCTGCGGATGACGAAATTGATGCCCTTCTTCGCCGGATCGAGTTCCATCGTGTCGAGTTCGATGGACCGCATGCGGAGAAAATCGATCGCTTCTTCGACCGTGATGTCCTCGAAGTCGATCTCGGGAATGATGATGCTCTTGAGCTTGTTGACCATGTAGGTGTTTCCACGCATTCCGCCCGCCAGATCGCTGCCTTCCTCCATCCGGTTCCTAGCCAGGCCCAGCGAATCCTCGGTGGCGAGGTCGGTGCCGCGGAGGGTTTGGGTGAAGAGCAGGGTTTCCTGCTCCGGGGTCGGGGCTTCGAGGTCCCAGCGTTGCTTGAGCTCGGTGGCGACGCGGACGCGGGCCTCGGGCATGGCTTGGGCAAGCAGGGCTTTCTCGGCTGCGTTGAGGCGCTGCCAGGCGAAGGGGCGGAGGTGCTTGAGGAGGTCGCGGCCGAGCAGGATGTCGTCGATGACGGTGGGCTCGCGCTTTTCGGCAAGCATCGGTTTGACGTGATTTTCGAAGAAGACAGCGTCCTTGCGGGCGAGGAAGAGGTGGAGCTCGTGGCAGGCGTGCTCGGAGAGGAAGGCGAGCTTCGCGGGCTCGTCGAGCGAGGGCCAGTCGAGGAGCGGGAGGAAGTCGTTCAGGCGGGCATCGCCGGTGGCGCCGAAGAGGAACTGGTGGGCTTCCGCGAGGGTGGTGAAGGCACGCCAGTCGGCGTCGATGACGCTTTCGATGGCGGCTTCCGCGCCCTGGGCGAGGGCGGCGGCGCGGCGGGTGCCGACGTGGTGCTTGGCGGCATCGAGCGGCCGGGCAAGGCGGCGGTCGCGCAGCGGGGTGTCGTTCGGCGCGAGCGGCAGCACGAGGTGGTGGCGGCCGGCGGGATCGGCGGCGACGATGTCGATGAACTGGCAGGTGGCGAAGTCGGCGGCGGGAACGCGGACCTGGCCGTTCGCGCCGACTTCGAGGTCGTAGCGGAGGACGGAGGAGGCGGCGAGGAAGTCGAGGCTGGGGCCGCCGTCTTCGCCGGAGGGACGGGTATCCGGACGAGTTACTATGGGGCCATCCTGGAGATAAGTCTTTCCGCTGCCGAGACCTTCGCCCTCGCTACCGTCGCCACCCAATTGCTTGGACTGGGACAATTCATCCTGGCTCCAGCGGTTCACCAGCAAGCCGGGGCGCGGGAGGAGGGAGCCGGGGAAGGTCTTGGCGGCGCGGCGGTCGAGGATGTAGCGCATTTCGTCGCCGAGGCGGCGGTCTTCGAGGTAGCCGTTGCCGGTGAAGCCGGGCTCTAACAGATCAGGCTGTGGCGGGGCCAAGGGTTGCAGGGCTTCGCCGGCATCCCAGGAGTGGAGGTAGCGGCCGCCGAGCAGGGAGACACGGGTGCCGCGGCTGGCGCCTTCGACGCGGACGACGACCGAGTCGGCTTCCAGCGTGGCGGCGGCGATGAAAGGAAGTGCCGGGGCGTGGCGCGGGAGGATGCGGGTAGCGGAGACGAGGAGGCCATCGCGGTCCGGGCCGGAGGAGACGCGGATGGCGAGGTCCTTGCCATCGAGCGAAAGCGTGAAGTCGCCGGGCGGCAGGCCGCGCAGGACGAGACTGCGGTTTTCGACGGCGAGCTTGTCGAAGTGGTCGCGGAGGAGGGTGTTGCCGCGCCACTCTAACAAGCTGAGGCGGGTCCGGTCGGGGGCGGCTATGAAGCGGACCAGCGGGAGGCGGATTTCCTCGTTGGCGGCGAGGTGGAGGTGGTCGGGGAGATCGCTCCAGCCGCCTTCCTCATCGGGGAAATAGCCGGCGTGGGAGATGTCGGAGCCGCGGACGTGGACTTCGGTGATGTCGGCCAGCTTGCCGAGGGCGACGATGCCGCGGGCGTCGCTGCGCAGGGCGAGGGGGATGGTTTCGGCGTGGTCGCGGTGGGTGAAGTCGAAGCTCAGCGGGCGGTTGGCGAGCGGCTCGCCATTGCGGCCGCGGAGTTCGAGGCGGTGGCCGTCGGAGTCGCGGGTGAAGTAGGCGGCACCGATGCGGCCGGTGTTGAGGATGCCGTTCATGGCGTAGTCCTGCTCGGCGCGGAGGGCGATCGGGTCGGCGCCGTCGCGCGGGGTGACGGTGCCGGTGAGGCGGAGTTTGAGAGCGAGGGCATCGGCCGGGACCTGGAAGGGCACGAACATCTGCGGCGCGAGCTTGAGGTCGCTGCCGATGACGCGCTCGGTGTTGAGGCCGCCGACGAGGGTGGCGACGAGGGTGAGCGAGGGCTTTTCGATCCACTCCAGCGGCAGCTCGTGGCCGTGGCTGGCGAGCTGGAGGCGGAGGAAGAGGTTCGCGGGGCGATCGGCGAGGAGTTGCTCGCGGTCGAGGTGGAAGCGGGCGTTGAAGGCGATGTCGTCGGTGCGTGGGTCGAGCGAGAGGGGCACGGCGAGCTTACCGTGGCGGACCAGGCCTTCCTGGCGGGCGGCGGCGTCGCGGTCGGGGATGAGGATGCGGCCGGTGGGGTCGGGCTTGAAGACCTCGCTGCCGAGGGCGACTTCGGCATCCTTGAGCAGCGCACCGGCGGCGCTGAAGACGCGGACGCTCTGGCCGCGGGCCGTGCGCTCGACGTAGGGGATGAGGCGGCCTTTGCGGATCAGGGCGCGGGTGGCGACGCCGCGGGAGACGCACTCGACGATCCAAGCGCCGGGGCCGGCGAGCTCGGGGAGATCGAGGGACTCGCGGTGGAGCACGACGGGCGGCTGGGCGAAGGTGAGGCGCTTTTCGTGGTGAGGGACGAGGCCGTCGAGGTCGAGATCGACGGGCGGCTCGGAGCCTTCGCGCTCGATCCAAGCGGGGAGGTCGAGCTCGAAGATCCGGACGAGGAGTTGCGGCGTGTTTTTCAGGTCGAGCGCGAGTTTCACCGCGGCATCGGCGGGCAGCAGGACGGGCTGGCCGGGGGCGAAGGCGATGCGGGTTTCCTTCTGGAGTTCGAGGACTTCGGCGGGGTCGAGCTCCGCGCCCCAGCGGACGGGATCGGCCCCGGCGAGGAGCTGGGCGCGGGCGTGGAGGCGGCGGAGGGTTTTCTCTTCGAAGTAGGGCTTGAAGGCATCCGGCGTGTCGGCGGTGGCGAGGAAGTGCTGGAGGTAGGCTTCGATCAGCGCCTGGTCGTCGCCGACCGGGCCGCAGCCGGTGGCGGAGTTGAAGCTGCGGGTGGTATTGAAGATGACCTGGCCTTGCGGGAGGTTTTTCAGGAGGAGCAGCGGGTGGCGTTCGCGGGGCAGGGCGAGGTAAGCGAGGAAGTCATCGAGTGGGAACTGGCCGAGTTCGCGCTGGAGGCGGAGGTGGTGGAAGAGGACGTGGCCGGCGAGCGAGGGGTCGCCGAGTTTTCGGGTGACGACGAGTTCGCGGCAGGCGGCGAGGTGGGCGGCGTGGGCGGGGAGATCGAGGGCGAAGTCGGTCTCGCTGCCGGGGCGGAGGGTTTCGAAGTAGCGGGTGGCGAAGGATTCGTTGGTGAGGAGATTGATAGGTGGCTTGTTTCCGTTGGCGCGGAGCAGGACGACGGCGGCCTGGAGCGCGTCGAGTTGTTCGCGGGTGAGTTGCCGGTGCAGGGCGGACGAGCCGAAGAGAGGCGGCTGGTCGAGGGTGAGGGCGCGGGCGATGAGCGGGACGACCTGGGGATGGTCGGCGCGTTGGAGCGTGTCGTGGAAATAGCGGAGCTTGGCTTCGTCGAAGGTTTCGAGGCGGTCGAGTTCGGCGAGGAGGCGGGCTTGCGAGTAGCCACGGTAGGCCTTGTTGTCGGAGCGACTGGCGGCGGCTTTTTCGAAGGCGGCGGCGACGACGAGGGCGGGATCGAGGCGGTCAGGGAGCTTCTGGTCGGCCTGGGCGTCGGGGCGGGAGTCGTCGAACTTCAGGTCGAGCAGGCGGACCAGGGCGTCGATGGATTTCTGCGGATCGGCCTCGTAGCGGCGGAGGAGTTCGCGGGTTTCGAGGGTTTGGTAGCCGTCGAGGGAGATGCCGCTGTCTTTTGCGTCCGCGGCGGCTTTCCAGTCGGCGAGGGTCTGGCGGAAGGCATCGGCGCGGCCGGCGAGTTGGTGGTGGAGGGCGTGGTGGAAGAACCAGTCGCGGGTCTTGGGGACCAGCCGGGCGAGGGCGACCTCGCGGGTGGCGGGATCGGCGAAGGCTTCCTTGAAATCGAGGTCCGCGGCGGCGAGGGGCAGCGCGAGGAGGAGGGAGATGAGGGGGATTCGCATGATGGAGATGTAGGAAAGCGGGAGGGGGATGGGAAGGGCGGAAAGGTGGCGTTTTTGGGGAGGATTGCGGAGAGGGATGGATCGGAACTTGGCAAGCGAAGGGGCCTCCATTCAGTCTGCAACCCGTGAGCGACAATCCTTATCAAGCGCCAGCGGTAGCGGCGGTGGCGGCGGAGACCGATGCGGAAAGCACGCGGCGGAAGTATCTCAGTCACGAGGCGTCGGTGAAGGGGGTGGGCAGTCTTTATCTGCTGGGCGGAGTGCTGGGGGCGATCGGACTGCTGGCGCTGTTCGTCGGGGTGGCGTTTGGCGGCGCCATGGTCGGTGGTCAGGAGGTCGTGGTGCTGTTGCTTTTCGGAGGGATCGGCGTGATGCAGATCATCGCGGGGCTGGGACTGCGGAAGTTCACCAACACCGGCTGAATCCTGGGCTCGGTGGTCGCCGGAATCAGCCTGATTGGATTCCCGATCGGAACGCTGATCGGAGCTTATATCCTCTATCTACTGCTCGGAGCGAAAGGGAAGATGGTCTTTTCGCCGGAGTATCAGGCGGTCATCGCGCAGACGCCGCACATCCGCTACCGGACTTCGAAGGTGGTTTGGATTTTGCTGGGACTGGTGCTGTTGATCATCGTGTTCGGCTTGGTCGCGCTGTTTATCAAGGCTCCTGTGGCAGCGTAGGCGGGCGGTTGGACGTGGTGAAAAAGCTATGTTGCCCCGATCGTCTGGATCCTCAGGAGGGGCTCTTTCGCAGAGCTTGGCTGCAATATTCTGTGAGAACGGATCTCTCCTGCACGTTCAAGCACAACGGCGGGCGATTGGGGGAACGACGGCGACATGGACTGAGCTCGATCCGTAAAAAGTGATTATCGCCTCCGGCCCCGTCCGTTTGGTGAATTGACGGCCCCGGTTTTGTTCACTAGTTTTCCCCCAACCCTGAAAATCCAATGAAACGTTCCTTAGGCGGCATTGCCGCGAGTCTCATCGCCACCGGTGCCATTTGCCACGCCGCGGACGCTCCCGCACCGGGAGACGATCCCGTCTTTATCGCCAAGGCAGCCCGGGCGATCGACGGCCATGTGGCGACCTGGTATCGCAAGCAGAAGCTGCCGGTGCCCGCGGTGACGGATGACGCGACGTTCCTGCGACGGACTTTTCTGGTGGCCATCGGGCGGATTCCGACGGCCGAGGAGGCGCGGTTTTTCCTGGAGATCGACGACGCGACCAAGCGGGTGCAGCTGATCGACTACTTGATGCAGTCGCCCGGCTACTCGAGCAACATGACCAACTGGGTCTTCGACCTGCTGCGGGTGACTGACGGCAAGGTGGGCTTCAACGGGAGCTTCGAGGCGTATCGCAACTGGATCCGCACGGCGATGGAGCAGAATATGCCGTGGGATGATTTCACCAACTCGCTGCTCTCCTCTCGCGGCGACGGCTGGGATCCCAAGACCGCCGCGGTGGGCTACTACACCCGCGACCGCGGGATGCCGCTGGACAACCTGGCGAACTCGATGCGGGTGTTCCTCGGTTCCCGGATGGAGTGCGCGCAGTGCCATGATGATCCTTTCGGCGAGACCGAGCGACATGACTTCTACGAGCTGGCCGCCTTTACCGAAGGCCAGGGGGCGCTCAACCAGGGTTACATGAGCAAGCTGTGGGACGAGCTGGGCGAGGACGACCGCCGTCGCTCGCTCGACTACGACGTGGCCCAGGTGATGTGGGACCGGGTTTACGGACTGAGCCTCGGCGGCACCGGTGCCGGTCACATCAAATTGCCGGAGGACTACCAGTATCGCGATGGCGAGCCGGGCCAGATGGTCGGGGCCAAGACGCCCTTCGGGAAATCCGTGCGCATTTCGGAAAAGAGCGACAAGGGCCATGGCCGCCAGGAACTCGCGGAGTGGGTCACCACCAAGACCGGCGAGCAGTTCGCCTCGGTGGCTGCGAACCGGATGTGGAAGCGGGTGATGGGCCGCGGTGTTTACGAACCGGTGGACGAGTTCAAGCCTGCCAAGGAGCTGCATCACCC
>NEUO01000071.1 GCA_002304315.1 Verrucomicrobiia bacterium Tous-C4TDCM
CTTCCATCGGGAGAGGTTCGGGGCGCAGGTCAAAGCCGCTCGATCAATGGCAACGGCAAGCCGGATTTCCCAAATGCCGTGGATCGGGGGCTGGAGGCGGAGGAGGGAATCGAACCCTCGAATAGCGGTTTTGCAAACCGATGCCTTACCACTTGGCTACTCCGCCGTGACGCTTCGTGTCGCGGGGCCGATTCCCTACGCCCCCGGGCCGGGGCTGTCAATGCCCGGATTCTCCGTGTCTTCACGCGATTGTGGCAAGACAGGCGCGGGCCGTGACGGCTAAGGTCACCTCATGAAGCGTGCAATTCTGATCCTCAGCGTCCTGGCAGCAGCGAACCTGGCCGGAGCGACGGAGAAGCCGAACGTGCTGGTGATCCTGGCGGACGACATGGGCTGGTCGGACCTTGGTAGCCAGGGCTCGGAGATCGCGACGCCGAACCTGGACCGGTTGGCGGCGGCGGGGGTCGGTTTCCGGCAGTTCTACAATGCGGCGCGCTGCTGCCCGACCCGCGCCTCGCTGCTGACCGGACTTTACCCGCACCAGGCGGGGATCGGCGAGATGGTGGTGGACCGGCCGGGACCGGAGAAGGGGCCCTACCAGGGCTATCTGAACAACACCTGCACGACGCTGGCCGAGGCGCTGAAGCCGGCGGGCTACCGCAGTTATCAGTCCGGGAAATGGCACGTCGGCGAGTTCCGCCCGCAGTGGCCGGTCGACCGCGGCTTCGACCACGCCTACGGGCTGATCTCCGGGGGCATGAACTACTATGACATTCGTAAATGCAAGTCGCCCGGGTTGAAGCGGGTGTTCGCCCGCGACGGGGAGCGGATCGTGCCGGAAGCGGACGGATTTTACGCGACGGAGGCATTCACCACGGCGGCGACCGGGTTTCTCGGGGACCACCGGAAGGAGCATGCGGGCAAGCCGTGGTTCCTCTATCTCGCCTACACCGCGCCGCATTGGCCGCTGCACGCGCCGGAGGAAATCGTGAAGAAATACGAGGCGCGCTACCGGGCGGGCTGGCAGCCGGTGCGGGAGGCGCGGCATCGGAAGCAACTCGAGCTTGGAGTGATCCCCGCCGGCACGCCGCTGAGTCCGCCGGATGGCGCGGATTGGGACAAGCTGCCCGAGGGGAAGCGGGTGGAGATGATTCGAAAGATGGCGGTTTACGCGGCGATGATGGAGGTGATGGACGCGAATATCGGCCGGCTGCTGGCCTCGCTGGAGAAGGCGGGCGAGCTGGAAAACACGCTGGTCGTCTTCCTTTCCGACAACGGGGCCTGCTCCGAGGGCGGACCGACTGGGGCGAACATGCGTCCCGATCTCACAGGGCCGATCGGGACGGTGGACTCCTATCACAACTACGGCCAGTCCTGGTCGAATGTCTCCAACACGCCGTTCCGCCGCCACAAGGCGCACACCCACGAGGGCGGGATCCGCACGCCGTGCATCGTGCATTGGCCGGCGGGGCTGAAGGTGAAAGCCGGCTCGCGGGTGGAAGCGGTGGGGCATGTCATCGACCTGATGCCGACGCTGTGCGAGATCGCCGGGGCGAAGCCGCCGGAGGGCTTGCCCGGAAAGTCGCTGCTGCCGGTGTTGCGCGGCGGCGAGGGTGGTCCGCGCACCCTCGGCTGGGAGCATTTCGGCGCGGCGGCGTGGCGGGATGGAGACTTGAAGCTGGTGCGGAAGAACGCGAAGGCGGCGTGGGAGCTTTACAACGTGGCGAAGGATCCCTGTGAGATGTCCGATCTTGCGGTGGCGGAGAAAGAAAAAGCCGCGGCGATGGCCGCGGCTTGGGAGAGGTGGGCGAAGGAAGTCGGGGTGAGGCTCAAGTAGCGTGGAGCCTAGGTGGCGGAGCGGCTGCGCCGTTCCGTTTTGGGAGCCCGACTTTCCAAGCCGGCTAAAGTCCAATGCCTTTAAGGATTCAAAACCAAGGTCGCTTCTGGAAGCCGGGTTCGGACGGATTCTCCTTATGAAATCGTCCACCTGTAAGCCGCCGCCGCGGTCGCGTCCTTATGGAGTGCGACGGCACGACGTCGCTTTGGCTGCGGGTGAACTCCGCACCGCCCCTCCGACTGCGGATCGGCCGCCAAGGCGATCCGTGGCCAGCAGATCCAAGCGTCCGAGCCCCAAGTCAAAGCTGCGTCGTGCCGCAGCACTCCATAGGGTCACCCGTCCAGCGGGCCGGATGATATGGGGCGCGACAGCGCATTAATGCCGACTTGGAACCCATGTGAAACCACACAACCAATCCTTAAAGGCATTGGACTAAAGTCAGCGCTCCCTTAAGAAGTTAGCGCTCGCTTCGCGTCACTTGGGGTCGAGGTTGGCTTTCATCTCCTCGTCGGTGGGCGCCGGGGATTTCACGCCGTCGGCGGGGACCTCGACTTGGGCGATCCAGGCGATGGCGTTGATGACGATGCCGCGGTGGTCGTCGTGCTGCCAGTTCTTGTGGAAATGGCCGCCGGTGAAGCCGAAGGCGCGGCCCTTGCCGAAGGATTCCGGGCGCTCGTAGGCCCACATCACGTGCTGCGGTTCCTTGCGCTCGTTGACGGCGGCGCGGACGTGGGGATTGCCGGAGTGGGCACCGTCGGGACGGCTGAGGGTGTCGGGTCCGGGCAGGTCGCTGAGGATGGGCGTGACGCCTTCCATGTTCTCGCGGAAGCGCATGTGGTAATACCACTCGTCGCGGATCTTGAACTCGCCGATGCCGCGGCTGATGGCGTGCTTGGCGGGCTTGAAGGAGGCGTCCCAATGCGGGTTGACCGACCAGTCGGTCTCGAAGTAGCCGCCGATGAGATCGACGAACGTGTTCCCGCCGTCGCCTTTCGGAACTTCCACGCCGTAGTGGATGCAGCCGATCCCCGCGCCGGTTTTGGCAATCTCGCGGAGCTTGGGCAAATGCTGCATGGCCGGGTGACCGCCGCCGCCGTCGGCGTAGATGACCACCGCCGCGGCGTTGTCGAAGACCGACTCGTCCTGCGGCCAGCCGTCGGTGACGACCACGGCATCGACCGCCAGGCCGCTTTTGTTGAGATGATCGGCGAGCAGCATGCAGCCGGCACGGTGCTCGTGCTGGCCGGGGCCGTGGCTGGGCCGGCCGGCGACGAAGACGATCTTCTTTTTTGCAGGCGCGGTCTTGTCCGGATCTTCGCCAGGACTTTGGGTCATGAAGGCAAAGGTGGCGGCGGCGGTGCAGCCGAGGGCCAGGAGAAGCGAGCGAGGTGCATTTTTCATGGGAATGCCACCATACACGGCGAAGGCACCGGGCGTTTCAAGGTTTCACTCCGTGGGCAGCCCGGCTTCCTTCCACATCGCGAAGCCGCCTTCCAATATCGACATGTCGTGGCCCTTGGCAGCAAGGAGTTCGGCCATCGCGCGGGCATCGGGGCAGGCGGCGTCGGTGCAGTAAAAGACGACCGGCTTGCCCGCCGCTTTCGCCGCGCGGATCTCGGCTTCGCTTTGGGAAAGGCGGGCATCGAAGTCGCCGCGCGGCCATGAGATCGCGCCGGGAATTTTTCCGAAGCCGGCGACGAAGCCGGGGCGGGCATCGTAGAGCAGCACGGTGCCGGCCTGCTGGCGCGGGAACAGCGTGGTGATGTCGATGACGGTGAGCTTGCCGGATTTCACCGGCGGAGCGGCGGGCTTCGGCGGTGATACCGGCTTGGTGGGAGCTGCGGCCACGACCGGCGGGACGGGCGATGGATCCTGGCAAGACCCGAGCAGGATGATCCCGGCGGCGGCGAATGCTTTCATGGCCGTATTCCAGCGCTTCGGGCCGCGGCGGGCAAAGCGAATGTTGGTGAGGGAACCGTCGCCTGGAATCTCGGGTGGCCGGCGGTACCGCTTCTGCTAGCTTCGCCGCGATGTTGCAGCCCATCGCCATCCTTTTCGCCGCGGCCACGCTGGCGTCCGCCGTGGAGATCCGCGTGGCGACCTTCAATATCGGCGCGCATTTCAACGTCACCTTCTTCGACTACAGCCTGGGCGATGCGGGGACGCCGTCCCACGACACGGTTCGCGACATCCTCGACCGCATGGATGCCGATGTGGTCGCGCTTCAGGAGATCCATTCGGATGACGTGGACGAGCTTGAGAATCCGAACGATCTGCAGGTTCTCGCGGCCGGCTTGGGGTACCCCTACGTTTATGTGGCGCCGAACGACGGCACCGGGGGGGCCGCACCTTTCGACACCACCCTGCGGAATGCCTTTCTCTCCCGCTATCCGTTCCTAACCGCCGATTCCATCCGCTCGCCGGCTTTGGCACGAGAGCTCGCCCGGCTGCATCCGGTGGTGAAAGTCGATGTGCCTGGAACCACCAATGATCCGGTGTTGATCGGCGCCCACCTCAAGTCGGGAGACGGGTCGAACCGCTTCCGGCGGGCGGTGGAAATGAAGCGGCTCACCGGACATTTGACGACACTCGGCCTGACCAATGCCGACAATTTCATCGTCATGGGCGACTTCAACCTGAACCCGAACTACGGGGACGCGACCTACGCCAGCGTGCCGACGACGACCGACATGCCCGGAAGCTACGATCTCGGTGCCGACATCCCGCTGCCGGTCCAGTTCCGCGTCGATCCGCTTTTCTATTTCACGACGCCTGGCGTCACCCGGCTTGACCCGCGCCAGCTCAACGGCTCCGCCGTCACGCTGGAGAGCGGGGCCGGATACGCGATCGATCTGCTGCTCGTCTCGCCCGCACTGGCCGGCCGGGGGATCGTGTCGGAAGTCTATAACTCCGCGCTCGATAGCTCGAACAGCACCGGTTTGCCAAAGGCCGGATCGCCGCTTGCGTCCGGCACCAGCGTGGCGGCATCCGACCACTACGCGGTGTTTGCCGACGTGCAGTTGGATCCGGATTTGCCGGATCTCGGGCTCGTGCTTTCCGCGGCGTCGGTCGCCGAAGGCCAAGCCGATGGCACGGTCACCGCGACCGTCACGTTGCCCGCCGTCCGGCCCGCTGCGGTGACGGTGACGGTTTCCTCCGATGATCCGCATGTGGTGGCGGTCCCGCCCACGGTGGTCATCCCCGCCGGCAGTCTCAGCGGAAATGTGGCAGTCAAGGCTCCGCGGAATTTCATCGCCGGTCCGACCCGTGGCGTGACCTTCACCGCGACGGCTCCCGGCCATGATCCGGCCAGCAGCGTGCTCCAGGTGGCGAACGTGGACGGCCCGTATGTCTTCACGAGTCCCGGCCAGACGGTGGTGGAAAATTTCAACGGTTTCAGCGGTGGGCACGATCCAGCGCCGTGGACTACTTCCGGTGGCTTCGCTTGGCGGGGAATCGACAACGGCTCGTCCAGCACAACAGGCCTGCGGGTCTATGGCAACGGTGCGGATGCCTCGCTCGGGTTTCTTCCGCAAGGGGCGGGCACCGTGGCCAGTGCGACTTTCGTCAATCAGACCGCCGTGACGTTGAGCTCGCTGCAGATCGTCTTCGACGTGGAGCAATGGCGCAGCGCGTTCGGCGGGACGGCCGACACTTTGAGCGCGGCGCTGCATTTCAACGGCCAGACCATCCCGCTGCCCGCGCTGTCCCACGCCGCGAGTCAAAGCCTGCCCTCCGGCGCGGTGGCTGGCGGATTGACGACGGCGAAATCGGCGACCGTTTCCGGGCTTTCGATTCCTCCGGGCGGCACCTTCGAACTCCGCGTCACGTTCACTCCCGGCCCGGGCGGTGGCGTGGCTCCGGCGGATGTGTTCGTGAATGAGTTTCACTACAATGATATCAGTAACGACGGGAACGAGTTCTTAGAGATCGCCGTCGCACCCGGCTTCAGTGGCACCGCGGCGGACATCGACGTGGTCCCCTACAATGGCGCTACCGCCGCGGCAGCGGTGCCGTACTCCATTCCCAACTTCGGTTCGGTGATCAATTTGGACGCCTCGTTTACCGACGGCGCATTGGTCAACGGCTATCAGCTTTACTCGCTGACCACCGTGACGGACGGGATTCAGAACGGCGTCCGCGACGGCTTCGCGATCATCGACAAGCGGACCAGCCAGGTGCTTCAGCTCATCTCCTACGAGGGCACCTTCACCGCCGCCGCCGGCACGCCCGCCGCGGGCCTGACCTCCGTTTCGGTAGGGGTGTCGGAGAGCAATTCGACCGCCGAGAATTCATCGCTCGGCCTGACAGGTAGCGGTGGTGTGCCCGGAGCCTTTACCTGGGCCGTTTCATCCGGCACCAACACCAAAGGCAGCGCCAACAACGGCCAGACCTTTGTCGTCCCGACGCTGCCGTCCCAAGGGCTGGCCATCGACAATCTCAGCGTCACCGCCACCGGCAGTGCGGACTTCGATCAGGACGGCATCGCGGATTCCGTGGACCCCGATGATGACAACGACGGCCAGACCGACGCGGATGAAGTGGCCTTCGGGACCGATCCGCTGAACGCCGCGTCGGTCTTCAAACCGTTGCTGGCCCGTGCCGCGATTCCGGCGAATGGATACACGCTGACCTTTCCCGGGGCGGCGGGGATTACTTATGTGGTGGAGACCAGCGTGACGCTGGGCGGCTGGGCTCAATTTTCGACTCACGGCGGGACCGGCCAGTTGATCGTGTTGCCGTTGGCGTTGGCGGGTCCTGCGCGGTTTTATCGGGTGAAGGCGGGGCAATAAGGACGGAGCGCTGGCTTTAGCCGGCTGCCTTTTCGAACCGTCCAAGCCGGCTAAAGCCAGCGCTCCGTCCGCGGCACGAAAAAGCCGGACGGTTTCCCGTCCGGCTTTGGAGTCTTCAGGAGGCTTGCGGCAGGCCTACTTCGCTAAAGCTACGAAGCCCGGGGTTGCCGCAGCCACTTATCAGTAGTCGCCCATGCCGCCGTGGTCGTGGCCGTGGCCACCGCCGCCGGCGGGCTTCTCTTCCTTGATCTCGGTGATCAGGGCTTCGGTGGTGAGCAGCAGGCCGGCGATCGAGGCGGCGTTCTGCAGGGCGGAACGGGTCACCTTGGTCGGATCGACGACACCGGCAGCCACGAGGTCTTCGTATTTGTCGGTGGCGACGTTGTAGCCTTCCTCGCCGTTCTTGACGCGTTCGACGATCAGCGCGCCTTCGCGGCCGGCGTTGGCGGCGAGCTGGCGGAGCGGGGCTTCGATGGCGCGGGCCACGATGCCGGCACCGGTCTTCTCGTCACCGGTCAGGCCGAGGTCGCCGACGGCGGCCTGGGCGCGGATCAGTGCGACACCACCGCCGGGGACGATGCCTTCTTCCACCGCGGCGCGGGTGGCGTGCAGGGCGTCTTCCACGCGGGCCTTCTTTTCCTTCATCTCGGTCTCGGTGGCGGCACCGACGTTGATGACGGCCACACCACCGGCGAGCTTGGCAAGGCGCTCCTGGAGCTTCTCGCGGTCGTAGTCGCTGGTGGTCTCGTCGATCTGGCGGCGGATCTGGTTGACCCGGCCGGTGATCGATTCGCTGGTGCCGGCACCTTCGACGATGGTGGTGGCTTCCTTGGTGATGGTGACGCGCTTGGCGGTGCCGAGGTCGGCGAGCTCGACGGACTCGAGCTTGATGCCGAGGTCTTCGGTGATGACCTTGCCGCCGGTGAGGATGGCGAGGTCTTCGAGCATCGCCTTGCGGCGGTCGCCGAAGCCCGGGGCCTTGACGGCCGCGATATTCAGGATGCCGCGGAGCTTGTTCACCACGAGGGTGGCCAGGGCTTCACCTTCGACGTCTTCGGCGATGATGAGGAGCGGGCGGCCGGTCTTGGCGACCTTCTCAAGCAGCGGAAGCATGTCTTTCAGCGAGGAGATCTTCTTCTCGTTGATCAGCATGTAGGCGTTCTCGAGGATGACTTCCATGCTCTCGGCATTGGTCACGAAGTAGGGGCTGAGGTAGCCCTTGTCGAACTGCATGCCTTCGACCACTTCGAGGGTGGTCTCGATGCCCTTGGCTTCTTCCACCGTGATGGTGCCGTCCTTGCCGACCTTGTCCATGGCTTCGGCGATGATGCCGCCGATGGCGACGTCCCAGTTGGCGGAGACAGTGGCAACCTGGGCGATTTCCTTGGTGTCGTTGACGTCCTTGGAGATCAGCTTGAGCTGGGCCACGATGGCCTCGGTGGCCTTCATGATGCCGCGCTGGAGCGAGATCGGGTTGGCACCGGCGGTGACGTTGCGGAGGCCTTCCTTGTAGATGGCCTCGGCGAGCACGGTGGCGGTGGTGGTGCCGTCGCCGGCGATGTCGGAGGTGCGGCTGGAAACCTCGCGGATCAGCTGGGCGCCCATGTTTTCATAGGGGCACTCGAGCTCGATTTCCTTGGCAACCGAAACGCCGTCCTTGGTGATGGTCGGCGAGCCGAACTTCTTGTCGAGGATGACGTTGCGGCCCGAAGGCCCGAGGGTTGCCTTGACGGCGCGGGCGAGTTTCTCAACACCGCGCAGCAGGGCGTGGCGGGCGGCTTCGTCGAATTGGAGTTGTTTGGCCATACAGATTTAAGATTGAGGATTGTTGATTGTAGATTTTGGACCGGTGGATCAGCTGACGATGCCGAGGATGTCAGACTCGTTGATGATGAGGACTTCCTCGCCGTCGACTTTGACTTCGGTGCCGCCGTACTTGGAGATGAGGACCTTGTCGCCCACCTTGACGGTGAACTCGATGGTCTTGCCATCTTCATCCTTGCCGCCGGTGCCGAGGCTGATGACTTCGGCTTCCTGGGGCTTTTCCTTGGCGGTGTCGGGCAGGACGATGCCGCCGGCGCTGACTGCTTCAGCGTCGAGGCGCTTCACGAGGACGCGTTGACCGAGTGGTTTGATGGTGGCCATGTGGTTCTGTTGTTTGGTTTGCGTTGGTTCTGTTGAGAAGCCGCGCCGCTTGGACGGCGCGGAAAGGGGTTGGGGACGACCAAGCCGGCCAGCCGTCTCGCGGCCGCCCGTCATGGTCTTCGCGGGATCACTTGTCGACGACTTCCGCTTCCACGACCTTGCCTTTGGCCTGGCGGGGTTCGGAGGAGGCGGCGGCGGGGCCGGCATCATCGACTTCGGTGTCCGGGGCGGCGCCACCGGCGGCGGCTTGGCCCTGCTGGGCGGCGTTGTAGAGTTGTTCGAGGGTGGCTTCGAGTTCGGCGGTGCTGGACTTGATCGCGTCGAGGTTGTCGTTCTTCAACGCGTCCTTGACGGCGTCGATCTTGGTCTGGATGCCGTCCTTGAGCTCGGCGGGGGCTTCGGCGGGGAGATCGGCGAGCTGCTTCTCGACGTTGTAGACCATGTTCTCGGCCTTGTTTTTGACGTCGATGGTTTCGACCCGCTTCTTGTCTTCCTCGGCGTGGGCTTCGGCCTCCTGCTTGGCCTTTTCGATCTCGTCCTTGGAAAGGCCGGAGGAGCCCTGGATCGAGATCTTCTGTTCCTTGCCGGATTCCTTGTCCTTGGCGGAGACGTGGAGGATGCCGTTGGCGTCGATGTCGAAGGTCACTTCGATCTGCGGTTCGCCGCGGCGCTTCGGCGCGATGCCGTCGAGCTTGAAGTTCCCGAGCAACTTGTTGTCGGCGAACAGCGGGCGCTCGCCCTGGCAGATCCGGATGTCGACGGCCGGCTGGTTGTCGGACGCGGTCGAGAAGACCTGCGACTTCTTGGCGGGGATCGTCGTGTTGCGCTCGATCATCGCGGTGGCGCGGGAGCCTTCGGTTTCGATCGAAAGGGTGAGCGGAGTCACGTCGAGCAGGAGCACGTCCTTGACGTCGCCCTTGAGCACGCCGCCCTGGATGGAAGCGCCGATAGCGACGACTTCATCGGGGTTCACGCCGCGGTGCGGTTCCTTGCCGGCGAGTTCCTTGGCGATTTCGATCACCTTGGGCATGCGGGTCATGCCGCCGACGAGAACGAGCTCGTCGATCTGCGCCGCGGTGACGCCGGCTTCCTTGAGGCAGTCGCGGACCGGCTTCTTGGTGCGCTCGAAGAGGGAGTCGGTGAGCTGTTCCAGCCTGGCGCGGGTGAGCGTGATCTGGATGTGCTTCGGGCCGGTCTGGTCGGCGGTGATGAAGGGCAGCGAGATGTCGTAGGACTGGCTGGAGGAGAGGGCGATCTTGGCCTTTTCCGCCTCTTCCTTGATGCGCTGGAGGGCGTCGGGCTGGCTGGAGAGGTCGATGCCCTGGTCCTTTTTGAATTCGCCGACGATCCACGAAATGAGCGCGTTGTCCCAGTCGTCACCGCCGAGTTGCGTGTCGCCGTCGGTGGAGAGCACCTCGAAGACGCCGTCGCCGATTTCCAGCACGGAGATGTCGAAGGTGCCGCCGCCGAGGTCGTAGACGGCGATCTTCTCGTCGGATTTCTTGTCGAGTCCGTAGGCGAGCGCCGCGGCGGTCGGTTCGTTGATGATGCGGCGGACGTTCAGGCCGGCGATTTCACCGGCGGCCTTGGTCGCGTTGCGCTGGGAGTCGTTGAAGTAAGCGGGGACGGTGATCACCGCGTCGGTGATGGTTTCGCCGAGCTTGGCTTCGGCGTCGGCCTTGAGCTTGCCGAGGACCATCGCGGCGATCTCCTGGGGCGAGTAGGTCTTGGTCTCGCCGCCGACTTCCACCTGGATGTGGGCATCGCCATTGGCCGCGGCGACGATGGTGAAGGGCATCTTCTTGTCGGCTTCGGAGAGTTCCGCGAACTTGCGGCCGATCAGGCGCTTGGCGGAAAAGACGGTGTTCTTCGGGTTGGTCACGGCCTGGCGCTTGGCGGCCTGGCCGACGAGGCGCTCGCCGGACTTGGTGAAAGCGACGATCGAAGGCGTGGTGCGGGCGCCTTCGGAGTTTTCAAGAACGACAGGTTCGCCCCCTTCCATGATGGCCATGCAGGAGTTGGTGGTGCCGAGGTCGATGCCGAGAATTTTTGACATGAGATTGGGTGGTTGGAGGCTGGATTGGATCCGGGTGAGCGGATGGACTTGCTGGTTCGCTTTTCGCAAGCAACGTGCCAGCGGCGGTGCACAAGTTTGTTCGCCCTGCAAATGAGAGATTTATGGCTGGGAAGGTCGTCGGGCCGTGCTTTACGGATGGGCGGTGTGCGACAAGATGGCGCTTTCCGGGTCGGCCAAGTTGTCGCACTGCGACAAGGCGGCAAGAAGGAGCGACCGCTTGCGAATCCCGGCGGGGATTTTCTCCATGAAAATCGGGTTGCCAAGCTGCTGCCCTCTTCCTAGGGTGCGCGCCCTTCCGCAGGGGCAGGTGTCAGAGTGGTCGAATGAGCACGCTTGGAAAGCGTGTGTGCTAGCAATAGTACCGAGGGTTCGAATCCCTCCCTGTCCGCGGTCTTCTCATAAGATCGCCTTAAATCCCTGCGGATCAGGGCGGAACGAGGGATCCCCGGAAGCCGCGACAGGTTTTCCACACCGGATTCCACACAAGTTGACGCGGAAGCCGGGCTCGATGCCCCGCAAACCCAAACGCCGCAGTGCCATCGTGGAAATCGGATCCGGTCCGGCCACGGTCCGGATTTACACGATCAACCGGAAGGACGGATACAATCAATTCACCCTCGCGTGGAAAGAAAGTGGCCGGCGGAAAACCCGCTGCTTCTCCAGTATGGACGAGGCGAAGATGGTAGGCCAGCAACTCACGGTCCGCTTGATTAACGGCAGCACGGCCGAGGCCTGCGAGGCCACCCGCCGGGACATCGACCTGCTCCGGTATTGCGAGCGCACCGCCACCCAGTTCGGCGTGACGCTCGCCGCCGCCATCGACGAATGGGCCAGCGCCCGCCGCACGGCGGGTGAAGTCCCGCTCTCGGATGCCGTCCGGTTTTACGCCGCGAACCGGGCCGACCTGTTTCCCGTCCGCAGCAACGTCCAGGTGGCCGCCGAGTTCATCGAGTCGCTCAAGCGGAAGGGAGTCAGCGGGATTTATGTCCGGAACGCGACCAGTAATCTCAAGCGGTTCACGAAGGCCGTGGCAGGCAACATCGGCGACGTCACGGCGGCCGACATCAACCGCTTTCTCGACGGGCTCACGAAACTTTCCCCGGTCAGCAAGAACGGTGTCCGGCGCAACCTCGTGACCATGTTCGGATTCGCCAAGAAGCAGGGCTACCTCCATCCCGACCGCAAGACGGCCGCAGAACAGAGCGACTCATTCAAGGAGCCTGAGAAAGAGATCGAGATTTTCACGCCCGATGAAATGGAGCGAATCCTGCTCGCCGCCCACGCCCGGATCCTGCCGCTCATTGCCATCGGCGGATTCTGCGGAATCCGGTCGGCCGAGGTTGAACGCCTCAACTGGCAGGACATCAAGTGGGATCGCGGTCACATCGAGATCGCCGGCCACAAGGCGAAGACGGCGGCACGGCGACTAGTCCCCCTCCCCGACAACCTCAAGGCGTGGCTTGCGCCATGGCGTCAGGAAACCGGCCCCATCATCACAATCAGCGACGTTTCAGGTGCCTTGGGTGATACCGCCGTGAAGGCGAAAATCACCGGCGGATGGCGTCAGAACGCCCTCAGACACTCGTTCATCAGCTATCGGGTTGCGGAGACCGGCGACGTCGCCCGGACCTCTCTGGAGGCCGGCAACTCCCCGAAAATGATCTTCCGCCATTACCGGGAGATCGTGGATGAGGAAGCGGCCCGGACATGGTTCGGGATGATGCCGCCCGATGGCTGGATGCCCGGCGGGCTGGGCCCCAGCCTGCGGGATCGCCTGGTGCGTGCGCTCGCCAACCATGGGTCACCGTCTGTTGACAGCACCAACGCAGCGTAACCATGAAAGCCATTATTCAATCCACCACCCATCAGACCATGAACAGCAGCTACTCGAATTCCACGACCGGGTCCCCAGTCTCGAATCAGCCCGTCCTGATCAAAAAGAAGGAGCTCGCCAAACGGTTGTCTGTCAGCCCTCACACGATTGATGCGTGGGTTCAACGTCGCGAAATCCCCTGCATCAAAGTCACGCCACGGCTCTACCTTTACGAGGTTGATGCGGTCATGGCGGCCATCCGCAAGAAATACAGAATCGACGTCGCATGATGTTTAAAAGCGGAAGCCCCCGGACGGTGAGAACCATCCGGGGGCTTTTTGTTGGCCTCGCCCAGCTGCCGGTCACCGGTCGCTCTCGATGTAGATCCGCTGGAGCCGGAGGTTGCGCACGACGGCATTGACCGTCTGGAGCTGGATGCCCGCGCGGAGAAGTGCGTCGGTTGCGGGCAGGTGCGTGGACGTTTCCCCGCTGGCGGTCAGGTCGTCGGTGAGGTTGTCGATGCGCCACGAGATCACGTTGCCGCTTGGCGGGCAGAAGAGGTAGGTGTCGTAGATCTTGCCGGGGAGGAACGGCAGGCCGGTGTCGATGCGGTTGTTGTTCACTCCGTTGCCGGTCAGGAAGAACCAGTTCTCGTCCAGGGTGGAGGCATTGACGTGGAGCCGCTGGAAGGCTGCGTGGTGGCCGGCCGGCGAGTTGCTTGCGACCGCGGCCGACAGGGCGAGGCTGGTCATGCCAGTGAAGATGCGGGTGCCGGTGCCGATGCCGGTCTCGTTGTAGCCGGCGTCCGGGAACGCGGCGCGGGTGGCGAAGAAGAACCCGCCACCGCCGAGTCCGCCGCGCAGCCAGAGGGTGCTTGCCGTGCCGGTGCCCGCGGTGGTGTTCGCGCTCGCGGCGGAGGCGATGTTGGCCATGTAACCGTAGGCCTCGCTCGGGTTCGGGTGGCTGATGGTGCCGACGCTCGTCACGCTGTTGCCGATGGCGCTCAGGGAGGTTGTCGCATTGGGTCCAATGAAGGTGATGGAGTTCTGGAAGAACGACGGCTGGAGCGGGGTGGAAAGTCCCGACGGTCCGATTTGGCGGAGTAGCATCCGGCCGCCGAGGCTCTTGGCGTAGAACTTGAGCTTGCCCGGAGCGGGAACCGCAGGCGTGGCCTGTTCCTCCATCTCGGCGACCTGGATGGAATCGAGCGTGCGCAGGACCGCGTAGGGCAAGTCGTTCCACAGGGTGATGCCGTCACCGATCTTGTAGAAGCGGGTGTCGGATTCGAGGCCGAGTTCGCCCGCTGCGAGGACCGGGTTGGCGGCCGTCCAGTTGGCGAGGGTGTCGTTGCGGAATTGGATGCGCTGGGCCATGGGCTGTTAGAAGGAAGTGGCGTTGCCGCCTTGGATCGGTTCGAGGCCGCCGTAGTTGGAGAACGCGTTGCCACCGTCGAGGTTGCCGGTGGCGGGGAGGCCCTGCGGGCCTTGCGGGCCGGTTGGTCCGGCGATGCCTTGCGGGCCGGTGACGCCGGTCGGACCTTGGATGCCCTGTGCGCCTTGGGCTCCCTGGATGCCTTGGGGGCCGGCTGGACCTGGTGGTCCCGTTTCGCCGACCGGGCCGACGAGTCCCTGCGGACCTTGGATACCCTCTGGCCCCTGTTCTCCCTGAGGTCCTTGAATGCCTTGCGGCCCCTGCTCGCCTTGAGGGCCGGTTAGACCGATGCCGGCGGGACCGGGCGGACCAGGTGGTCCCTGCGCTGCGACTTCCGCGACCACCGCAACAGGTGCGGGCTCGCTGATCAGGATGATTACGGCAGGGTCGCTCATGGTAGGCGGGTGACGGTGAAGCGGACCTTGACGGGGCCTTCGAGGTATTTGGCCACGCTGCCGTCGGGGGCGACGACGAGGAGGTCCCACAGCAGATCGGGCCGGCGGAGTTCGCGCTGGCGGTCGTCGAGGACGAGCTCGAAGGAGCCTCCCGCAGGATCGAGGTTCTCGATGGCGACGGACTTGAACGCGGGCGCGCTCCAAAGCTCGCGGACCTGGGCGTGGAGCTGGTAGCCGGTGAGATCGAGCGGTTGGTTGGACTCGGTCGTACCGGTGCGCAGGCGGACGAGCCGCCGCCAGACGGTGCCTTGGTCGATCTCGATATGAAGTACGGCTGCCATGGCTTCGGGGCGCGGATCAAGGCTTGCGGCGCATCTTGCGGATCATGCCGAAAAGCGACATCAGGCCGACCAGCAGGCCGACGACGAGGGACGAGACGCGCAGCGTCCACTCGATCTGCTCTTGCAGGGAGGTGATGACGCCGACCAGCGGCGAAGCGATGCCGACGATGGCCTTGAGGATGTAGTCGAGGTCGAAGGTGTGGCGCATGAGTCCGGTGGGCGTGTCAATCGGCCCCGCTTGCGGCGTCGAGGTCCTCGCGGGTGCTTGCCGCGCGGATCGCCGCCTTGCGCGTGGCGTGGGTCGTCCAATGTTCGCGAATGGCTGCCCCGTAGGCCACGAGCAGCAGGCGGAGCGCCCTGACTCCAGGCAGCGTGTGCGGCACCCCCCGGATGTCCGTGATCACCTGCGGGGTGTTCATGAACGTGGTCGTTGCGGCACTGTCCGGTTGCAGGTCGTAGGCTTCGCGCAGGAGGGTGAGCAGACGGGTGAACGCCTGCTGGTCGGCTTCGCCTGCGGCCAGCGTGATGCCGTTGATATCGATGCCGTCGGCCAGACGTTTCCGGGCCGCATCTTCAAGCCGGATTCGCCGTGCGATCTTGGCGGAACGTAGCTCGGTTGGTTGTTGCAGTTCGGTCATGGGTGGAATCGGACTTAGAGTTCGGTCAGGGTGACGGTGAAGCCGATCTGTTCGCCGGAGCCATACATCCCGAAATAGGAGTAGCCGGCCCAATCAAAGCTCGCGTCCGCCGTGAAGGTGAACTCGGCGTAAATGTCCGAAAAGCTGGCCGGGCTATCGACGATGGCGGCCGAGAAGTCAGCGGTTTCGCTGATGCCCGCCGAAAGGAAATTGCTGGCAACGAGCTGCACGTTGGAAAAGTCCCCGGACCCGTAATTGACGTATCCGATCCCGAAATTGTCGCTGCTCATCGGGAGCGAGTCGAAGTTGTCGAACCGGACGTGGTAGTTCTTGCCCGCCTCCACGATGCCGAACGAAACCTGGGTTTCGTAGCTGTCGATGATGACCGGGGTGACGGTTGGCGGCGGTGGAGGTTCTGCCTGGCTTAGGATCCTGATCCAGCCGTCGTTGGTGGTGGTCATGTCGTCCTTGGTGCAGAGCCATGCCTGGCCATCGACCGCGGCAAGCCGTCCGCGCCATCCGGGAGTGCCGTCGATCATCGCACCGCTGTCATGGTTCGACGGGGCGAAATCCAGCACCGCCGGATACCATGTGCCGCCGATGTTCTGCATCGGAATGGTCAGGACGGGCGGTGCCTCCGGAGAGTTGATGGCTGCGCGGACCCGGGTTCGGTGAAGCGAGCTCAGTGATTCCTGGATGTCATGCCGCAGGTAGTTCGGGTGCGGGTCCGCTGCGGCCAAGTGGGCCGCCATCGCAGCGGCTACGTCTGCATGGAAGGCAATGTTTTGAGGTGCCGGATACGCGGGCTCCGCATCGGTAGGCACGCCCTCCGTGCCCCGGTTCACGTCGTTCTCGACGATGACGAGGAAGGTCCGCGTCGAGGTCGGCTGGCCGCTGCCCTCGCGCCAGGTGATTTCACCCATGAGGCCGATCTCGGAAAGCTCGGTGCCGGTGGAAGAACCGACCTGCATCGCCGAATCGAGTTCGACCGTGTTGAAGCTCGGCGTGCAGGAGTAAACGGGGCTGGCCGCGCCGCTTGCCGGCAGCACCCACGCCGATTCGTGGACCAAGTAGCCGACGTCGTAGCGCCCGCGCGGCTTGAGCCCGAACTGGAGTTCCAGGCTGAGCGGGTTGCCGATCTCGGAGGCGGTGGTCCCGTTTGAGAGGAAGCTCACCTCCAGTTTCGCGGCGTCCCCGCGCTTGAAGCGCAGCGAGGTGACCGGGTTGCGGAATCCCGGCCCCTCGATCAATTCCAGCGTTTCCAGGTCGACGTAGAGCCTCACGCCGGTGGGCCGCTGTCAACTGATCGACACGACCTTCGCCCGCCACCAAACGTCGTTGTTGGCGATCTCATCCCCCGTGGATCCCTCGATCTCGATGATATGGCCGCAGGGGCGCTCATCGAGGTTGATCGTCACGTTGAAGGGACCGACCGCCACCTTGCCCCACGGGTCGGCGCCGGTGATCTCGGTGCTCTCGTGATAGAATTGCCGCACTCCGTTCAGCCGGACCTCCAGCCAGTCGAAGCCGGTGTTGAGGATCTCGATCTCTCCCCAGACCTCCAGCACGACCTGGGTTCCGCAGCAGATCCCGAAGACGACGGTGCCGCCCACCGGTTCCTCGCTATCAGCCCTCGGGTTGGATTCGGAATCCCCGTAAGCGGCGGAGCGGAAGATCTCCCATTCACTGGGGGCCATCTCGCTGGCCGACTCGATCAGGACCGCGGCGGTGCGCCTGGTGGCAGGGTCGCAGCACATTTCGAAGCCACCCACCATGATTGGAGCGATGAGGTGAGCCATGTCACGCGAGGGTGAGGAACTTCCGGGTCTCGGGATACCCGTTCACGCACACCTTGAACTCCTCGACCTTGAGCGTGGTATCGCCGGGAGTGGTCACCAGGCCGTCCTGCCAGCGGGCCAGATCGGTCACCGTTCCTTCATCATCCACCAGGATGGCCCCGTCCTTGCCGTTGCCCTCGATGCGGATCTCCTTGGGCAAGGGGTCGCCCGGATTGGGCGGCTCGCACTTCACGCGGATTTGCGGCTGGGTCACCCGCTCGGCAATGGAGCGGAACTCAGCAGGTCCGTCGGGTGGGTCCTCCGCTGGTTCGCCATTCTGCTCGGGCACGACCCAGACCGGCTTTCCGGCTCCGACGTTGGCCGCCCGGAAGTCGAGTTCCACCTCGTCGCTGGCCTCGTTCTCGCTGATGCCGTAGTCGCCGCGGACGGTTCGGAAGCGGTAGATGTTGGAATCCTCCTTGTGGTCCTTGAACACGTTGGCACCTCCTCCGACGTTCTCGCCGGTCCAGAGCTGCGCCCAGTGCTCGATGTCGCTCTGCTGGTAGACCTTCACCCTGGGCGTCCCGCCGTCGTCCTCCAGCTTGAAGAGCTTCACGAAATACTCGCCGTCGCTTCCCGATCCCGCCGGGTCCTCGGGGTAGTAATGGTTGCCATCCTGATCCTCGGCCGCGGCGAGGATTTCGGGCTCCTCGCTGATTTCTCCCATCTCGTCGGTGACGATCTTGCACCAGAGGGTGTCGCCGAAGGCCATGGTGACTTGTGGGCGCGGGATGGTGTCGAGCGTCTCTTCGCCCACTTTCGGGATGTGGAACTTCACCGCCGGGGTATCGTCGGTCTTGGGTTTGCGCTCGATCACCCAGCCTTCCTTGAGCGTGACCTGATAGCTGTCGTCCTTCTTCTCAATTCCGATGACCGCGAAGGGCGGCAACCCGGGATTCGGCGAGAGGCCGGGACCGGGTCGCGAGTAGGCGAAGCCACCCGACGAGGCGATGAGTTCAAGCCCCGTCCCCGGTCGCGGCGTGCGCGAGGCGATGGCATCGAGCAGGGCGTTCCAGTCCTCGGCAAGGATCGGATCTCCGCGCTTCTTTCTTGGTGGCAGCCGGTTCATTACTCGTCCTTATAGATTTCCTCGTCCCAACCACCCCGGTCGCTGGCCAGCCATTCCATTTCGATCCGGAATGACTTGCCCTCCTGCGTCTGGGTGACCCCGTTGAGTAGCCAGTTGCGGCCGCCGGCCAGCTCCGGCACTTCGCCGGACGGCTCGGAAATGTTCCCGATGTCGTTCAATTCATTCGACTTGACCGGCTTGTCGCGCACCCAGCTTTCGCGCCAGGTGACCCGCGGGCTGTAGTAGCTCGTCTGCCCTCGCTCGATCTTGCCGAGGACTTCCTTGCCACGGTCGCTCTCGACCTTGTCGCGGAGCTTGTTTCCCTGGTCGTCCTTGTCCTTGCCGGACTGGATCAGTTGGATCGCCTCGCGCTCCTTGTCTTCGAGGTCCTTGTAACGCGGGTGGCTGAGCAGCGGTTCTTCCGAGAGCGACAGCCCCATCGTGTAGACGGCGTTGTTCTTCTCGTCGGCTTCTTCCTTCTCCTCCGCCCCGGCGTATTGGCAGACGATCTCCGCGAGGTCGCCCTCGGTGAAGCTGGCGGTGACCTGCGAGACCTCGATGAAGTTGATCTCGGGGTGGACCGTGCCCGGCCGCGGCATCAGGGCGACGGCGGAGCTCCGGTGGCAGAGGAAGATCTGGGTGGCGGTCCACTTGCCCTCCTTGTCGATCTGGACGGAGTAGCCCGGCTGCGGGTAGAGGCGTCCGGGCTGGATAGCAACGTGTCTCGGCATCTTGGCCGGGACGTGGCGTCAACCGAAGGCCGCGAGTCAGCAGAGCGAATCGAGAGGGAGGAACATCCGCAGCGAAGCGTCCTCCACTCGGCGGAATCCGTATTTGGCGTAGAACTTCACGAGTTGTTCGTCGGCGGGATCCACCGCCATGCCGATTCCACCCGAAGCGCGCATCGATCCTGCCGCGATCTCCCTGGCGGCGGCGAGGAGTAGCCTTGCGATCCCGCGTCCCTGCCAGTCTTCCGCGACCGCGAGTCGGCCGAGCAAAACCATGGGCACGGGCTTGGTGCCCAGGCCTTTCGGCACACCCGGCCAGTCGACGGCCGTGGCCAAGGTGCAGGTGAGGGTGAAGAACCCGAGAATACGCTTCGGTGTCCCGGAGTCCCGCTCGACCAGCACGCGCGTGATGCTCACACCCTTGGCGAGGTGTCCCCGGGCGGTCTCGCGCAGATAGCGATCCAGCGATTCCTTGCCGCAGCAGAAACTCTTGCGGTCGTGCTCTCCCGACAAGAGCTCAAGATCGAATCCGGACATGGGCGGCGAGGTCCTTGGCCGCCTTCTTGGCGGCGGCATTGATGGCTGGCGGCTTGGCGAGCATCCGCTGGATGTTCTCCGCAGCCTGGAGGCTCATGTTCCAATAGCGCTCCTCGGCGAGAACCCGCTCGGCCTCGCGCGAAACCGTCTCCAAAATGAAAGCGGCTACGGATTGTCCGCGGATGGCCGAGGCCTCCTTGAGGCGCTTTGCAGTTGCCTCGGGGAAGCGGGGGTTGACCCGAACGGTCTTTCCAAGCGCCTTGTTTTCCAACGATTTCATGTGCCGAGTGTCGTGGAATTTCTCCATCGTTCAATCCTAAAGTGGCACCAATCTGACACCATGTTCAGCCGAGGGCGACCTCAACCGAACGCCGCCTGGCCGCCGCCGCCGAGCTTGTCGACCCGCCGGTTGAGATCGTTGAGCAGCCGGTTGGTTTCGCCGGTCAGCCGGTTGTTTTCGCGTTGGGCGTCCAGGGCCCCTGTCGAGTAGCCGCCGCCACCGACCTTGCCGAGCGAGGTTACGATGGGGGCGAGCGATGAGGCGGCGGGTATTGAAGCAGAAGTTCCGGTGCCGCTGACCTTGCCCGCGGCTGCCACTGTCTTGGCGGCATCCTCTGGCTTGGGCATCGTGTCGCGGATTGATTTCGCCACCTTGCCGAAGTTGTCCCGCAGCCCGCGGGTGTCGATGAGTTCGCTGCCGGTGGATTCGCCCGCCTTGCGTGCCGCCTCCGCCACCCGTTCGCCAAGTTTGGGCGCACCTTGACCGATCAGCCCCTGCGCACCTTCGGCGATCTCCTTGGAGTTCATGCCGAACAGGTCCGCGCCCGATTCCTTGCGGTCCTTGAGGATGCTGGCGAAGTTGGTTTCCACGTCGCCGGCCTCGAAGCCGAGCAGCTCGTCCATACCCGGGATCTTGAGCAGTCCCTTGAGCAGGTGGGCGATCACCCATTCCATGCCGGATTGCAGATAGACGATGGGCGTTTGGAACGCGTTGAGCAGCGCCGCGCCGAAGCCGACCGCCAGCCCAAGCAGCGTGGTGCCAAGGCTCTTCCACATCGCGCCGTCGGTGATCAGGTTCCAGAAGAACTCGATGGCCCCGCGGAAGCCGTTGACCAGCGCGTTGATCCCCACCGCGAACCCGAGCTTCAACGCGGAGGAAACCAGGTCGAGGATCTGGCCGCTCTTGAACGCGGCGAGGACGAACATCACGGCGTCTTTGACCCGCTTGCCCGCTTCGGTCGCGAGCGGAGTGAGCTGCTGGACGAGACCGATCGCCTGTTCGGCCAGGACACGGATCGAGTCGTTGATCGGTTGGCCAAGGGTGAGGAACACCTCGTTGATCGTGTCCTTGAGCGTGGAGAACAGACCGGCGGTCGTCTTGCTCTGCGCGTCCATCATGCCCGAAAACCGGCCGCCCTCGGAGGTCATCGAAGCGAAAGCCCGCTCGATGGCCGGGAAGCCGACCTGGCCGGACTCCACCAGCTTCTTCACCTCGGAATCCGACACGCCGAACTGCTTGGCGAGTTCCTGGATGATCGGGATGCCACGGCCGGTGAGCTGGTTGATGTCCTCGGCGAAGAGCCGCCCCTGGACCCGCGCCTTGCCGTAGAGTTCCGCGATCTCGTTGACCGGTGCCTGCACGCCCGCGGACACGTCGCCGATCCGGCGGAGGGTTTCGGGCACCGAGTCGGCGGATTCACCGAAGGCAATGAGCTTGCGGCCGGCATCCGCAAGTTCAGGGAACTCGAACGGCGTCTTGGCTCCGAGTTCGCGGAGCTTGCCGAGAGTTTGCTCCGCCTTGGCCGCGTCGCCGATCAGGGTCGTGAAGGCGACCTTGGTCTGCTCGAAGTCGGCAGCGGCCGTGACAGCCTTCATGCCCACACCCACTGCAGCGGCCCCGCCGGCCAACGCCGCGCCGATGGATGCCTTGAACGCCGTTCCGGCGACACTGAAGCCCTTCTGCAAGGCGGCCGCACCGCCCCTGCCAAGGCCAGCCAGTCCCGCGCCGGTGAGTCTGTCCATTCTGCGGGCCGACGCACCGACCAACTCGGTGGCACCGGCCATCGCCCGCTTCAAGGCGGTGATGTCAGCTCCAAGGGTGACGGTCAGGGCGCTCATGCGCCGGGGGTGGAGTCAACCAGCGGGGAATCTGTCTTTGGAGTGAAGGCCATTGGAAGAGCTGTTGCTCGGATCGGAGGACGGGAAAAAGGGGTGCGTTCGCAGCTTCAGGCCGCCCTATCGGACGCTAGTTAGGGCGATTGGCTTGAGGCTGTGGATCCATTGCAATGGCTTGAAGAGAACCAGTGCTAGACAAAAGGGCCCGAAAATGCTGGGTTAGCGTTGTAATGGAAGGCAATCCGACCGCGACCC
>NEUO01000072.1 GCA_002304315.1 Verrucomicrobiia bacterium Tous-C4TDCM
GCCCGGCCTGAAGCGGAGGAGATCGTCAGCAACATACACATCTGTGTATGCTACCGATGCTCCGGCGGCCAGATCCGCCCGACGCCCATCTGTTGAGCGCTTACCCCGCTTTCACCGTCGGGCGGGGCGTAGGTATAGGGGTCGCGGTCCCAGGCCGCCGCTTCGTCGGGGTAGGCTGCCTCGACTTCCTTGCGGGTCATTTGTTCCCAGTGGCCGTGGGAAATTTCCTTCAAACCGTCGCGGGCCAGCACGTCCTTGCCGTGAGGCGCGGCGAGGATGCCTGCGGTTTCCATCGTCCTGCCGAGTGGCGAGGCATAAATGGCATCGACCGGAATCAGGCTCAGCCGTTCCGCCAGCCGCCGGACCTGGCCGCGGCCCTCGTCGGACAGCTCGACATCGGTGGCGCCGGCGAAGCGGTCCTCGGCGGTGAGGACGGTGGCCCCGTGGCGGATCAGGAAGATGCGGGTGACGGACATCGGAGGCATCTAGCGACTCCCGACCAACGATGGCAATCCTCAGCTTGATCCTGCCGAAACATCAGCAACCCGTCCGTCAACACGGCGAGTCCCGCGTTCGCGCACCGGTTGTGACGAGGGGAACGGGCGGCTCGCCTGTTGAAATTGCAACTTACCGCCGCCCCAGAAGTCAGATCACTTCTTTCCCGACTCCCGACCTACCGGGCCCATGCTGCCGCCGGGCACGAACTCCCCCGGGAAGATGATGGATTTGCGGTCCGCGGCACCTTTCTTGACGGCGCTTACCCAGCGCACGATGCGCCGCACCATGGGTTTCGGGTCGGACTTGATGTGGGCGATGCCGGAGACGCACCAGGCGAAAGCCGGGTCGTCAAAGGTGGCCACCAGCGATACTTGCTCCGGCACATGGATGCGCCGCCGGGCGAGGAACTCCATCGCGGCAATGAACTGGGCGGTCTCGTTGATGATGATGGCCGTTGGGGGTGTCCGGCCGAACAAGCTTTCGAGAAGGGTCAGGAAACCTTCCGGGGTCTCCTCCCAATCCGGCAGGTTGTAAGGTCCGGTGGGAATTCCGTGGGCGCTCAATTCGGCAAGGAAGGCCGCTTCCGTGGCTCCGAGCGTCGGATTGCGCCGCGCATGGCGGACGATGAAGACGATGTGGCGGTGCCCGAGCTCAAGGAGCTGGCGGGTGGCGGTTAGGAAAGCCGGCAGCTTGTCGGGCCCGGTGCTGGCCAGCGGCAGCCGTTCCACCCGACCGAAGAGAGCCAGGCAAGGCGTGGCCTGTGCGGCGGACCATTCCAACAGTTCATGCGAGCCGGCGACCACGATCCAGGCGTCGGCAGGGTTCTCGCCGAGCATGCGGGTGATTCGCGGAACGTCGTGCTGGAGCTGGACCTGGGTTTAGGGCAGGAAAAACACTTTCTGGTCCTTCGCTCCAAGGTTGCTCTGGATCTGAAACAGCAATTGGGCAATTTTACTTTGCTCCTCCGGCAGCGCGTCGTGCAGGAGTATGCCAACCCGCAGCCGGTGGCGCTCCGTCCCTTGAACCGTGACGGCACGGCTGCGCCCCAAGCCCCGCGCGCCGAGCAGACCTTCGGATTCAAGCAGCCGCAGTGCGGTGCGGATCGTGTCGCGCGAGACGTCGAGCTCCACCGCCAGCCGCGCCACGCCGGGCAGCGCGTGCCGCCACCGGCCCGCCCTCAAGCCCTCCCGAAGGTGCTCGGCACTCAACTCAACGATGGAAGGTCGACGCAGCGGTCGCATGGCCGGAAGTAGCCGAAAGATTCGGCCAGTCGTCGAGAAAACAGTGGTGAAAATCCTTTGCGGTCCACAGGTCGAATGCCCATTCCTGCGCTTGTAGTTAGGTTCCAAACCTCAGGAAACGTCACGGATTTTTCTTCGGCCGAACCCGCTCCGGCCTCGCCGCAATCCCGAACCATCCCATTGAATGTCTCGCAGCCAGAATTCCACACTCGCCGCTCTCGTCACCTTCGTCGCCTTGAATGCCTGTGCCAATGGTGCCTTGGTCACCGGTACTTGGGTCAAAGCATCCGGTGCCACCGGAATGGCCCTGACCAACACGACCACCGCCTCACCGACCTGGGGCGACGGCACCACGGACAACGCCGACGCGTCGTCCATCTATTCGCCGATGACCACGATCACCCTGGCGAACCCCGGCGACAAAGTGGTGCTCAGCGGATCGGCCCAGATGTTCGGGATCACCGGCACCGCCGGAAGCATCTTTCGCTTCGGCATCTTCAATGTGAATGGCAGCGCCAATACCAACGGCTGGCTCGGTTACTTCGTTCAAAACGCGGCCTCGGGAGGTAGCGGATCGCTGCAGGAGCGGGCTCTCGTCAACACAACGTCTTTCACCAGTACCTCGGGTGGCGGATCTGCCAGCCTCCAAACCCTGCCCTTGGCCACTTCAGCGCTCACCTCCGCAGTCTATGATTTTTCATTCACCCTCGAACGCAATGCCCTGAATGGATTGATCATCACCACATCGCTGGTCAGGACTTCGGACTCGCTGGAGTTCGCCGGAGCGAGTTTCACGGACACCACGGTCAACGCCGGAGCGTTCACTTTTGACCGGGTCGGGTTCCAGGGAACCACCGATCTGAACGCCGACAAGATCCAGCTGAACAACGTCGATGTGACATTTTCGGCGGTGCCGGAACCTTCGGCTGCCCTGCTTGGCGGTTTGGGCATGTTGAGGCTGTTGTGCCGCCGCCGAGCGATCCGCGTTCTTCCGCCAACCAACCAATGAATCCCATGAGCCGCAGAAAGTATCGAGTCCTCGCTGTTTCCCTTCTCGCGACCGTGCTTCATGGCACGGCGATAGCCGCCCCGGTGACAGGAACCTGGATCAAGGCATCCGGTGGTGCCACCATGGGACTGACCAATACGACCACCGCTTCACCAACCTGGGGCGACGGGACTACCGACAATGCTGACGCATCGTCCATTTATTCCCCGTTCTCCACCATCACCTTGGCGAATCCCGGCGACAAGGTGGTGCTCAGTGGATCGGTGGAGATGTTCGGGATCAGCCCGGGTACAGCCGGAAGCATCTTTCGATTCGGCCTCTTCAATGTGAATGGCAGTGCCACCAATAACGGCTGGCTCGGCTACTTCGTCCAGAGCGCGGCATCGGCTGGCACGGGATCGCTGCAAGAGCGGGCTCTCGTCAACACAACGTCTTTCACCAGTACCTCGGGTGGCGGATCTGCCAGCCTCCAAACCTTGCCCGTCGCCACTTCAGCGCTCACCTCCGCAGTCTATGATTTCTCATTCACCCTCGAACGCAATGCCCTGAATGGATTGATCATCACCACGTCGCTGGTCAGGACTTCGGACTCGCTGCAGTTCGCCGGAGCGAGTTTCACCGACACCGCGGTCAACGCCGGAGCGTTCACCTTTGACCGGGTGGGATTCCAGGGAACCACCGATCTGAACGCCGACAAGCTCCAGCTGAACAATGTCGACGTCACCTTCACGGCAGGTGCGGCACCGCTTCCCGTGATCACCACCTCAGGCTTCGTGGAGGGAGCCTTCCACGTTTCCGTCGAGGGGATGACCCCGGCGACGAGTTATGTGCTCAAGCGCTCGTCTGATCTTTCATCCTTCCCCGATACGGTGGGCAGCACTTTCACCGGATTCGCGACCAACACCTTCATCGATCCCTCGCCGCCCGCAGGAAAGGCGTTCTATCGGATCGAAGTGGCCCCGTAAGCCGGCTGACTCAGTTCTTTCGAGGAATGAAATTCTTCCACGTCCTCGCTCTTTCGGCGCTGAACGGCACGTTGTGCGCCACCCCGCTCACCGGGCCATGGGCTCAGGCAACGGGCACCGCCACCCTGTCCAATACCGGCACCGCATCGCCAACCTGGGGCAGCGGTGCCATCGACAACGCCGACGCATCCTCGATCTACGCGCCTTTCCCGGCGATCACGCTGGCGAATCCCGGCGACAGGATCGTGCTCTCGGGATCGGCGGAAATGTTCGGAATCACCTCCGCCGCGAGTGTTTTTCGCTTCGGTTTGTTCGCTCTCAACGGCAGCACGACCACCAATGGATGGCTTGGGTACTTCGTACAGAATTCAGCATCGTCGTCCGCCGGATCGCTGAAAGAGCGAACCAATCCGAACACCGGGCATTTCACCAGCACTACCGGGGCGGGAAGCAATCTCGGGACGGCTCTTGTTCCCAACACCGCCCTCACCAACTCAAAATACGACTTTTCGTTCACCATCGAACGCAATTCAAGCGGCGGCCTTCTCGTCACGCCTTCGTTAAAGAGGAGCTCCGATTCCGTGGAGTTCGCTGGCCAGAGCACGAGCTTCCTCGACACCAGTCCCCAAACCTTTGTCTTCGACCGCGCCGGCTTCCAAGCGACCACCGATCTGAATGCGGACAAGATCCAGATGACGAACGTGGACGTGGCCTTCATTCCAGCATCCGTCACGCCACCGCCGGTCACGACCGCGTTCACCATCACCGAGTTCGGGCTCGGCCCGCGACTTGAGCCCGTCGGGGGCGGACCGACCCTGCGCTGGAACGCCACCGCCGGACGCTCTTATGCCGTGGAAGGCTCGAACGATCTCTTCAATTGGCAGCGGATCGGCGCGCCGGTTTTCGCCGCCAACACCAGCGGCACCACGCGGATCGGCCCGGTCGCGTCGATGCCCAGTTTCTTCCGCGTCCGCGACCGGGTCAGCGCGCCCGATCCCCTACCCGCTCCCGCCCGCCGGAACGTCCTGTTCATCGCCGTGGACGACCTGCGGCCGGAGATCGCCGCGTTCGGCGCGACCTACATGCACACGCCGAACATCGACAGCCTGGTGCAAAGCGGTCGTCCCTTCCAGCGCCACTACGTCCAGTGCGCCACCTGCGGTGCCTCGCGTTTCGCGCTGCTCACCTCGCGCCGCCCGACCAACGGCACCGCCGGTGGCAACGACGCGTTTGTCTCGCTTTACCCGGGAATCGGAACCGCGCAGGCACCCAATTCCCTGCCCGAGGCCTTTCGCCATGCGGGCTACACCACCGAGTCGCTCGGGAAAGTCTCCCACTACCCGGGTGGCACCAGCGACGCCGGCCAGTTGGAAATGCCCGGAGCCTGGACACGGCAAAGCAGCCCCGCCGGAATCTGGGGTAGCGCCCGCAATGCGTTCTTCGCCTACGCGGGCGGCACCACCCGCACGATCGGTGTCTCGCTGCGGACTGAAATCGGCGTGAAAGCCGACGGCGGCACCTCGCTGGAAGACACCGACTACACCGACGGCTTGATTGCCAACGACGCCATCCAGCGCCTCCAGACTTATAAGAACTCGGGCGAACCCTTCTTCCTCGCGGTCGGCTTCTTCAAGCCGCACCTCCCGTTCAACGCCCCGAAGAAATACTGGGACCTCTACGACCGCAACGCCATCACCGTGCCGCCGAACGTGCCGCCGGCCAACGTCAACCTCGCTCTGACACTTTCCGACAACGGGGAATTTCTCGGCAACTACGGCGGCACCAACACCATCGACACCGCCGAAGCCAAGCTCTCGATCCACGGCTACCGCGCCTGCGTCAGCTACACCGACGCGCAGATCGGCAAGCTGCTAACAGCTCTCACCACCCTCGGCCTCGACCAGAACACGATCGTCGTCCTGTGGGGTGACCATGGCTGGGCGCTCGGCGAGCTGAGCGTCTGGGGCAAGCACACCACGCTCGAGGAATCGCTCCGCAGCCCGCTGGTGATCCGCGTTCCCGGGATGCAACAACCCGGCGTCGCATCGCAATCGCTCGTCGAAGCCATCGACATCTACCCCACCCTCGCCGATCTCTGCAACGTCCCGATCCCGGTGCTCGAAGGGCGCAGCTTCACCCCCGCGCTGCTTGACCCCGCGCTTCCCGCCAAGGCCAACGCCCTCAGCTACTGGAACCGCAACGGCACCAACGGCTATTCGATGCGAACCGAGCGCTACCGCATCGTGCGCTGGGGCAGCAACCCGCTCGCCCCGGTGCAGGTCGATCTCTTCGACTACCAAACGGACCCAACCGGATCGCAAAGCGTCACCGCCAGCCAGCCCCAGGTCGTGAGCGATCTGTTGAAGTTGCTCCCATGATCGGGAGCAGGGTTCGATTTCTGATCATTGTGCTGCCAGGCGGCGTATTGGGGTATCGGGCCGGTCTGATCGGCAGGCCTGGTCTTCCGATGAAACTTCTTACCGTCCTCGCGCTGCTGATATCGCTCGCCCGCCATCCGGTCGCCGCCGAGTTGCCGGCAGGATCGCCGAATGTCATCCTCGTCCTGGTCGACGATCTCGGCTACGAGACCATCGGCGCGAACGGCGGCACCTCCTATCCCACGCCGGTGCTGGACCGGCTGGCGGCCGGCGGCGCGCGCTTTACCGACTGCTTCGCGCAGCCGCTCTGCACGCCCACCCGGGTGCAGTTGATGACGGGCCTGTCGAATGCCCGGAACTACCTGAACTTCGGCAACATGGATCCGAAGTCCGTCACTTTCGCCAACCATTTCCAGAAAGCGGGCTACGCGACCTGCATCGCGGGCAAGTGGCAGCTGGGACACGCCTTGGACCTCCCGGCGAAATTCGGCTTCGACGACCATTGTCTTTGGCAGCACACCCGGCGGCCGCCGCGCTACGCCAACCCGGGGCTGGAGATCAACGGGGTCGCCAAGGATTTCTCCCATGGTGAATACGGCCCCGACCTCGTGAACGCCCACGTGCTGGACTTCATCGGCCGCCACAAGGACAAGCCGTTCCTGCTCTATTACCCGATGATGCTGACCCACGACCCCTATCAGCCCACTCCGGACAGCCCTGACTGGGATCCCAAAGCGGTGGGGGAATCGGTCAACCGGAAGGACGCGCACTTCGGCGAGATGGTGACTTACATGGACAAGCTCGTCGGCACGGTCGTGGCCAAGCTCGACGAGTGCGGCTTGCGCGAGAAAACGCTGGTGATCTTGGTCGGGGACAATGGCACCGGGAAGGGCACTCGCTCGATGATGGGCACCCTCGAGGTTATCGGAAAGAAAGGTTCCACCGTCGACGCCGGGATGCGCGTGCCCCTGATCGCCAGCTGGCCGGGCCGGATTGCGAAGGGCACCGTGTGCCGCGACCTGGTCGACACCACCGATTTCCTGCCGACGATCTGCGAAGCGGCGGCGCTGAAGGTGCCCGGGTCGCTTGATGGTCGCAGCTTCCTCCCGCAGCTGTGCGGCGGGAAAGGCACGCCGCGCGAGTGGATCTACTCGTGGTATTCGCCGCGCCAGGGCAATGACCGGAGCGTGCGGGAGTTCGCCTTCAACCACCGCTTCAAGCTCTACCGCAGCGGCGGGTTCTTCGACCTCACCAAGGACCTCGACGAGAAGAGCCCGCTTCCGGTGTCATCTCTCACGGGCGAGGCCGCTGAGGCTGCCCAGGCACTTCAGGCCGCGCTCGACCAATTCAAAGACGCCCGGCCGGCCGAGCTGCCTCGCTGAAGGATGATCCGATCCTGCTTGCAGCCGGATCGGGAGATCCCGCCAATTTCAATCCATCACATGAAGACCGATCCATTCGCATCGCTGGCCCTGGGCATTGTCCTCGCCGCCGGATTCATTCAGCCAGCGTCCGCCGACTATCCGGGCTGGCGTCATTCCGGGACCCTCCACCTGCTTACCACGCCCGATGGCGCGAACTTGCCGCCCTCCGCCTCGCTAAACGATTTCCCGGTGCTCGTCCGCTTGGACAAGGACTGGTTCAACTTTGACGAGGCGAAGCCCGACGGAGCGGATCTGCGCGTCTCCAGCGCCAGCGGCGAACCGTTGTCCTACCAGGTCGAGGAGTGGGACGCCAGCAAGGGGACCGCCAGCGTCTGGGTGCGGGTTCCAAGCATCAAGGGAAACGCGGTTCAGCCACTCAAGCTCCACTGGGGCAAGGCGGAGGCTGTCTCCGAATCGAATCCAAAGGCGGTCTTCAACCCATCGAACGGCCACCTCAGCGTGTGGCACATGAGCGACCCGGTGGTGGACGACGCCGGCGCGACGGACTCCAAAGACCAGGGAACCACCGCCACCGGCGGCATCGTCGGACAGGCCCGGCATCTCGCGGGTGGACAGGGGATCTTCGGCGGCGACAAGATCACGACCTATCCTTCGGGCACCGGGCCGATGACGACGGAGGCGTGGTTCCGTGCCGAGCAGACGAACGGCACGGTGCTGGCATGGGGCGAGGAAAAAAGGCCCTGCAAGATCATGATGAATTTCGGAAGTCCGCCGAGCATCGCGATCCAGTGTTACTTCGCCGACGTGGAAGCCAAGTCTCCGCTGGCGCTCAACCAGTGGTATCACGTGGTCCACACTTATTCGGAAAAGGATTCACGGGTGTATGTCAACGGAGTGCTGGACGGGGCCACGACGCCGCTGCTCGACCTGCCCACGACATCGCGCCTGTGGATCGGCGGATGGTACAACAACTACAAGTTCGTCGGCGACATCGACGAGGTGCGGATTTCCAACGTGGCCCGCCCGGCGGATTGGGTGAAATTGCAGTACGAGAATCAGAAGCCGCTGCAGACGCTGGTGGGACCACTGGTGCGGGCGGGTTCGGAGTTCGCGGTCGCGCCGGCCTCGGCGACCGTGATGGAGGGCAAGACCGCGACCTTTTCCGCGCAGGCCGGCGGCGCGCTCAAGCTCTATTGGGTGCTCAAAAGCGGGGGTGTTGAAACCTTGGTGGCGGCCGACCGCTTCGCCTTCTCGTTCGACGCAGGGCGCGTCACCGCGGACCGGACGGCGATGCTGCAATGCAAGGCGGTCTATCCCGACGGGGTGCGGACCAAGGAGATTCCGATCACGATCAAGGAGGACATCCAGGAGCCCGATTTCACGCTCGAGGCTCCGGCCGCGTGGGACGGGCGGGCGGCCGTCGAAGTGGTGCCGCGGATCAAGAACCTGGACGCGATGAAAGCCAAAGGGGCCGGGGAGATGAAGATCGAGTGGAAGGTCGAACCGATCGCGGTGATCAAGGAAATCGTGCCGGGGAAGCTCGTTCTCAAGCGCAGTCAGAACAGCGGGAAGCTGACCGTGACGGCGACGATCCACAACGGCGGCGAGCCGGTCACGCGGTCGACAAGCATCGCCGTCACCGAACCCGCGAGCGACCCCTGGGTGGCCTGGACGCCCGGGAAGGACGAAAAACCGCAAGACGGTCAGTTCTATGCCCGTGATGACAAGAACGTCGGCACCCTCCATTACAACGGCACGCTCGAAGAATCCGCCGACACGGTGTTTCTCAAACTCTATGCCGACGACAAACTGGAGAAAACCGAAAGCCTCAAACTCCCGGCGGACAGGTCCTACGCGTTCGCCGTGAAACTCAAACCCGGACTGATCAAGTACAAGGTCGAGTTCGGCAGCAAGATGGGCACGGCGGAAAAAGTGCTCAACACCGTGGGCAACATCGTCTGCGGCGATGCCTATATCATCCAGGGACAATCGAACGCGCTGGCCACCGACACCGGTGAGAAATCGCCGCCGGAAACCAGCGAGTGGATCCGCAGCTACGGACGCCCCTCCGCCAACGGCAAGGAATCCACCGAAAACCTGTGGTGCCTTCCGGTTTGGAAAGCGTCGAATGGTGAAAAAGCCGAACTCGGCTGGTGGGGCATGGAACTGGCCAAGGGCCTGCTCGCCAGCCAGAAAGTCCCCGTGTTCATCGTCAACGGAGCCGTCGGCGGGACCCGCATCGACCAGCACCAGCGCAATGAGGCCGACCCGACCGACCTGACCACGATCTACGGGCGGATGCTCTGGCGGCTCCGGCAGGCCAGGCTGACCCACGGCATCCGCGCGATCCTGTGGCACCAGGGGGAGAACAACCAGGGCTCGGCGGCCCCCACCGGGGACTACGATTGGAAGTCCTATCAGGATTATTTCATCGAAATGTCCTCGGGCTGGAAGCGGGACTTTCCCAACCTCCAGCACACCTATGTGTTCCAGATCTGGCCGAACTCGTGCAGCATGGCCGGCAACGGTGGCGGCGGGGACCGGATCCGGGAGATCCAGCGGACATTGCCGCGGCTCTATTCGAATCTGAGCGTGATGTCGACGCTCGGCATCCAGCCGCCCGGCGGCTGCCATTTCCCGCTGGCCGGCTGGGCGGAATTCGCCCGCCTGATCCAGCCGCTGATCGAGCGGGACCTCCACGGCAAGGCACCTGCCGGACCGATCACCCCACCGAATCTCGTGAAGGCAACATCGAGTGGAAAAGACACGATCGTCCTGGAATTCGACCAACCGGTGATCTGGATGGATTCCTTGGCCAGCCAGATCTATCTGGACGGGGAAAAGGGCCAGGTCGCCTCGGGCAGCGTGACCGGCAATGGGGTCACCCTCAAGCTGGCGAAACCCGTCGCGGCCGCCCGCGTGAGCTATCTCAAGGAGACCGCGTGGACCCAGGACAATCTGATTTTCGGCAAGAACGGCATCGCCGCGCTGACTTTCTGCGAGGTGCCTGTCCTGCCGCAAGAATCGTCCCGCTAACCGGACCTCCGCAGCCCGCGGGTGATCTCTGTGTGCTCCAACCCGTTCTGCAAGATCTCACGGTCAAATCGCGCGCTTGACCCTTCGTAATCAAGCGTCCAGCGTGTCCGCCCGCCGCGGCCAGGAGGCTCCGGCATTCCACCATCAGACCTACCTCATCGCCATGGCCGCGAAGATCTATACCAACAAGGACGCGACGCTCACGCCGCTC
This sequence comes from Verrucomicrobiia bacterium Tous-C4TDCM, assembly GCA_002304315.1. Classification (GTDB taxonomy): domain Bacteria; phylum Verrucomicrobiota; class Verrucomicrobiia; order Verrucomicrobiales; family Akkermansiaceae; genus Haloferula. Next base: position 10,724 of record NEUO01000072.1, read on the forward strand.
AAGAAGAAGACCCTCGCCGTCATCGGCTTCGGTTCCCAAGGACACGCCCACGCCCTCAACCTGAAGGACAGCGGGCTCAAGGTCATCATCGGCCTCTACCCGAAGTCGAAGTCCCGTGAAGTCGCCAAGAAGCTCGGCTTCGAGGTCATGGACACCGCCGAGGCCGTGAAAGCCGCCGACGTGATCTTCGTCGCCGTGCCGGACACCAAGATCGCCGGGGTTTATAACAAGGACATCGCCCCGAACCTCGCCAAGGGCAAGACCCTGCTCTTCTCCCACGGCTTCGCCGTCCACTTCAAGACCATCGAAGCACCGAAGGACGTCAACGTCATCATGGTCGCGCCGAAGGGCCCGGGCCACACCGTCCGCAGCCAGTTCGTCGATGGCAAGGGTGTTCCCGGCCTCATTGCCGTGCACAACGATGCCGACGGCAAGGCCAAGGAGATCGCGCTCGCCTGGGCCCGCGGCGTCGGCTGCACCCGTGCCGGCGTGTTCGAAACCAACTTCCGCGAGGAAACCGTCACCGACCTCTTCGGCGAACAGTGCGTCCTCTGCGGCGGCGCTTCCGCCCTCGTCAAGGCGGGCTTCGAAACCCTGGTGGAAGCCGGTTACCAGCCGGAAATGGCCTACTTCGAGTGCCTCCACGAGCTCAAGCTGATCGTCGACCTGATGAACGAAGCGGGCATCGCCGGCATGCGGTTCTCGATCTCCGAGACCGCCGAGTGGGGCGACGTTTCAGTCGGACCGAAGATCATCGATGCCGGCGTCAAGAAGCGCATGCAGAAGCAGCTCAAGGAGATCGAATCCGGCAAGTTTGCCAAGGAGTGGATCGCCGAAGCCACCACCGGCGGCTACAAGAAGTTCGACGCCATCCGCAAGGCCGAAGCCGCCCACCCCATCGAGAAGACCGGTGAGAAGCTTCGTTCCACGATGAGCTGGATCAAGCAGAAGAAGCTCAAGAAGGGGGCGACCCAGGCGAGCTTCATCTCGACTTCCAAGTAAGCTCCGTTTTTCCCCGAAAGCCCGGCTCCCTCGCGGAGGCCGGGCTTTTTCGTGGACGCGGATTGCGTCAGCCCCTTCGTCGGGTGCGGATCGCCCACGCAGCGCTTGGCGACCCGGGCAACATGACCAGGCCCGGACCGGGGACCCTCATGCCGGCCCCTCCACGAAAACCTTCCACCCCCCTTCCCTTCCGGAATCGAGCGGAGCCGTCTTCGGAAAATACCCCGCTCAGAACATCCCTTCCAGCCGCTTGGCATCCACACCTTCCTTGCCCATCAGGACGAAGATCCACTCCTCGTCACCCCAGCGGGCGACCGTCCAGTTGCCGTGCTTGCGGATATCGGGCTTGCCATTGACTGGCAGCTTGCACTTCACGTCGCAACGCTTGAAGAGCACCAGGTGGACCTTGTCGTTCTCCTGCTTGAAGCAAACGACTGCGCCCCGCTTGCCGGCGATCTCCAACTCCCGGCAACCAAGCCCGGGGACGCCTTTCAAACCCTTCGGGAGACAGCGGGTCGGGCACGGGAGTTTGGCGGACTTGAGGTGATTGAACAGCGCGTGGTGATCGCGATCCTTCAGATCGAGGGTGAATCCAGGAGATTCGAAAGCCTTGATGAATCCGGATTCCACGACGCTGATCGTCAGCGGATTGCCGACCGCAACCACGCCGCCCGATGCCGGGACTTTTACGAGCAGCGGATCGGCCGGCTTCGAGCCGGTACCGGATAGAAGGAACGCCAAAGCAATCCCCGCGGCGGCAGCGGCCGGCAGGCCGAAACGCCACAAGATTTTATGGGAGGCCGGCGCGGGCGCGACGGTCCGCTCCATCGCGGCAAGGATTTCGCCGCGCAGACCCGGCGGCGGCACCACGGCCGCCATCGCCCCGATCACACAGGTGTCGAAAGCGTCCGGCAGGCCCGTGCCATCACCGCGCTCGACCGCCAGACCCGCCAGAATCTCCTCCCGCAACGACGCGGGAATACTTACCGCCACAAGTGCCCGGGCAAAGCCGGCGTCGCTCGCCCGCTCGCGGGCCAGCCACTCGCCAAGGTCGCGGTCCTTCGCCGCCCAGGCCAGCGCCTCGGCGAAGTCGGGGTTCTCCGCATCCGCGCCGTCCGGGCGGAAGCAACGAAGAATGAATCGGGCTTCCTCCTTATCCATGGTTCGATTTCAAAGCCTCCGGTTGGAGTTGCAGAATGTTCTTCGGGGCGGTCGACGGCTCCGACGTCATGCGCCGGCGCAGCATCTCCTTCGCCCGGGAAATCCGCGACATCACGGTGCCGATCGGCACGTCGAGGATCTCCGCGATCTCCTTGTAGCTATGCTGCTGAAGATAAAACAGGGCCAGCGGGGCGCGGAAATTTTCATCCAGCTCGCCCAGCAGCTCCAGCGCACGTTGGCCATCCATCGTCCGCTCGGTATCATCGTCCTCCGAAGACAAGCGGCCGGCCATTTCCTCGGTCAGTTCCTCGTCGCTGTAGCGCTTGGCTTTCCGGGCGATCGACAGGAACTCGCGGTGCAGCGTGGTGAACAGCCAGGTCTTCGCCTTGTCCCGCTCCTTGAGCTGGTGGCCTTTTTGGGCCCAAATGCAAAAAGTCCCCTGCACCAGGTCGGCCGCCGTGTCGGCGTTCTTCGACAGCGACATCGCGAAGCGGTAAAGCGCTTCGTAATGGGCGTCGACGAGCTGTTGGAATTCCGACATGGGGCTCTGCTGTGAGTGTCACCCATTGCGGTTATTCCGCAATTTTCCATCGCGCCATCCGACGATCCGCTCCAGCGTGATGCCATGAAACGGTTGATTTTCCCCTGCCTCCTGTTCGCCTCGCCGCTGCTCGCCGATGAGGGCTTCACCATCAAGGGCACGTCCGACCCGGTGATGATCCACGTCGAACTCGACGGGAAACCTTACACCACCTTCCGCACCGATTCCCGCGTGCCTTACTGCGCCCCGCTGATGTCGGCCTCCGGCGCGGTGCTGAGCCGCCGCTGGCCGATGGAGAACGGCTTCAAGGAAGACGAGGACCACCCGCACCACCGCTCGTTCTGGATGAGCCACGGCAACGTCAACGGCCACGACTTCTGGGCCTGGCAGTTCGGCAAGGATCCGAAAATCGAGCTTAAGAAAGTCGTCGGGATCGAGAAGGACTCCTTCACCGTCGACCTCGCCTGGACCGCCGGCGGCGCGACCCATCTCACTGAGACGCGGACTTACGGATTCAAGAAGATCGACGCGAAAACCACGATGATCGACTTCACCTCGAAGCTCACCGCGGCCGATGGCGATGCGACTTTCGGTGACACCAAGGAGGGCTTCTTCGCGATCCGCGTCGACCGCACCCTCCGCCAGAAAGGCCCGGTCGCGAAGGGCTCGATCGCCGACTCCGAAGGCCGCAAGGCCGGCGTCACCTGGGGCAAGCGCTCCAACTGGGTCGCCTTCACCGGCCCCGATGAAAAGAACGAGCCGGCGGTGATCGCGGTGTTCGATCACCCCTCCAACCTCCGCTACCCGACCTGGTGGCACGCCCGCGACTACGGCCTGCTCGCCGCGAATCCCTTCGGCATCCACGACTTCGAAGGAAAGAAGGACAAGACCCTCGGTAATCTCGTCCTGAAGAAAGGGGAGTCGATGACTTTCCGTTACGCTGTGGTACTCCACCACGGCAGCCTCGAATCCTCGAAACTGCCGGAGCTCTGGAAGGACTTCTCCAAAAACCCATGAAACGCCGCCATTTCCTCAGCACCTCCGCCTTCGCCGGCACCTGGTCCCTGCTTTCGCCGCTCGCCCGCGCCCAGGGCGCTAATGAGGAACTGCGCGTCGCGGTGATCGGGCTGAACGGCCGCGGTGGAAGTCACATCGACGGCATTCTTTCCGCGAAGGGTGCCCGGCTGGTCGCTCTCTGTGACTGCGACTCGAAGGTGCTGGCCCGGAACGTGGAAAAGCTCGGGAAGAAGAGCGTGAAGGTCGAGGCCTTCGCCGACTATCGGAAACTCTGCGAGTCGAAAGACATCGATGCCGTCTGCATCGCCACGCCAAACCACACCCACTGCCTGATCGCCATCACGGCCGCGGCGAACGGCAAGCACGTCTATCTCGAGAAGCCGGTTTCCCATAACGTCTGGGAAGGCCGCAAGCTGGCCGAGGCTCAGGCGAAATACGGCAAGATCATCCAGCACGGCTTCCAGCGCCGCTCCGAGACCTGCTGGGAAGAAGCCTTCGCGTGGTTGAAGGAGGGCAATCTCGGCAAGCTCAGGCTGGCCCGCGGGTTCTGCTACAAGCCGCGCCCGTCGATCGGCAAGGTCGATGCCCCGAAGCCGGCACCGGCGGAAGTCGATTACGAGCTGTGGGCCGGCCCGCGCGAACCCGCCCCGGTGAAGCGCGGGAAATTCCACTACGACTGGCATTGGCAGTCGACTTATGGCAACGGCGACCTCGGCAACCAGGGCCCGCACCAGCTCGATGTCTGCCGCTGGGCACTCGGCGACCCGAAGGAACTGCCCAAGTCCGTCATTTCCTGCGGTGGCCGTTTCGCCCATGACGACGATGGCGATGTCGCCAACACCCAGATCGTGTTCCTTGGCTACGAGCCCGCGCCGATCCTGTTCGAGGTCCGCGGCTTGCCGAAGAAGGGCGTCGACTACAAGTCCGGCATGGATGACTTCAAGGGCCAGCAGATCGGCAACCTGATCGAATACGAAGGCGGCTGGCTCGCCGGCGGCCACGGACCCGGCTGCGCCGTGTTTGATACCGCCGGCAAGAAGGTGAAGGAGTTCAAGGGTGGACGCTCGCACTTCCAGAGTTGGGTCGATGCGATCCGCTCCGGCAAACAGGACCCGATCCACTCCGCCGAAAGCGGCCACCTTTCCTCGGCCCTCGCCCACATCGGCAACATCTCGTGGGACCTGGGCCAGGGCGCGTCCGCATCCGCGATCCAGGAAGCATTCCCCCACCCCGCCGCCGCCGATGCGGTGGTCCGCATGGCCGCCAACCTCGCCGCGAACGGCGTCGATCCCGCCAAGCAGCCGGTCCGCCTCGGGGCTGCGCTGACCCTCGACGGTGCCAAGGAAACCTTCACCGGCACTCACGCTGAAAAGGCGAACGCGCTGCTCAAGGGCAGCTATCGCAAGGGCTTCGAGATCACGGTCTGAACATGCGCCGGATTCACCGGTCCATCTCCGCCCACACCCGCATCCAGTCGCGCGACCAGGCCCGGTTCCCTTCGAAGGACTGCTCGGTCCAGACCAACAGGTTTTTCCGGGAGTCCCGGGGATCCTTTTTTTCCATGATCCACCCGCTTTCGATGAATCGCAGGACGCTCCGGCTCACCGACCAGCGACTGATCCCCGTGCTCTGTGCGATCTCCCGCACCGTCACCGGCCGTTGGCGGTAAACACCCTTGGCCACCTCGGTGAGCACCGCCAGTTCGCCGAGCGTCGTGCTGGGCGGCAGGTAGCGTAGCAGCACCTCATAGAACCGCGAGGCAAGTTCAACGGCGAGGGATTCGTCGGTTGGATCGGGATCTGCCATGAAAATAGGTGCGATTTCGCGCCCAATCTTCCCCGCTCGCTGCAAATCGCGCTATCTCTTTATCACAACTTTATTCTGAAGTTGCTCCTGACAGGGTAATCCCGAGTGGGACCTCCCCATGCTGGCCTCCCCGCGGAGGCCAGCATGCCGGTCGGCCTTTCACCACAATCCCCGCAAGTAAGCGGCATTCACCGAGATCAGCGATTCCTCGATCCGGTCCGGCTTCTCCGGTGCCAATGACTCCGCCGGATGAGTCGTCGTCACCGCGACCGCCTTCATCCCCGCAGCCCTGGCCGCCCGGATCCCGACGTGGGCGTCCTCGATCACCACGCAACTCGCAGGATCCGCACCGAGCTTCGCCGCCGCCTTGAGGAAGACCTCCGGGTCCGGCTTGCCGCGCGTCACGTCTTCGGATGCGGCGATGTCTTTAAAAAACCCGCCGAGCCCGGTGATCTCCAGCACGCACTCGACATTCGCCCGCGGGGTGGAAGTGCCGATCGCGCAGGGAATCCCCGCCGCGGCCAAGTCTTCCAGCAAGGCCACGACCCCCGGCAAGGGCTCGATCCCCTCCGCCCGCAAGATCTCGCGGTAGAGCCCTTCCTTCCGGTCGCCGAGCTGCTGGATCCGCTCGCGGTCACCCTCTTCCGCCCAGCCGAGGAAGGGCAGGATGCTTTCGTTCCGCTGGCCAAAGGTGGCGACAAAGGTCTCCCGCGTGAGTTCTTTCCCAAGCTCCGCCGCGAGCGCGAACCAGGATCGCTCGTGAGCTTCGTGGGAGTCGATCACCACGCCGTCGAAATCAAAGATCACCGCTGCCAAGGCCATGCGCGAAACATGGGTCCCGGCACCACCGCTGGCAAGCGACCGCACCTGCTGAAACTTGTCCGTCCCTCTGCGCTCCTACTTCGGCGAGCGAGCCGGAGCCCCGTTTGGCTCAGGCAAATACCGCGGTTGCGGGCTTGCCCTTGTTGCCGACGGTGAACGGCCGGCCGCTCGGGCTCATCACGCCTTGCTCGATGGGCATGCCGCAGGCGTAGGCGACGGTGGCGTGGAGGTCGCCGACGCTGACCGGATCGCTGGCGACGTGTCCGCCAGCCTCGTCGCTGGCACCGTGGACGTAGCCACGTTTCGCCCCGCCACCGGCGAGGACGCAGGAGAAAACTCCCGGGTGGTGGCCGCGGCCGCTGCCATCGAACTGCGGCTTGCGGCCGAATTCGGTGGCGACGACCACCATGGTGCTTTCCAACAGGCCGCGCGATTCGAGATCGCTGACGAGGGCGGCGAAGGCGGTGTCGAATTCCAAACCCCGGTCTTCCATCCCACCCTCGATGTCCTTGTGCATGTCCCAGCCGCCGCTCTCGACCTCGACATAACGGACGCCGCCCTCGACCAGGCGGCGGGCGAGGAGGCAACCCTGGCCGAAGCGGTTCGCGCCGTATTTCTCACGCAGGCTTTCAGGCTCCTTCTTGAGATCGAAACACTCGAGGTCCTTGCCCTTCATGAGGCGCAGGGTGCTTTCGTAGAAATCATTGTAAGCGGCCACGCTGCTGTCCTTCACGCTGCCGGTGAATTTCCGGTCCATGTCGCTCAGGAGTGCGAGGCGCTGCTCCATGATGCTGGCGTCGGTGCTGGAGACCGCGTGCGGGAGCCCCTCGCCGGGGTCGAGGATCGGCAACGGACTCATGGTGGCGGGGAAAAATCCGTTGCCGTGGTTGGACGGGCGGTTGACGCAGACGCTGCTGGGCAGGGTCGGATGGCTGGGTCCGAGGTAGTTCTGCGCCCAGGCGCCGAGCGTCGGATGGACGATGGTGCCGCGCTTCTCGAAGCCGGTGCGCATCAGGTAGCGGGCGGGTTCGTGGACGCCGACCTTGGCGGTCATGCTGCGGATGACGGTGATCTTGTCGGCCACTTTCGCGGTTTCCGGCAGGAAGGAGGAAACCTGGAATCCCGCCTTGGTGCTCACCGCGCTGCCGGGGCCCTTCGACGCACCGGTCTTGGGATCGAAGCTGTCGATCTGGCTCAGCCCGCCTGACAACTGGAGCATGATGACCGCCTTGGCCTTGCCAAATCCCGGACCACGGGCAACGGCCGGATTGGCCGCGACCGCCTCCGCGGCAAACAGGTTCTCACCGGGCAGATACGGCAGCAGGCTGAGGCCGAAGGCCGCCTGTGCCATGCGCTCGACGAACGAGCGGCGGGAGATTTCATTGAACCGGAGCAGATCGGATTTCATGGTGGTTCGGGCGTGGGGATCAGGGGATGAAGAGGAACTCGCGGGAATTCAGAAACACCCATGCGAGGTCGGTGAGGCCGAGGCCCTTGCCCATCGCGGCGGTGGCTGTTGCGGTTTCCTCCGGGGTGGGTTGGCGGCTCAGGAAACTCAGGTAAAGCGATGAAATCTGTTCGGCGGGCCTTGCCGACTTCCTCGCGGTGACCAGCGCCTTGGAATCCCCGGTGATCATTTCCTGCACCGGACCATTCATGAGCTGAAGCATCTGGGGCACGCTGCCGTCCGTCGTGTTCGTGTCGGAAACGAGCCGGTCGCTCTGGCCGAACAGCCGCAGGAAATGGTTCTCCGGCGCGGGCTGTTGCAACTCGCTGGCCCGCGCGAGAAGCAGGCCGGAGCGGATTTCCGGTTTGCCTCCTTCATAGAACCCGACAAGGGCGCGGGGATTGATGCTGCCGCCTTTCTTGCCACCGCCGCCAGAACGCATCGGGATGCCATCGGCCTTCAGCTCCGCAAGCACCCTGGTGACGGTCGCCGCATTGATCTGGTTGTCGGGAATGACCGTCTTCTGGAGATTGTCGCCGCGCCGGAGCAAAAGCTGGTCCGCCTCACCACCCGAAGTCACCGTGACGATGGAATCCCACGCCTGCTCCGCGCTCATCCGACGGAGCGTGGGGCCCTGGAAACGGAACTTCTTTGGATCCTCCGGAGCCTCGCTCGCCCGGCGCTGATAGGCGGCGGTGTTGAAAAGGATGCGCTGGAATTCCCGCAGGTCGAACTTCGCCTGCTTCATGTAGGTCGTGATCTGTGCCAACAACTCGGGGTTGCTGGCCTGCGATGGATCATCCAGATCTGAAACCGGCTCCTGCACGGCGATGCCGAAAACCTTCCTCCACACCCGGTTGGCGATGTTGGCGGCGAAACGGGGATTTTCCGGATGCACCATCCACGCGGCGAATTCATTGCGAAGTTTCGACGGCTTCACGTCGTCCATCGGAAATGCGTCGTTGGCCTTCGTGGTCTCGGTCCAGCGGATCAGCTCGGGTTTCACGGATTCACCCGGCTTCGCATCCTTGTATTGATAGTCGTCCGGAAACTTCAGGTGATTCGAGGGAAGATCGACCAGATTGTAGGCATTTCCCACCAACAGCATCGCAACCTGTTTCTGGTTGGCCATCGAAATGTCCCCGCTCTTCACCAGGCGGCGCGACGTCCTGTAAACATCCTCATGGTACCCGTCCGTCGCTCCGAAGAATGCCGCCATGCCGTAGAAATCCCGCTGCGACCAGTCCGCGAACGGATGGTCATGGCATTGCGCGCAGGAAACGTTGGCCCCGAGAAATGTCGTTAGAAGGTTGGAAACCCCGTCGAGCGGCATCTGCGCGTCGCGCAGGAGGAACCCGGCCGCGCCGTTCTCGTTGAGCTTGCCGTCCGCTGTCAGCATGTCGCGCACCATCACGTCCCACGGCAGGTTCATGGCGATCTGGTCCTTCAGCCAGTCCTCGTAGAGAAATGCCCTCGCGCCTTTACCGTAGTCGTCCTTCACCCGCAGCATGTCGGCCAACCAGTTGTACATCTGCATCGTGTAGCCGGGAGAGTTGAGCAGCGTGTTGATCAACTTCGCGCGCTTGTCCGGCGACGGATCCGTCAGGAAGGAATTCGCCTCCTCCCCGGTGGGGATGCGGCCGATCGCGTCGAGATAGAGCCGCCGGACGAACTGCGCATCGCTGGTCGGCGGATTCGGCGCGGTGCTGCTCAGCTTGAGTCCGGCGTTGATCGAATCGTCGATCCGCGCCGCGGCCTTCGTGATGATTTCCTGGGCCATCGGCGGCCGGGGTTGGGCGCTCTTGCAGATTTTTGCGAATTCCTGGTCCGCACCGCTCAAGCGGGCGATCGGGAAGCGCACGATCTTCTGGTCCCGCTTCTCCACCGTCACGATCCCGTTTTCGAGCGCCCGGAATTTCGCCTCAAGCTTCTCCCCGCTCGATGCCGTCCAGAAATGCCAGGAAATCGACGCGGCCGGCACCTGGTCCGCCGGCACCGCCACCTCACCCCCGCCCGCCCGGCGCTTTTTGCCCTTTTTTCCCGGAGCCGCCTCGAGCAAGGCCACGGAGGTCATCAAGAAAGTCGCGCAAAGAAGGAATGGGGTGCGTTTCATGAGGTGGGGCGGTGGGAGAAGAACTCCACCAAACGCCCGGAGTTGCCGATGTTTTTCCAAGCTTCCGGCTTGCCACGTCCCGGCGCGGGGCCCGGGCTCCCGCCCGCGATGGCGAATTCCCGAATGCGTCCCGGAGGATCGGTGTCCAAAGTCGCGAGTGATTGAATGCCCATGCCTCTGCAATTGTCACTCTGCCATAGCGCAACTTAACCGGCGTCTGGCCGGTTCGGACCAAACAATTCGCCAAGTTCACCTCCTGCCTCTTGCGGAAGCGGACGCGATCCGTTTCGGCCCCTTAGAAGCCGCCCGGCCTCACGAACCGCGTTGTCATGCCCAGCCTCGCTGGCAATGGCGCAGAGCGACTCCAAGAGAAGAACGGCAGACCAGTAGTCGTCGGGAATCTCCGTCGGCCTCAACTGCCACGGCCTCCTCATCCTCGCCTTCTCAATCGCCACAGGCAGCAGGATGTAGTCGGCTCGAAACCGCTCGGGCGTGCATTTCAGTCCTGCGTGGATCACATGTGGAACGGCCGCCACGGAAGCCGTGTAGACGTCGCCTTGATGACATAGACAGCTCCAAAGCTCCTCCCAGGCAACCTCGTCGCCTGGCCCGTCCGCGATCGCTTGAAGACGCCCGGGAATCTTATCCGCCGAGCCGTAGGCATCCTTGAGCCTGCTCCATTCCGGGCTGTTCAAGGGAATCATTCGTATCGACGGCTGCTCGGGATTTGAGTGATCATGACGGATGGAATTCCCGGCTGTCAGGGTTCGGCTTGATGAGTTGTCCTGCCCGGTCGTTACCAGAAAAACGGCCGCGGCTGAGCTTCTCCATCCAACATCTGCCGGGCCTCCTTCCGGGCCCGCTTGCAGCGCCAATGTTCTGCCTCGGGACAAGTCGCGTCAAGCCGCCCCCACACCCACTCGGCCTGACGCCCGTAAAAAGGTGACGCCCGTAAAAAGGTCCGTCCCTGAGTAAAACAAGTGTCGTGATAAAACGTAGTGTCGTGAAAAGGTCAGTGTCGTGAAAAGGTCCGTCCCCGAGTAACGGTGACGGCATCGTGGTCAACCGCAAGCGGCTCCAGCGCTTGCGTCGCGAGATCGGCCACGAGGCGATCTGGTGCAAGCCGCGCACCAGCATCCCGGACGACGGCCACCGCAAGTATCCCTACCTGC